>JAWWPY010000602.1:0-15160 GCA_033854735.1 Streptosporangiaceae bacterium | reverse complement strand
CCATCGACCCCGCCTACATCTACAACCCGAGGAACCCGCCCTCGGCCCGCCAGCCGCGTCCTCCAGTTCCATGATCGCGGAAAGCTCTTGGCCGCATATCCCAAAAACTTTCCGTAGTAATAGGGGGGAAGCGCGGGAGTCGCGTGTTCCTGCCGGGACTGGCTGGGGTGGGGGCGTGATCATAAAGACCTAGGCGGAGCACGGCGCCGGGTCACCCACCGCGCCCGGATACCCCCAGCCCGGCTGATACGGGAATCGGCCGACCGATTTCCATCCATCGCGGGCGCCGTATCCAGCCATGGAGGTCTTACCACGCGTTCGGTGCCCACATTTCGGGCGAATCGGACGGGATTTTGGTCATAGCGCGTGGAAAGTGCCTTCTGCGAGCCCGGGGCGGGGGTAGCGGGGAAGGGGTAGCGGGGTCAGGGGTCGGTGAGACCGAGGACGGCGGCGAAGTGGGCGCCCATGATGCCGTCCAGCTTCCGCTCAGGTATCGGCGGCAGGCTCATGGCGGCGGCCTCCTCGTTGACGGTCATCAGCTTTTCGCGGAGCTTCACCGGGTCGTAGAGGAAACCGGGGTAGTCGGTGCCGAAGAAGATCTTCTCGAGCGGCACGAACGCCGGTTCGCAGCGGTGCAGGAACAGGAAGAGATCGCGCCGGGTCAGCGTCGCGATCAGGTACGACAGTTCCGCGTAGAAGTGCGGGTGCTTGGTGAGCAGGAACAGCGCCTCGTCCACCCAGGGCAGCCCGCAGTGCGCGATGATGACCGTCAGGTCCCGGAATTCCCGCCCGATGTCGTCGAGCAGCGCAGGCCGGCCGAGTTCCAGCTTGGCGTCGATCCGGGTCGACCCGGCCTGGTGGATCATCACGGGGATACCGAGCTCGGTGGCCTTGCGGTAGATGGGGAAGGCCAGGTCGCGGTCGTTGGCCGCCCAGTGCTGGTACATCGGGTAGAGCTTCAGCCCGGTCAGGCCCAGTTCGCGGACGCCGCGCCCCAGCTCGGCCACCGCGGCGGCCGGTCCCTTGAAGGCGGGGTTGACCGACGCGAATCCGATGAAGTGCTCCGGATCCGCCCGGACGACCGCCGCGATGTAGTCGTTGCACTTCTCCGGGTCGGGTGGGCCGTCGACCCCGAGGATGCCGTCAGTGTCTACCGTGCCGATCAGGTGCCCGTCGAGATACTGCGGCGAGACCGCCAGGACCACGATCTTGTCAAAGCCCGGATGGTCGCCCAGCGATTCGCGGGGGCCGATCAGCGGCCAGCCGCTCCTGGCCAGCCCGCTGGCCTCCCACTCGGCCTCGGTTGGCATCCGGTGGGACGGCAGCTGGCCCATGCTCCGGTAGATGCACAGCGACCCTTCCCGGCCGTAGTCCACCGTGAACCCAGGATCCGCGGCCAGGCTGAGAATGTGGCTGTGCGCGTCAATGATCACTGTCTGGCCTCCCCGGGATCCGGTCGTCGGTGTGACCACCGTCGGCCGGTTCTCCCAGGCTGGCATGGCAGATGACCTAGCGGCCAGCAGTTCGGGCTTCGTCGATCAGTCTCAGCTGCGTGATCACTTCCTGGCCCGCGTAGAACACGGGCGCCAACGAGTGCCGCCGGTTACCGAGGTCGTCCTCGGGTGCCTGACCTGAGAGGCGCCCCGAGTAAGTCAGCGCGCGGATGATGACCTGACCAGGCGCGGGGAGGGCCTCGCCGGGATCGGGGCGCAGCTCGCCGAGGTGGTCAGCCACGCTTTCCAGGAAGGCGTGGGTCGCGGTGACCACTGCCCGGTGGCCGCCGCCACCGATGATCCCACCCCCCGAGCTTGTGTACATGCTGGTGGTGCCGTCCGCGAGGGCGACTATCGTGGCTACGCCGTTGGGATAGCCCATCTCCATCAGGGCGCCCCAGACGATGGCGCCACCAGGCCGCTGGCTCATTCCAGCCGTGGCCGGGTCCAGCCGCAGGATCTGCTCCCGCAATCCCGCGTACACGTCGGCGCCGCGGTCATGCGGCCCGCTCTTCCCGCCTTTGCTGTCTTTGTGTCTCCAGCGCATGAGCCTGCCCTCCTTGTCTCAGATCCTTGCGATGGGCCATCGAGCGCGCTACGCGGCAGGGTAACGGCTGCGGGCACGCTGGCTGAGGCCCTGGCCAAGCGGCCCTGACTCGGCCAGGGAGAGGAACTCGATCCCGGCGCCGAGGGCATCGCCTACCGCGCCACCCAGCAGGCATCTCCGGAATCGGCTGCGCAGCGAAATGGACATCGGACCTTCCCTATTCGGGCCGGAGCGTCGGCGGATGCAGCACGGTCGCGTGACCGCGCCGGTAGAGCAGCGGCTCGATCGAACCTCACGCACTTCACTAGGACGGCGCTACCGCTTGATCCTTCGTTACGATTCGATCCCCAGCCAGGCCGTGAAGGATCGCAGATCCTCATTTGGGCGCGGCTCCCCGTGCGCGATGGCCCGCACCGTCTCGCGGACCATCGGGTGGATGCGGACGAGCTGCGGAGCCACGCGGCGACCCGCTCTCAACGCGGCCAGGGCGCGCTGGCGGTCGCCGTGATACAGCCACCCGCGCGCCAGTTCGATCCGGTAGTGGCCAGCGCGCGCAGGCGGCAGAGCCCTCAGGTACCCCGCGCGCTCAAATTGCTCAGCGCGGGTTACCGCCAGAGTGCCGTCAGCCAGTTCGATCGCGGCCGACACTCCATGAAGACCGACGTTGGCGGAGTCGAACTCCAGCCCATAGTGGTTGGCTCCCTGGCGCACGCCTGCGCCTATGCCGCGTGCCTCGGTCAGGTGCATATCGGCTGTCCCGCGCTGTCCCGCGCGGGCCGCCAGCACCGCCGAGCGCAAGTGCAAGCTGCCGTAGACGCTGCGCGCCGCCTCACCCATCCGGCCCACATCCTCGCCCAGCTCCCCCCGGGTGCGCTCCATCAGCGCAAGACCCTGCTCATATGCGGCCGCCCCCAGCAGTGAGACGCCCCGCGACCACTGCGTCCGGGCGATCCGCAGCGGATCACCGCACTGGCTGGACGCCCACTCGATACGGTCCAGGACCATCCCGCGCAAGTCCAGGTATCCCAGCTGGTGGGCAATCCCGGAACCCCCGCCGTACGCTTCCGCTAGCAGCGCGTACAGCGCCGGCCGCTCCGCCTCCCCGGCCTCGATGATCGCCACCTGCAGCTCCTGGAGCAGCGCCGGAAGGCTCTGGCCAAGCTGGATGTACCGAGCCTGACGCCCGAGCAGCGACATGGCCCGGACATCAGATTCCAGCTCAGGAACCGGGCGCACCGGAGCATCCAGGGCTGGCGGCAGGTCATAGGCCAGCAGAGCGCGGCGCAAGGGCCCGATCATTGCCTGCAGCGCCGCATACCGGCCGCCCGGTTCCTCGTACGGCTGGCCGGTGATCCTCGGCACGTCCACCCTCAGCGCCCGCGCCACCGCGCCGATGAACGACGCGCTCGGCGGAACAGCCCCTGACTCCACCTTCGTCAGGAGGCTGTAGGACACGCTGGCCCGCCGCGCCAGCTCCCGGCCCGTCCAGCCCCGCATCTTCCGGATCGCAGCGACTCGCGCGCCGATCCGGCCTCCATCAGCCATGTAACCCCTGACCTGGGATGTTTCAAACGATCTGAAATCTCGCGGCCACTCTCCGCATTCATGCTCCCTCACAAGAACCAGAACACGCAACCGGAAGGCCCCATGAACAACACAGACACCAGCCACGGCCACACGGCTGCATTACTCGAAGCCGCCGTCGACGGGCGCTGGCGCATATGGCTTAGCGATACCGGCCACTGGTGGGCCACCCGCCGGGAACCGCTAAGCGCCAATACCCTCACCGCCGGATGTGTCCCATTCCTCCGCGCCGGCAACCCAGACGAGCTAACAGGTCAGATCCGCGAGCAAGAAGAACTTCACCTTTCGACATGATCAGCCGACGCGACCTTACGGTCCTTCCCCGAACTGGCCCGCCCAGCAATGCCCGCGCTTCACGAGAGCCATTGTCGCCTGCCGGAACCAGAGGAGCCATTACCGCCGTTGCCGTGCCGCCGCGCACGCAGACGCGCGTGTTCCCCGCACGCGGCGACCAGGTACGCGAGGCCCGTAAATTCCTCAGCGCCGCCCTGGATGGCTGCCCAGCAGCCGATGACGCCATCCTCTGCCTGAGCGAACTAGCCGCGAACAGCGTCCTCTATAGCAACTCCGCGAAGGCAGGCGGTACGTTCACTGTCCACGCCGAACTGCACGAAAACGACTACGCGTGGATCGAGGTAACGGACAACGGTGGCCCCTGGAACGAGCACCCGCACCACGACGGCCGCCCGCACGGCCTGGACATCGTCCGCGAACTCGCCGCCGACTCGGGTATAGACGGCGACGCGTCAACCGGATGGACCGTATGGGCCAGGCTCGACTGGAACCCCGCCGCCCCGCCAACACCACCGCAGCCATCCAGAGGGAATGACCACGCCTGACACCTGCCCGGCAGCCCGCAAGACCCAGCAGCCACCGACGGCGGGCTGATCCGATGCCCTAGGACTTGAGATGCACGGTCGTGCATTTCAGTGAACAGTGAGCCCATGTGGGGCTCGACGGCCGAGCCAGTATGCACGAACGTGCCAGGAGTCAGGCGATGGTCGCGTGGGCGAGGTAGGACAGGTTGCTGGGGCGCAGCGAGTCGGAGCGGTTCCACGTCGCGGCGTCGACCGTGTCGCGCTGGCGGACATGCCTGATGGACCCGAAGCCGTGCTCCGCCAGGAGGCCGGACATGTCGCTGGGGGACAGGAACGTCAGCCAGGGCTCGCCGTGCTGGGCGGCTACCGGGGCGACCTGTTCGACGTAGCTGTCGCCGTCCTCGTCGCGCAGGCCTGCGGGCAGCATGTGGTCGGTGATGATCTCGGTGCCCGGCGCGAAACGCCCGATGACCGCCAGGGTCTGGCCGATGGCCGCCCGGCTGAGGTACATGGTGACGCCGAGCCAGCTGACCAGCGCGGGCTGGGCGGGATCGAATCCGCCCCGGGCGAGCTGGCCGGCCAGTGAGTCGTTCTCGAAGTCGATGGGTACGAAGGCGAGGCGGTCAGGTGCGGGAATCCGCGCGGCGGACAGCAGCTGCCGCTTCCACTGCTGGGTCGCCGGATGATCCACCTCGAACACCTGGACCTGGCTGGCCAGGTCGCAGCGGTAGGCGAATGAGTCGAGGCCGGCGCCCAGGATCACATACTGCGTGATGCCCCGGCGCACGCAGTCGGCGAGGCGGTCCTCGGTATAGCGGCTGCGGCAGGTGGCCTGGGCCCGCGCCGACCGCAGGACCAGGTGCGTGCCGTGGGCTCGGTGATAACTGAGGAACTCCTCGGCCTGATCTCCCAGCATCGCCGACGCCAGCACGTCCGCGAAGATCCGCGGTTCATCATCGACGATCAGGTGGGCGGCGCGCGCGGCGGCTGCGGTGAGTGCAGTCTGGCTCGGCTCTTCGTTGGTATTCACGCAGTGGACAATACCAATCAACATGTTTATCATATCACAAAAAGAAAAATAACGTAAGGGCATTGGAATTACAATTCGGTTGCTCTGGATATGCTTTCCCGGTGTTATCCAGTGCGGCCATTGTTGGTCAGAGGGGGGTGGCATGGTCGAGTCGCCGACGGCGGGGGTGACCGTGGCCTGCTGTCAGATTGCGCCCCGGGTGGGCGAGCTGACGGCGAACCGGGCGGCCTGCCTGGATGTGGCGGCGCGGGCGGCCGGCCAAGGCGCGCGCATCGTGGTCCTGCCCGAACTGGCCAGCAGCGGCTATGTCTTCCGCGACCTGGCCGAAGCGCGCACGCTGGCCGAGCCGGTGAACGGCCCGACCGCCGCGCAGTGGGTGGCCCTGGCCGGCCGCCTCGGCATCACGCTGATCGGCGGCATCTGCGAGCTCGGCGATGACGGCGCCCTGTACAACACCGCTGTCGTCGTGGCCGGCCCGGGCATCCTCGCCGCCTATCGGAAAGTCCACCTCTGGGACACCGAGAAGCTGGTGTTCACGCCCGGTTCGCAGCCGCCGCCGGTCGTGCCGGTCGGCGGGGCCCGGCTGGCCGTGATGATCTGCTACGACCTGGAGTTCCCCGAGTGGGTCCGGCTGCCCGCTCTGGCCGGGGCGCAGCTGCTGTGCGCCCCGACGAACTGGCCGCTGTTCCCCCGTCCGGACGGCGAGCGGCCGATGGAGGTCGTGCGGGTGCAGGCGTCCGCGGCGATCAACCGGATGTTCATTGCGGCCTGCGACCGCGTTGGCCACGAGCGCGGCGTGGACTGGGTCGGCGGCTCGGCCATCATCGACCCGGACGGCTGGCCGCTGGCTGGCCCGGTGCCGGGCGACGAGGAGCGCATCCTGATGGCGGTCTGCCACCTCGGCGCCGCCAACGACAAGCGGACCAGCGAGCGCAACGACGTTTTCGCCGACCGCATGCCCCAGCTCTACGGTGGCCTGCCCGGCGCCGGGCAGCCGGGCTGGACGCGGCCGGATTCTCAGCCGGGGCCGGTGGCCTCGAAGGCTTCCAGTGCCTCACCCGGGGTGTCGTAGTAAGCATCGGCGCCCATGACCGCGCTGATGCCGTAGCGGTCGAGTTGCTTGTGCACCGGGCCGAGGACATTGGCGACCACGAAGTGGATGTGCCGTTCATGGAGACCCCGGACGGCCTGGACCAGGAGCGTGGACGCCGTGTAGTCCACGTCGCCGATGGCCGCGCAGTCAAGAACGAACCACCGGATCGGGCGGCCCGGCCGGACGAGGGCGGTCAGATCCTCCAGAAGCCGGGATGCGTTGGCGTAGTAGAGGCTGGTGCCGAACCGGTAGACCACCAGTCCTGGCTCGGTCCGCGCGCCGGGCAGCACCGGGACGGCCTGCCAGTGCCCGGTGGGCGACTTCACCAGCACGCTGTTGCGGGGGTGGTAACTGTGCCGCAAGTGGTCGATGACGGAGGCGATGACGGCCAGCGCGATGCCGTTCTGGACGCCGATCACCACGACCGCGACCGCGGTCAGTACGGCGATGGCGAACTCGTGCCGGCGGACGGACAGGATCCGCCGCATCCCCCTGATGTCGATGAGCTCGGCGGCGATCAGGAACACCACCGCGGCCAGGGCGGCGATCGGCAGGTAGGCCAGGGGCCCGGTGAGCAGGAGAAGGACGACGAGCACGACCGCGCTGGTGGTGAGCTGGGCCAGCTGGCTGCGGCCGCCCGCGCTGTCCACCATCTGGGTCTTGGTCGGGCTGCCGTTGACGACGAAGGCGCCGGAGAACGCGGCAGCGATGTTGGCGGCCCCCAGGCCGACCAGGTCGGTGTCCGCGCTGAACGGATCCTCGTGTTTTACCGCGTAGGCGCGTGAGGTCGCCGCGCTCTGGGCCAGGATGACGACGAACATCGACGCCGAGGCGCCGAGCAGGATCCTGGCGGCATGCCAGCTGAGGGTGGGCGGCCCCAGGTGCGGTAGCCCCTGCGGCACGGCGCCGAGCACGGCCACGCCATGCCCGGCCAGATCCGCGGTCCGGCTCACGATGATCGCGCCCACCACGGCGATGAGCGCGCCGGGAACGCGGCGGGTGAACTTGCGGGCGGTAAGGGTGACGGCGATGACCGCGATCGAGACGACCACGGTTTCCCAGTGCGCGCGGGGCAGCTTGCTCAGGGTGTCCGCGAGTTTGCTCAGCGTGTCCGTGCCTGTGGCCTTGACCCCGAGCACGTCCGGGAGCTGCCCGGCGGCCACCTGGATGCCGACACCGGTGAGGAAACCGAGCAGGACGGTGCGGGACAGGAAATTCGCCAGGAACCCGAGCCGGGCCAGCCGGGCGAGCAGCAGCAGTCCGCCGGTGAGCAGCGCGGCGAGCCCGGCCAGGTGCACGTATTTCGCTGATCCGGCGGCCGCCAGCCCGGTCAGGGCGGCGGCGAGGATGGCTGCGGTGGCGGAGTCCGCGCCGACGACCAGGTGGCGTGATGCGCCGAGAACGGCGAAGGCGGCCATCGGCAGGAGCAACGTGTACAGGCCGGTGACGACCGGCATCCCAGCGATCTTCGCGTACCCGAGAACCTCGGGGATACCCAGGGCCGCCAGCGTGATGCCGGCCAGCACGTCCCCGGTGACCTGGGACCGTCGCAGGGGCAGCAGCCCGCGCGCCACCGGCCAGCTCCGCAGCCACCCCCGGGAACCCGTCACCGCCGGGGGTCCACGTGAACCTTGGGGCCCGGGCCCGCGCCGTCCGGCCGCCATCCGGCCAGGACGTCGGCCACCTCGGCCAGGCCGACGGTAGCGCACACCAGCGGCGTGGGGTCCACCGAACCCGACGCGTAAGCCTCGATCGTGGCGGCCAGGCCGGGCGACGCACTCAGGATGCCGACGGCTGTGATGTCCTTGAGCACCATCGTGCGCGTGTCCACGAGGCTCGGGGTGCTGGCCAGCCCGATATAGACAACCCGCTTTCCCGCCTCAACGATATCGATGGCTACTCCCGGCAGCGATGACGCGGTCGAGCAGTCGATGACCGCGTCGAAGGCCAGGTCCGGCCGTTCGCTGGCCGTCCACGTGCCGTGTACTCCGAGCGTGCGGCCGAACTCCATCGACTGCGCGGAGAGACCCAGGAGGTGTACCTCCGCGCCGGCCGACAGCGCGAACAGCGAGACGAGCAGGCCGATCGTGCCGGGACCCAGCACCAGGACCCGGTCGCCGGATGCGAGGCCGGCGGCCTGGACGGCCCGCAGCGCGCTACCCCCCGGCTCGACCAGGGCGCCGGCCACCTGGTCCACCGAGTCGGGCAGTGGGTGCAGGGCGGTGACCGGAACCGGCATCTGTTCCGCCAGGGCGCCTGGCCAGCCACGACGGACCCCGATCTCGAAGCGGTCGTGGCACACATGCTGCCGGCCGGTCAGGCAGCGGTGACACCGGCCGCAGCCCAGCATGGTGTCGCCGGTGGTGCGGCGTCCCAGCCAGGCCGGGTCGACGCCGGCGCCGACGGCGGACACGGTGCCGCACCACTCGTGGCCGATCCGCACGGGGAACCGGGCCTGCCCGTCGCCCAGGTAGGTCATCTCGCCGGTGAAGAACTCGACATCGGTCCCGCACACCCCCGCGCGTTCGACATCCACGACGACCTGGCCAGGCCCGGCCGTCGGCGGCGCGACGTCCTGCACCCCGGACTCACGCGGTCCGGTGATCACGAAGGCTCTCATGCCGCGATGCCGCGTGCCTCATGGTTCACATGCCAGACTCTAGTTCTGGCTGGAAGGATGGCTGAGATGACACGAACAGCGGCTATCACCGGAGGCTCCAGCGGGCTGGGCCTGGCCTGCGCGGAGCGTCTCACCCGCGACGCGATCGAGGTCATCACGCTGGACATCGCGCCGGGGGCCGACATCCTCCTCGACGTCAGTGACCCGGCCGCCGTTGCCGCCGCCGCCGAGCGCATCGGCGCGGTCGACATCCTGATCAATAGCGCCGGGATTGTCGGCCCGAATAAGCCGCTGTGGGAAACCACCGCCGAGGAGTGGGCCGCGACCTTCGCCGTGAATGTGACCGGCACATTCAACCTGTGCCGCGCCTTCGTAGGCGGAATGCGGGAAAAGGGCTGGGGCCGCATCGTGAATTTCGCCAGCATGGCCGGTAAGGATGGCAATCCGAATTTGTCCGCCTACTCCGCGTCCAAGGCCGCAGTGATCGGCCTCACCAAGTCCCTGGGCAAGGAACTCGCCACCACCGGCGTCCTGGTCAACGCGGTGGCGCCCGCGGTCATCGCGACGCCCATGAACGACGCCACGGCACCCGAGGTGCTCGCGCACATCACCAGCCTGATCCCGATGCGCCGGGTGGGCCGTCCCGCCGAGGTCGCTGAACTGGTCGCCTGGCTGGCCTCGGACAAGTGCAGCTTCTCCACAGGGGCGGTGTACGACATCAGCGGCGGCCGCGCCACCTACTGACCGGGCGCCCGGGTTGAGCGGATCCGTGGACACGGGAAATTCCCTGGGGTAAAGTAAAAGTGTTGCTCCGGACCCCGGCAGCTGCGACCCGTTCAGATGGGCTGGCCAAATGGCCCCCCAAATGACAGGAAGCGGCGGGGCCTTCGGAGCTTTTGCTTTTCTGAGGATTCAGGTACCCATGCAGGACCGGCTACCCCGGGCGCGCGTCGAATTCAGCTTCGTTTAATTCAGCACTGACTGAGTCAGCACTGAGTCAGCACTGACTGAGGAGTCGGTTATGGGTATCATCGCTTGGATCGTTCTGGGCCTGGGTGCAGGCCTGCTGGCCAACATGCTAATCCCCGGCCGGAGATCACAGGGCATCGTCGTCACCTGCGTGATCGGCATCGTCGGTGCGCTGGCGGGCGGCTGGCTCGCCGCCAAGCTGTTCCACATCCATTCCCTGCAGGGCTTCTTCAACCTCTCCACCTGGATCACTGCGGTCGTCGGCGCTGTTGTGCTGCTGCTGGCCTATCACCTGGTCTCCGGCCGGACTGGCCATCCAGCTCATCGATGACCCCCCGCTCCGGGCGGAGCCAGACGTCCGGGCGGTGAAGGGCAAGCGCCTGGGGCACAGGATCGCCCGTGCCCTCATAGCGGCTGTCCTCGTCGTGGCCACGTTCTGGTTCGCCATACCGCATTTCGCGTCATATCGCAGCGTGTGGGCCAGCATGCACGCGATGACACCGATTCAGGCGCTGCTTATCGCCGCTGCGGCGGTCGTCAGCATGGTCTCGTCCTGGTTCGCCATCTGTGCCGTGCTGCCATCCATCCGGCTGCGCCAGGCCGCCGTGGTGAACCTGGGCTCCACCGCGGTCGCGAACAGCCTGCCCGCGGGCGGTGCCGTCGCGCTCGGGGTCAGCTGGGTGATGCTGTCCAGCTGGGACGTCGGGACCGCCGAATACGTGCTCTACACCCTGGTGTCGGGAATCTGGAACATCTTCGCCCGGCTGGGCCTGCCGGTTCTCGCCCTGCTGTTGCTGCTGACGGACGGACGGCCAGACCGCGTCCTGCTCATGTCGGCAGTGGCCGGCGTGGCCCTGCTCGCCATGATGGTGGTCGGCCTGGGCCTCGTCCTGCGCAGTGAGTCCCTGGCGCTCCGCGTGGAACAGGGGCTGCTCTGCATCCGCACCATCGCGAGCCGCCTGGTGCGGCGGCCGCCACCGCGGGATGCCCCTGACTGGCTGCGGGGCTTCCGGGATCGCGCGGTCGGCCTGCTCGCCGCGCGCGGCTGGCGGATCAGCGTCACCACCGCGGCCAGCCAGCTGACCCTGTGGCTGGTCCTGCTGGCGTGCCTGCGTGGAGTCGGCCTGTCGCAGGCCCAGGTGTCCTGGCAGATCTCGCTGGCGGCCTACGCCTTCGTCCGGCTGCTGACCGTCCTGCCCATCACTCCCGGCGGTCTTGGCGTCGTCGAGCTCGGCCTGGTCGGCATCATGGCCGCTGGTGCGGATCACCAGGTAAGCGCGCAGGTCACCGGGGCCGTGCTGCTGTACCGGGCCGTTACCTACCTGCCCCCTATCCCGCTCGGCGGCGTGGCCTACCTGCTCTGGCGGTACGCACCCGGGCTGGTCCACCCGATCCCCGGGCACCAGAGGCCCCAACCGGCCATGCAGTACACTAAAGAAGCAGAGAGGCAGCGCCATCAGGGCGCGCCGGTCGTACATTGCGCAGCGAGCGCACAGGTTTCCACGGACGTGGCGGCCCTCGACATGCGGCCAACAAAGTCCAAAGGACACCTATCAGTGACAGTTCTGCCCAGTACTAGCCTGCCCGTGGGAACACCCGCCGCAGCTAGCAACGGCTCCGCCGCGCCGCGACGCAGGCGCCGGAGCCGCCCCGGCCGGCCGGCGACTTCCCCGGCCCCCGCGGTCCCGCAGATTTCCCCGGTCGCAGGGCCCGCCCAGATCCCGGAGATCCCTGAGCTCGACCTCACCTTCGCCGACCTCGGCGTGCCGGACCCGATCGTGGCCGCGCTCGCCGGTGCGGGCATCACCGCGCCGTTCCCGATCCAGGCGGCTGTGCTGCCCGATGCGCTGGCCGGCCGTGACATCCTCGGCCGCGGGCGCACCGGCTCGGGCAAGACGCTCGGGTTCGCGATCCCGCTGGCCGCCAGGCTCACCGACGGGTACACGAGCGCCTGCCGTCCCCGCGGCCTTGTCCTGGTGCCCACCCGTGAACTGGCCAGCCAGGTTCAGGCCGTCCTGGTGCCGCTGGCCCAGGCGATGGACCTGACCGTCGCGACGATCTTCGGCGGCACCTCGCAGCATCCGCAGGTGGCCGCGCTGCGCGCCCGTGCCGACATCGTCGTCGCCTGTCCCGGCCGCCTGGCCGACCTCATCGAGCAAGGCCATTGCCACCTCGGTGATGTCGAGATCAGCGTGATCGACGAGGCCGACCACATGGCCGACCTCGGTTTCCTCCCCATCGTGAGCCGGCTGCTCGCGGCCACCCCGCCGGAGGGCCAGCGGATGCTGTTCTCCGCCACCCTGGACAGCGCCGTGGACGTCCTCGTGCGCCGGTTCCTGGCCAACCCCGCGACCCACGCGGTGGATCCGGCCGCTGCCCCGACCGCGCTGGTCCATCACCTGCTGACCGTGACGCCGGCGGAACGGGCGGCCGTCGTCGCCGTCCTGGCGGGCGGTAAGAAGCGATCGCTGATCTTCACGCGGACCAAGCATGGTGCGCAGAAGCTCGCCCGTCAGCTGGCCGCGGCGCACATCCCCACCGTCGACCTGCATGGCAACCTGACGCAGAGCGTCCGCGAGCGCAACCTCGCGTCGTTCGCCGCTGGTGAGGTCCGCGTCATGGTGGCCACCGACATCGCCGCCCGTGGCATCCACGTCGACGGGATCGACCTGGTCATCCACGCGGACTCGCCCACCGAGCACAAGGCTTACCTGCACCGCTCGGGGCGGACCGCCCGCGCGGGTGCGGCCGGCGTGGTGGTAACCCTGCAAACCCAGGGGCAGGCCGATGACGTCCGCGCGCTGATGCGCCGGGCGAGCGTCGCCCCGCTGGCCGCGACCGTCCGTCCCGGCTCCGCGCTGCTCCGTACGATCGCCGGTGAGCCCGCCGACCGGATCGCACCGGTGACGCGGCTCGCAGCCAGGCCGCCGGCCCTCGTCGCCAGCCAGGCCACCGGCCGCGGCGCCGCCGCGTTCTCGGCCGGTTACCGAGGCCGCCGCGGGCGCTGACTGGCCGTCCGGCGACCCGGGGCTGCCGTCAGGCGACGCTCTCTGAGCGGGCCAGTCCGGCCGACCGGCGCTGGCCCTGCTGCAGCACGGAGATCATCGCGAGTGTGGACTCAGCCCCCTGGTTGCGATTGCGGCTGGTGGGGCCGAGGCCATCGGCGCCCCCGCCGGTTCGCTCGTCGAGTACCGGGATCCTGGCGTCGTTGTCGCCGAGGAACCACCCCACGCACATGTCCACGCCGGACAGCCATCTCCGCTCTCCGGTGACGGCAACCGCGCGTATGCACGCATCGGCCAGCGCGGCGACCTCGATCGGCTGCTGGTCGAAGCCGGGACGAGGCTCGCCAGGGCCCCATCCGCCGGCCGGCACCACCGAGAGGTGGCCGCTGCGGGTCTCGACGGCCAGCAGCCAGTCGAGCATCCGCAGGCCGCTACGGAGGACAGGGTCACGGCCGAGTTTCCAGCCGGCCACGATGACGGCCTCGGCGATAGCCGCGTTCGCGTAACTGAGCCGTGGCGCCGGCCACGGCCACGCCGGGTCCGTGGCCGGTTCACCGATCACGGCGCAGGCTCCGTCCAGTACCCCGAGCGCGCCCTCATGCCCAGGCCAGCTATCCAGGATCTCGGCGGCGCCGAGCGCCGCGAACGCCATGGCGTGCGGCCACTCGGAGGACAGTTGCGCGCTCAGATTGAACCCGTCCAGGGCCTCGGCCCGGATCCCTGGGGTCGGGCCTCGGGCCGCAGCGGTGCCCAGGCCCCACAGGGCACGGCCCCAGGCGTCGTCAGTACCAGGCTGGTCGAGCCAGTTACGGTCGTGACCGAGGCGGTTGCGGAATCTGCCGTCGGGCGCCTGGGCCTGCGCCATGAAATACAGGTACCGTCTCGCCAGGGTAACGAGTTCCTCCGACGGTGCAGGCTCACGGCACACCAGCACCAGCCCGCGGGCGGCGTCGTCAACGCGGTATCCGTGCTCGCGCCGGGGCACGATGCCTTCGGCGCGGGCCACCAGGCTGACGCGGTCGGTCAGCCGTTGCAGATGCCGGAACGACGTGGCCGGGCAGGTCATGGCGCGGCTGGGCAGAGTCATGGGGGGCTCACCGAGGCTGTCTCGAACGGCCTCGCCTGCCCTCCGACGTCCCGGGCAGTGGCAGAGCGTCCTCCGCGGCCTCGCGTAGCGGACGCCATCTCAGGATAGCGGAGACCAGGGTAAAACCGGGTGGGTCGTCCGGCATGGCCAGCGACAGCGCCGGTCAGGGACTGCGCCGGTCAGGGACTGCGCCGGTCAGGGACAGCGCCGGGGTCAGGATGCCGTGCTCAGCGCTCAAGCTGGAACCCGAGTTCGGCCGCGGCCTCGCCCGGCGGCCGCCCGGCCCAGTGCGCCGCGAAGTTGTCGAATGTTGTCAGCGACCGGGTCTCGACCCGGTCGAGGTACAGGATTCCGCGGAGGTGGTCGATCTCGTGCTGGGCGATTCGGGCTGGCCAGCCGGAGAATATGGTCGAGAAGGGGGCGCCATGCTCGTCCAGGGCATCCACCCGCACTGAGCGGTGCCGCGCCACCACCCCGGCGAGCCCCGGCACGCTGAGACAGCCCTCGTAGAAGCTGACCAGACCGCAGCCGTCCACCGGGCTCAGTTCGGGGTTCACGAGGACGGTGAACGGGAGGGCGGTGCGCTCCCTGGCCGCCAGTTGTTCCTCGGTCAGCTGACCCCAGCGCTCTGGGTCGTCGGCCATGATCGCCAGCTGAAGTGGCTCGCCGATCTGGGGTGCGGCCAGGCCCACGCCCGGGGCGGCCTCCATCGTCACCCGCATCGCGGCGATCAGCTCCGCCAGGTCGCCGCGGCGCAGGCGAGCCGGATCGACGGGCCCGGCCGCGCGGCGTAGCACCGGCTCGCCGCACAAGACAATGGGCAGAGCCCCGGTGGGCACAGTCCCGGTGGGCAGAGTCTCACTGGGCACAGTCCCGGTGGGCAGAGTCCCGGTGGGCCGCGTCCCTGTGTGCAG
>JAWWPY010000601.1:0-2543 GCA_033854735.1 Streptosporangiaceae bacterium | reverse complement strand
GCTGCTCCCCGTTCATGTGCCTGCTCCCCGCTTGTGTTCCCGCCCCGCCTACGCGTCGCGCTGCACCGGGCAGCTCATGCACCGCGGGCCGCCCCGGCCGCGGCCCAGTTCGCTGCCGCGGATGGTGATCACCTCGATGCCGTTCTCCCGCAGGTACGTGTTGGTGGTCACGTTGCGCTCGTAGGCGACGACCACGCCCGGCTCGACGGCCAGCACATTGCAGCCGTCGTCCCACTGCTCCCGCTGGGCGGAGCGTACGTCCTGGGTGGCGGTCAGCACGGTGATGCTGGGCAGGTCCAGCGCGGCGGCCATGGCGGCATGCATGTCTTCCGGCTGATGGTCGGTGACCTTGAGCTCTTGGGCGGTGGCGCCCGGCTCGACCGTGTACGAGGGCAGCATGCCCAGCCCCGCGTACTTGGTGAAGACCCCGTGGTCCACCATTGTCAGCACGGTGTCCAGGTGCATGAACGTCCGGGCCTTCGGCATGTCGAGGGCCACCATGCGGCGGGCCGCTCCAGCGGAAAACAGCCGGTGCGCGAGCATCTCGACCGCCTGCGGCGTGGTCCGCTCGCTCATTCCAGCCAGCACCGCGCCGTTGCCGAGGACCAGGATGTCGCCGCCCTCGATGGTCGCGGGAGCGCTCTCGGTGCCCTGGTACCACACCTCGAACCCGCCGCTGGCGAACATCGGATGCCAGCGGTAGATGGCCTCGTCGTAGACGGTCTCGCGCATCCGGGCCGGCATCGCCATCGCATTGACGGACACCCCGCCGTAGATCCAGCACGAGGTGTCGCGCTGGTAAAGCAGGTTGGGCAGCGGGGTGAGCACGAACCCGTCGATGTCCAGCGAGTGGAACGAGATGCTCTTCGGCTCGGGCACCAGTTCCAGGATCTCGCGCTTGGTGATCCCGCCGACCAGGTACTGAGCCAGCTCACCGGAGCCCAGCCCCTGCAGGGCACCGCGCAGCGCCGCGCAGGCCAGCGGCCCGTGCAGACGCGGATCGAAGACCCGGTCCAGCACGTACTCGCGGGCGTCAGCGATCTCCAGGGTCCGCGCCAGCAGGCTGGCGTAGTAATGCACCACCACACCGCGCCCGCGCAGCGCGTCGGCGAACGCGTCGTGCTCGGCCTGCGCCTCAGCGACCCAGAGCAGATCGTCAAAGAGCAACTCGGCGGCGTTGTCCGGGGTGAGTCGCTTCAGTTCCAGGCCGGGCCGGTGCAAGATCACCTGGCGCAGGCGCCCGACTTCGGAGTCGACACGGAACATGGGCTCCCCATCTGGGTACGGCCGTTCGGCAGGGTGTGGCCTGTCAGTTATCTCACGGTGCCTAGCTCACGGGCCCGCATTAGGCTCCGGTCAATGAACCTAGATCTTGCTCAGGACGCGGCCGCGCTCACCGCGTGCCTGGTGGACGTGCCCTCGGTCAGCGGCGACGAGGAACTGCTCGCCGACGCCATCGCCGGCGCCGTCCAGGCCCTGCCGCACCTCGCCGTGCACCGGGACGGCAATGCGGTGATCGCCCGGACCAGCCTCGGGCGCCCGGAACGTGTGGTGCTGGCTGGGCATATCGACACCGTGCCGGTCGCCGGAAACCTCCCTTCTTATCTCCAACGGAACATCCTCTACGGATGCGGTTCCTGTGACATGAAGTCCGGAGTGGCGGTCCAACTGCGCCTGGCCGCGCTGATGAGCGAGCCGAACCGCGACGTGACCTATGTCTTCTACGACTGCGAGGAGGTCGAGGAAGAACGCAATGGCCTGCTCCGGCTGTCCCGGAACTGCCCCGAACTGCTGGCCGGGGACTTCGCCGTGCTACTGGAGCCGACCGGCGCGGTGATTGAGGGCGGCTGCCAGGGCACACTCCGGGCGGAGATCACCGCGCACGGCGAACGCGCGCACAGCGCGCGGTCCTGGAATGGGCGCAACGCCATCCACGGGGCGGCCGGGATCCTCGACGTGCTGCGCCGCTACGTGGCGCGCCAGCCCGAGGTCGATGGGCTGACCTACCACGAGGGGCTCAACGCCGTGTATATCAGCGGGGGAGTGGCGGGCAACGTGATCCCTGACGAGTGCGTGGTCACGGTGAACTTCCGGTTCGCCCCGGACCGGAGCATCGAGCAAGCGCAGGACCATGTCCGCGCGGTGTTCGAGGGCTGGGACGTGGCCTTCACCGACGGGGCCGCGGGTGCCCGCCCGGGGCTGGCTGATCCCGCAGCCGCGTCACTGCTGGGCGTGGTCGGCGGGGTGCCGCGGGCCAAACTCGGCTGGACCGACGTGGCCAGGTTCGCCGCGCTCGGGATGCCGGCCGTCAACTACGGCCCCGGCGATCCTGAGATCGCGCACACCCGGAACGAGCACGTGAGCCTCCCGGAGATAGCCGAGTGTGAGGCCAGGCTGCTGGCCTGGCTCAGCTGACCGGCCCGAGGGCGGCCTGAGACGTGACGTGGGGCCGGCGGTGACCGCCCGCCCCACGTCCAGGGTCGGGTCCAACATCGCGGGCCCCTGCAACAGGGGGGTCGACGAAGTTTGCGTCTGGCCGGTGA
>JAWWPY010000600.1:0-6394 GCA_033854735.1 Streptosporangiaceae bacterium | reverse complement strand
GGGTGACTCCGGGCTGGATGCGCTGCACGGGCCCCGGAGCCACGCGGTCGAGCAGGGACAGCGCCCCGGCGCGGCGCCCGCTGCCCGCACTGCCTTCGAGTATGACGGCGTACTTCTTGACCAGCGTGGACAATGCGTCGTCAAAGCTCTCAGGCTCGACGAAACAGGTGAGAGCCTCCTTGATGGCGTCTTCGGAGATGAGCCCGGTGGAGGAGTCGCGTGCATCCAGCCGCTCGCCACCGAAGCCGAAGTATGCCGTATTGACTTTTATCCGTCCGATGTGGTTTTCGACCGACTGAGATCCGCCCGCGCTCCGGGCCTCACGCCCTCGGGAGGGGGACTGCTGTGCGGCGTCCGGGCCGGTCGAGGTGTCAGTCATGGTCCCGCACCTCGAAACCGAAGATCACCTTGTCCGCCACTATGGTGTCGACCTTGTTTTTGACGGTCTTGCGATCCAGACCACTCCGAGACCGGCCGCCGGATCCTGCGCCTGGTTTCCTGCTCGGTCCGGTACCGGGAGCATGGCCGGCTTCTTCGTCGGCGCCCGCTCCCGGCGGCTGACCCTTTCCGTCCTGGTCCTGGTCTGTCGCGGCCGCTGGCGCGGGTACGTGGAGATAGGCCCATCCCTCGAAGCCGTGGTTGCTGACCCACACCCGCCGGAAGAGGCCGGGATCGATGGTGGTATGACCGGGCGCGACCGAGACGAGGAATACGGTCTCAGAGACGATGACCACGAGATCGCCTTCACTGGCCGCGAGAGCATCCCGCGCCTGCTGGCTATCCAGCAGGCGGCACACCTCCACGGGTCCGGCCCCGGCCACCCCGAGCGCCGCGCCGACTCCTGCTCCGTGGTGGATCGCCACCCTGAGCCGGAGGTGGCGGCCCGGAAGCCGGTCAGCGTTATGCACTCTCAGCTGATGAGTCAGGTGCCGCACGTACTCGTCCAGCAGAACCAGTTCTGACTCATACGGCGGGAGGACAGCTAGCTCGCCGTCTCCCCGCGGCTGGCATGTCCACATGTCGCGATGCAGGCCAGCCAGTTCCGCCGCCCGGCCAAGCACTCCGCGAATGTCGGCCTGCGCCCGCTGCTGCCGGGCACCGTCTAGTCCGCTGTAGCCACTGGCGTCGTGGGCCAGGAAAAGATACCTTCCGAACGAGAGCGACTCCGTCACTCATCCTCCTTAGTGCAGCCAGAGAACCCGAGCTGCTTCTGCTCACGCTGGCAAGCAAGTCCCCCGCATCCGCCGAAGCGGCCAATATCCCCGGATAAGCCATCGACTGCAGGGCGGTTCCGCCTGCTTGCGTGGCCCGGGCAGATCAGCTTGAGTGCCGGACGGCTCCAAGCCGCCGCCGATCTGAGTAACCTTCCGTAGTTACGCTGATACAGCGGGCAGGCCGGGAACGATGGTGCACGAGCGATCTCCTCGGGCGTCGCAGTACATGTCGGGCACGTAGCTCACACCATGCCGCCTACTGAGAGTCAGTAATCCCGCCCAGGACGGATTGCCAGCAGAGATCTGCAACGAAGTTCCAGGGCATCCATGTCCGTCACGATGAGGTTCCGGCGGCGGCGCACCACGAGACCGGCACCCTCGAGGGTGCGCAGCACCTTTTCAACGGTTCGCACGGAGGCGGAAGCCAGCGAGGCCAGGTCCGCTTGGGTGATCTCCGGGCCGATCCGCCAGGCCGAGCCTTCGCGATGGCCGTACCTGGAAGAGACCTCCACGAGGATGCGGGCCACCCGCCC
Source organism: Streptosporangiaceae bacterium (assembly GCA_033854735.1). GTDB lineage: Bacteria > Actinomycetota > Actinomycetes > Streptosporangiales > Streptosporangiaceae > JAWWPY01. The sequence continues at coordinate 4,647 of JAWWPY010000600.1, read as the reverse complement.
CTCGGCCGGGTACGCATTGAACTCCAGTCGCCGCCTGTTCGCGGCTCTCAATTTATCGGCCATAATATCGGATACCCGGTTAGCCACCTGGGCCGAGCGTTCAAGATAGGACACGAATGATGCTGCTTTAATCACGCATCCTTGCAACTCGGTGGCGGCAATTACCGTAGCCGATCTGGATCTGCTGCTTAAAACTGCCATCTCGCCGACCAGGTCACCGTCACCCCGGAGGCCGAGCAAGACTTCCTTTCCTCCTTCTGATACCACAACAACCTTGGCCAGCCCACGCAAGATAACGATGACCACATCCCCGGTGTTACCCTCACGCATCAGGATCTGGCTTGGATAGTAGACACGGATGGTTCCTAGCTCGAGTAAGGAGATCTTCTGGTTGGCCGTCAGCAAATCCAGGAATTTACCTGGAAGATTCCTCGAACTCGCTGCATCATCAGGGGATGTCCCGGACTGCCGACTGCCGTAGGTTGCCATGATCTCCCCAGACCGCTCTTGGCAACAGTCTGCACTTGACTACTCTAGGATCCAGTGTGGCTTTTTCCCCATTCAGGTTACATGTCTAAACTTACACATACCACAGTGCGCCAGTCAGTTTGATAGTAGTTGGGATGATTTATCCGGGATGCTCCCACAAACTGGCAAACGAATCGAGATCGCGGTGGTGCGCCTCGTCGCCCGGCATCTGCACGCCATCGACCCGTCCACCGAGATCCCGCCGGCCGAGCTGATGACCTGCCGCTACCGGCGGGTCCCCCCTCACCTCTACACACCGGAGGAGATCACCGCCTTGGTGCGCGCTTCGGCCGCGCTCAAGCACCCGTTGCGGGCGCTGAACTACCAGACGCTGATTGGCCTGCTGGCGGTCAGCGGGATGCGGGTGGGCGAGGCATGCCATCTCGATCGCGCCGACATCGACCTTAATGCGGGGGTCCTCACCGTCCGGGCCGACAAGCCCGGCAAAGCACGCGAGGTGCCGTTGCACCCCACGGCCACCCAGGCACTGCGCGCCTACGGCCAGCAACGTGACCAGTTGTGCCGCGCGGTGAGCACCCCAGCGTTCTTCATCAACACTCGCGGCAACCGGCTGGCGGCGGTAGCCGTATTGCGCGAACGAGAACAGCGGATATCCGCCGTTCAGAGAATCGCCGTTGTGGATGCCGCGGCCCGGTGGCTGGCCGAGGACGCCGGCGAGGAACTGGCCCGGGCCTTGCTTGAGGCCGTGTGCTCCGAGTCCACCACGGCCGCCCTGATCGGCTGCGCCGCATATCGATGACTGGCCTATCGGCGCCGGGCTGGGTATTGCCGCGAAGGGCATGCCGCCTCCGTGACAAGGCGCCTTGCCCCTGCCACCCGGATGGTGGCAGTCTTGTCACGCAGAGACATGAGCGGGGGTAGCTGATGGCCCCAGGGTTTACTGTCCGGGCGGGCACGTTGGCGGCTGGCAGTGGTCAGGTGACGGCCCAGCAGCGCCGCTGTGAGCAGGTCGCGACAGCCGTTGTGGAAACGATCGCACAGATGGCGGGCGCGGCCGGTCAGCCTGGCCTGGCATCGGCGCTGGCCGGGGCGTCGGAGACCGGCGCTGGGACGTTCGTGGTGGCCGGTGCGCTGTATGCGCATGTGGCCGGGAGCTTAGAGCAGAGCGCGGCCCGCTACGACCGTACCGAGCAGGCCATCATCCGGCAGTTGCCGGGGGCCCGGTGAGCGGGGTAGTGATGCCCGCCGGCGATCCCGGCGTCCTGGAGGGGCTGGCCGATGCCCTGGACCGGCAGGCCAGGGAGATCACGGATCTGGCCGGGACGACCCGCTCGGTGACCGCGCAGGTCAGGTCGGATGCGGACTGGACCGGGCCGGCGGCCAGCGCCTTCACCGGATTCACGGGTGGGCTGGCCCGCGGGATCGGCCGGGCCGCCCCGCCGCTGTCCCAGATCGCCTTAGCGGTGCGCGGTTACGCCAGCGCCCTGCGGCTGGCCCAGCGTCAGGTGAGCGCCTACGGTGATGCGGTGCGGCAGGCGCAGGCCAGCGGCGCCCAGCCCGCGGCGGTACAGGCCGCGCAGCAGGCTGAGGCACAGGCCGGGCAGGCGTGTGCCAGCTGCACGGCCGCGGGTGATGAGGCGGCGGCGCAGGTGCGGGCCGCGGCCGGGACGCTGAACGGGATCTTTGCCCCGGAAGGCGCGCTGCGCGGGGTGATCGAGAAGATCCACACGGCGCTCGGGGCGGCCGGGGCGGACGGCATCTTGTGGGGCATCGGCAAGGGCGCCGAGCAGGCCGGGAAGTTCATGAAAGACCTGCCCGAGCAGGAAGCCGAGTGGCTGCACGAGGCGCTGCCGTGGGGCCAGAACGCCAGCGATGAGGACTGGCTGAGCGCCGTCCGTGGCTGGTGGACCAAAGCCGACGCCGCTGAAGCCTTCGGCGGGAAGTTCGTCGCCGACACCAAGCTGCTCGGCCTGGTGTCCAGGATCGGGCGGGCCGCCGGCGGGCCGATCGCCCTCGCCGGGGACGTCTCCACCATGTTCAACCCGCCTCAAAGCGGGGTCGCTGGCATAGCTGACCGCAGCGCGGCGGGCGCGAACGCTCTCACCGTCGGGGCCGACACAGGTATCGCAGCTGGGCAACTGCTGGGAGTCGAGGCAGTAGCGGATCTGAGCCTGGGCCCTTTAGGGGCGGGGATAGCGGTCGGCACTGGCTTGTACCTGGCGGGGGCCTACGCCTACCAGCACTGGGCGTGGTTCCGCCAGGATCTCGCCCAGCCCATCGGCCACGGTGTGGCCGACGCGACCCGGGATCTGGCGCACGGTGCCGCGGACGTGGCCCACGACGTGGCCAGCTGGTTCTAGCCCATGACGGCCGAGAGCCTGAGGAGGTGGCCAGTGGTGGCTGATCCCCGTGTCGGGGATGTGGCCGAGGCGGAGCGGCTGTTTTCCCAGGCCGACTCCGAGGGCGCCGCGCCGCTGCCGGCCCTGAGCGCGGCTGAGCTGTGGGTACTGTGCGGCACCGATCAGGTGCTGGCCGCGGAGTCGGAATTGCGGTGGTGGACCGGGCTGGCCGGCCCGGAGCGGGCGAAGCTGACCGCCGCGATGCTCGATTTCCTGGCCTACCGCAAACTGCTGCGCCCAGCCGGCGGTGACCAACCGGACGCCAGGCCCGAGAAGCGCGCGCGGGTGCCGATGGCCGCGGCGCTGGCCATGATCGTGGCCGCCCGCCAGCATCCCTCGGTCGTCGCCGTGAGCACGGCCGCGGACGGGTCAGCGGAACGCACCCCGCGGATGCACGGGCTCGCCGAGAACGGCCAGCCACTGCGGGCCGTAGTAGGCGAGTACGTCTCCCGGACAGTCACCAAGCCGCTGCCGCTGGGCCCACTGCACCAGTTCTCGCTCATGTCACCGCGCCACGCGGGATATGCGCTCGCCGTGTGGGCGGAGGCCGATGCCAGCCGGCCGGCCCGCTGGAAGCGCCCGCGCCGGGAGGCGACCCAGGTCGTGGATGTCTACCAGCACCGCGAAGGCGAGACACTCACCCGCGACCGGGTCACCATGACCACCGTGGACGGCTATCACATGGTGACCCGGCAGCGCCCAGGCGCGAACCCAGAGCCGCCCGCCCCCTGCGACCAGGCCGGGCTGGCCACCCTGCTGACCAGCATGCTGACCAGGGGACAGCCATGACCAGGCCCGGTCACGCCGGATCATCCTCCGGCCCACCGGTGGCGTACTACGCCGAGGACCATTGCGCGCTGCGCTGGCCGTTCCTGGCCGCCGGGCTGTACGTGCCACTCGCCATCCTCACGCTCGCGGTACTCGCAGGGGCCCTGCCGAAACTGGAGCTGATCTGGGTTTTGCTGCTGCTCTTCGCCGGAATACCGCTGGCCACTGTGTGGGCGGCCCGCGGCCAGTTGCTGCCGTACGCATGGCCGGCCGGGATCCGGCTCGACACCGGCGGGGTGCGGATCGGGGGGGTGCGCTGGGCCGAGAAACACCCAGGCCGGGCCCGCCGCAAGCCCACCGTGCCACACCAGTACCGCCAGGTGTTCTCCTGCCCGTGGGACGGCGTCCAGCGAATCGGCGTGACCAGGAACCGCGAGGCGATCAAGGTAATGATCCGGCACGCCTACCACGGCCGCAAACCGACACCACTGGGTAACCTGGCCGTCCCGTTCATGCGCGCCGCCCTCATCATCTGGGTCGAGCGCGAGCACGCCGCGGTGCCCGAGATCCGGCCCGCCCGCGGGCCGCTATCAGTGAACTGGTCCAGCCCCGGCTATCACCAGCCCATCTGGGTGATCCCCACCCGCCACCCCGGCCAGCTGGAAACCGCCCTCGCCACACTGCCCCTGCCAGCGGGGACAGTCGGCGACCCCTACGCCGGCGCCAGCCCAGACATCACCGTCGCCGAATGGTCCAACCCGTAGAACAAAGCCGAGACGACCGCCTGCGCCTGCGGATTGTTGCGCGCCACTCCCGTGGAGAGGCGGCGATACGCATTGTGACCAGGCCTGGAGTGCGGTCAGGCGCCCTCTATCCGTTCTGAACCTCTGTATTACTTAGGTTACAATGTACTACATGACTACGCCTCTTTCTATCCGCTTCGACGCCACCCTGCTGGCGCGGTTGCGGCGCCGCGCGGGCGCCACGGCTG
>JAWWPY010000599.1:0-53782 GCA_033854735.1 Streptosporangiaceae bacterium | reverse complement strand
TGCACCGCACGGATCACCAGCCACACCGGATGACCCGCCGGCAGCCACTCCCGCATATCCGGCGGCAGCAGAAACGGCTGATCCCGGTCCACCCGACGGTAACCCTTCGCCATACCCCAAATTATCCAAAAACAGCAGGTCACAGCCCCGAAGACACGCCGGAACTACCCCAAATCAATTCTGCAACAGCCCCCCCGGGGGCAAAAAAGTTCACTGACAACGAAATGCCTGAGATTGCGGGTGGTGACTGTGAGCAGTGAGTGGGAGCACGGCGGGCCCGTCCGCCTGGATCCGGTTCACCGAGCGGCTGCGGCCGCCGCCGCGGAGATTGTCGCCTTCACCGAGGTCCACAACCTGCGCTCGTGCGCAGTGATGGAGCGCCCCGGGATGAGCTGCGCCGGGCCTTTCGACCACCACAGAGAGCTGTTCGTTCGCTACACGATCACCCGGGCCGCAGCGCCGGGTAACGGCCCGCGAACCTGATCAGCGGCTCGCCCGAGTCAGCCACATAAGGCACGGCGAGCACCGCCGCGATCACCAGCAGATGATCGCCGGCCGGCAGGCGCTGGCTGGCCTCGCACTCCAGCGCCGCGAGGCCACCCTCGGGGATCAGGGCCCCGGACCGTGCGCCGCGGAAATGGGGCACACCGTCGAGCAGGAGCCGGGCGCCCGGTCGGCCCGCCGCCGCGAACCGCCCGGCGAGCGCACGCTGGCCGGCGCCCAGGATGGTCACCCCGAACCTGCTGACCCGGCTGAGTACTTCGGCTGGGTAGGAACCGGCGATCAGTGAGACGAGCACCAGCGGGGGAGCGAGGGACAGCGGGCAGAACGCGCTGACCGTCGTTCCGATATCGTCCCGCCCGTCGCTCACAGTGACCAGGGTCACTCCGGACGCGAAGGCCGACAGCGCCTCCTCCAGCCGCCCGCCGGAGTCATCCCCGGGCCGCGCGGGCCCCGAGATGTCCCCGGCCAGCAGGCCGCCGGAGTCATCTCCGGGCATCACGGGCCCGGAGTCACCTCCAGGCATCACGGGCCCGGAGTCACCTCCAGGCATCACGGACACTGAGCGGATGCTGAGCGTTCGGTCACCGGATGGTCCAGGGGCCAGGCAAGATCAGGGGTCCGTAGGACGGCAGGCCGGCACTGGCCGCGAGCCGCCAGACCGGCCCCCAGCTCTCGGCGAAGAGACCCGCCTGCGCAGCGGACCGGTCCTCACTCGATTCCGGCGGGCGGACCCGGTCCAGCGGGCGGACACGCGGGTACAGGCGCAGCGGCGCGGCGTCCGGCAGGCCGGCCTTGCGCCTGGCCAGCGCCACCGCGGTCGACAGCCCACCGAGTTCGTCGACGAGGCCGTTGTCCGCGGCGTCCGCCCCGGTCCACACCCGGCCTCTGGCGATCTCGTGCACCTGCTCGGCGGACATGCCACGGCCCTCGGCAACCTTGCCGGTGAAGTCCGCGTAGATCCGGTCCAGCCAGGTATTGACCCGCCCCCACTCGTCGTCGCTGAACGGCCGGGTGGTGCTGAACATGTCGGCGTGCGCGCCTTCGCGGACCGCGTCAGTGCTCACCCCGGCCCGCCGTAGCAGGCCGGTCAGCACAGGTTTCCCGGCCAGGACGCCGATCGAGCCGGTCACCGTACCGGGGTCGGCGACGATCGCGTCGGCGGCCATGGCGATGAAGTAACCGCCCGATGCGGCCACGTCGCCCATGGATACCACGACGGGCGTGCCCCCCTCGCGGGCCCGCACCACCTCGCGCCATATCGAGTCGGACGCGATGTACGAGCCGCCCGGGCTGTTGACCCGGAGCACGATCGCCCGTGCCCGGTGGTCAGCCGCCGCGGCGCGCAGCGCCGCGGTCATGGTGTCGGACCCCATGGAGCCCGAGGCCAGCGGGCCGCGGCCGCTGCGGCCACGGCGGATCGGGCCGGTCGCGTAGATGAGGGCGATGACATCCTCGCCCGGGTTCGGCAGCGTGCGCGCTCGCTGCGCGAAGGCTCGTGCGCGCTGGTAGCGGGTGAGGTAGAGCAGGTAGCCGTCCGGGCCAACCTCTTTCCTGACCTCCGCGTACACCTCGTCCCGGTAGCCGAGCGCGTCGACCAGGCGGGCGTCCAGCGCCTCGTCGGCCAGGAACGGGCCGCGATCGACCAGCGCCCGAGCGTCGCCCGCCGAGACTTCGAGGCGCTGCCCGATCGCCTCGGTGATCTGCTCGATGACCGACGCGGCGAGCCGCTCCATGGCCTCCCTGGCGGGCCCGGTGAAGCCATGCTCGGTCAGCCGTTCGGCGGCGCCCTTGTACTCGTGACGCCGGCCGACCTGGTAGTCAATGCCCAGCTTGTCCAGCGTGCCGCGATAGAACCAGTTCTCCATGCTGATGCCGGTCAACCCGACGTCACCGGAGGGCTGCAGGTAGATGCGGTCGAACGCGGTCGCCAGGTAGTACGGCACGTTGCCAGGCGAGAAGTCGCCGAACGTCTCCGCCCAGGCCACGGTGAGCTTGCCGGTGCCGCCGAATTCCTGAATGGCGGTGCGCAGTTCCTGGACGCGGGCGAGCCCGATTCCCCGCCCGCCGACCTTCACGATCAGGGCCCTGACCCGGTCGTCGGTGCGGGCCCGGCGGAGCCCATCGAGCACGTCACCGAGCCTGGCCCGGCGCATCGTCAGTATCGCGGAAACGGGATCGGCCGACGGCTCCTCAGCGATTCCCTCAGTCAGGTCCAGTTCCAGGATCAGCGGAGCAGTCCTGCGCTGGCGCAGCCTGGTGATCCGGTCTGGGACCAACGAATTCACCATGCGAACCAGCTTACGGCTCGCGGGATGCCTGCCGTCCGCTGGAGCCGATAGCGCTGGGCGTGCCATCGAGGGCGGCCGGGCCTGCGCTATCGTCGGTCGGGATGGCCGGAGACGATGGGAATGGCTGGGCCTTCTGCGACCTGGGTCACCGGCATTGGGGCATATACGGCGCCGCTGGCCTGCTGGCTTACGCGCGCGACCGGACGGGGCAGCGGTGCGTGCTGCTCGTGCGCCGGGCCAGCTGGACCCAGCACGGGGGAACCTGGGGACCGCCCGGCGGTGCGCGGGACAGCCACGAGTCCTCGGCCGCGGCGGCCCTGCGCGAGGCCGCCGAGGAGTGCGGTGTCCCCCCGGGCGCGGTACGCATCCAGGGCCTGCTGCGCGATGACCACGGTGGCTGGTCCTACGAAACCCTGATCGCGGGCGCGGCGTCGGTGTTCCCGGTGCTCGCGGCGAGCCGGGAGGCCACCGAGGTCGGCTGGGTGCCGGTGGGCAGCGTCGATTCGCTGCCGCTGCATCCCGGGTTCGCGCAGACCTGGCCCGTCCTCCGGGACGCCGCCGAGCCTGTCACCGTGATCGTGGATGGCGCGAACGTGATGGGCTCCCGCGCCGACGGATGGTGGCGGGATCGTGCCGCCGCGACCGTGCGCCTGCACGATGAGCTGGTCCGGCTGAGCGCCCGTGGCGTAGCGTCACTCCCCGGTGACATGGCAGGCCCGGCCCTGGACCGCTGGTTCCCGCAGATCGTCCTGGTCATCGAGGGAGCCGCCCGGGCGGCCGCTGACCGGCTGGCGGCCCGGTCTGCCGACGGCCCGGAGCCAGCCGACAGCCCCGGGCCGGGCGATGATGTCCTGGTCGTGGCCGCCCGCGGCAGCGGCGACGACACGATCGCCGCCCTGGCGGCGAAAACTGACGGCCGGCGCCTGGTCGTGACCGCCGACCGTGAGCTGCGCCGCCGGTGCGCGGACGCCGGCGCGGCCGTCACCGGGCCACGCTGGCTCCTCGGCCTGCTGTAACACGAGGTCAGGCCGGGACTGCCTGCGGGCATCCGCCCCCCTCGGCCGGATGCCCGCAGGTCGCCGACGCTGGCCGGCGCGGCCACCGCTACATCGGGACGAGTTCGAATATCTCGACGCTGAACCGGCCCTTGCCCTCGGACAGGAACGGGTGACCATCGACCAGCCCGCGGGCGGCGTCGATGCTGTCGGCTTCGACGATCGTGTACCCGTTCTGGTCGCTGGGCGCCGGGTTTGACCCGTCGTCGCTGACCGCTGCGCGGGCGCCGAACGGCGCCCCGCCGTCGACCAGCGCCGCCCCGACACGGCCCATCCAGTCGCCCCATGCCTTCAGCTGCTCGGCGGACTGCTCGGGCGTGTAATCCTCCATGGGCGTCGCCGGGCCGCGGTACAGGTACAGGAACTTGCTCATCTGCCACTCCCTCGGGTGAACGGAGAGACCGGCAACCACGCTGTCTCCCCCGAAATGCGCGCCCTGTGCGCGCCTCATTCACCCGACGAACGGCCCGGCGGGAAATCGACAGCCAGCCCAGCGTGGAACTTGACTGGTGGATTTCACTGTTTGGGCGGCCCGGTCGGGGGTGTGGGGCAGGTCACGGCGGGATGTGGCTCCGGTTGTGCTTGGGTCGGGAGGTGACCGTTGCCGAGGTGTTCGCGCTGATCGGGGTGGGCGTCCTCGCGGGCATCGTCAGCACGGTGGCGAGCCTGGCGTCTGTGGTCTCCTATCCGGCGCTGCTCGCGCTCGGCCTCCCCCCGCTGACCGCGAACGTGACGAATACCGTCGCTCTCCTGTTCACCGGGGTGGGTGCGACGGTGGGTTCACGGCCCGAACTGGCGGGGCAGTGGCGCCGGGCTGGCCGGCTCGGCCTGGTCACCGCGGCTGGCGGGGCCGCGGGTGCGGCGTTGCTGCTGGCCACGCCGGCCCGGACATTCGAGGACGTGGCCCCGTTCCTGATCGGGGGCGCGTCGCTGGTCCTGCTCTGGCAGGCGCGGCGGGCCCCACGGCCCGGGCTGGCCAGTGGCGAGCGCAGCCCGCTGCTGGTGGCCGCGCTGTTCTGCGTCGCGATGTACGTCGGGTACTTCGGCGCGGCCGCGGGGATCATGCTGCTCGCCATCCTCACCCCCATGCTGGCCGAGTCAATGGCCAGGACCAACGCCGTGAAGAACGTCCTCACGGGGCTGGCCAACGCGGTCGCGGCGGCGGGCTTCGCCCTGTTCGGGCCGGTGCACTGGGCGTTCGTGGGACCGCTCGCGGTGGGTTTCCTGATCGGTGGCTGGGCCGGGCCAGCCCTGGTCCGCAGGCTCCCGGGGCGGCCGCTGCGCATCTTCATCGCCTGCTGCGGCCTGGCCCTCGCGGTCAAGCTCGCCATCAGCGCCTACCGCTGACCGGGCGGACCGGCCAGCATCAGCCGGTCACGACTCAGGAACCAGCCACAGCACGCCGAGAGGCGGAAGGGTGATCACGGCCGAGGCCGGCCGGCCGTGCCACGGCTCCGCCGTGGCATCGACCACGCCGAGGTTGCCGACTCCGCTGCCGCCGTAGCCGTGCGCGTCCGTATTGATCACCTCGACCCACCGGCCCGCGTGCGGGAGCCCGACCCGGTACTCCGAATGCGGATCTCCGGAGAAGTTCGCGATGCAGGCGAGGACGGCGCCGCCGCTGACGCCTGCCCCCCCGGTGCCAGCCTCATCGGTCCCGGACTGGCCAGAAAAGCGCAGGAAGGACAGAACGTTCCCGGTGGCGTCGTTCGCGTCGATCCAGCCGAACCCCTCCGGCGAGTAATCGAGCGCCCAGAGCGCGGGCGTGTCCTGGTAAGCGTGATTGAGGTCGCGGACCAGCTGTTGCGTTCCGGAGTGATATTCGTCGTCCAGCGCCCACCAGTCGAGGCCGTTCTCCTGTGACCACTCGGTGCCCTGGCCGAACTCGGAGCCCATGAACAGCAACTGCTTGCCCGGGTGCGCCCACATGTAGGCCAGCAATGCGCGCAGCCCGGCGAAACGCCGCCAGTCGTCACCGGGCATCTTGCCGAGCAGCGACCCCTTGCCGTGCACGACCTCGTCGTGCGAGAGCGGCAGGATGAAGTTCTCGCTGAAGGCGTACATCAGCGAAAAGGTAATTTCGTTGTGGTGGTAATAGCGGAACATCGGGTCGTGCGAGAAGTAGGTCAGGGTGTCGTGCATCCAGCCCAGGTTCCACTTGAAGCCGAACCCGAGCCCGCCCAGGTGCACGGGGCGCGTCACCCCGGGCCACGCGGTGGACTCCTCGGCGATCATCATGACCCCGGGGACCCGCCGGTAGCAGGTGGCGTTCACCTCCTGAAGGAAGGACACGGCATCGGTGTTCTCCCGGCCGCCGAACTGATTCGGCGTCCATTCACCATCTTTCCGCGAGTAGTCCAGGTAGAGCATGGAGGCGACCGCGTCCACCCGGAGCCCGTCCACGTGGAACTCCTCCAGCCAGTACAGCGCGTTGGCGACGAGGAAGTTGCGCACCTCGGAACGTCCGTAGTTGAAGATGTAGGTGCCCCAGTCCGGGTGCTCGCCGCGCTGCGGGTCCGGGTGCTCATAGAGCGGGGTGCCGTCAAAGCGCGCCAGGGCCCAGTCGTCGCGCGGGAAATGCGCTGGCACCCAGTCGAGGATGACGCCGATGCCCGCCTGGTGCAGCCGGTCCACCAGGTGACGGAACTCATCCGGCGTCCCGAACCGTGACGTCGGCGCGTAATACGAGGTCACCTGGTAGCCCCAGGAGCCGCCGAACGGATGCTCGGCGACCGGCAGGAACTCCACGTGGGTGAAGCCCAGCCCGGCCACGTAGTCGGTCAGTTCCTCGGCGAGTTCGACGTAGGACAGGCCTGGGCGCCAGGATCCGAGGTGGACCTCGTAGATGCTGACCGGCTCGCGGACCCGCTCGCCCTGCCCGCGCGCTGCCAGCCAGTCCCCGTCGCCCCACGCATGCCCCGAGCTGTACACGACGGACGCGGTCGCCGGCGGCCGCTCGGCCAGGTTGGCCATGGGGTCGGCCTTGCGCCGCCACTGCCCGTCCGGCGCGCAGATGTCGAACTTGTACCGGGCGCCCTCCCCGGCCCCGGGCACGTAGATCTCCCAGACCCCGGCCCCGCCGAGCGAGCGCATCGGGTGCCCGCGGCCGTCCCAGTGGTTGAAATCACCGATCAGCCGCACCCCGCGGGCGTTGGGCGCCCAGACCGCGAAGGACGTGCCGACCAGTGGCTCGAAACCCGCCGCGGCCGGCTGGCCGGCCTGGCCCGGCCGGTGCACATGGGCCCCGAGGACCTGCCAGAGCTGTTCGTGCCTGCCCTCGCCGATCAGGTACAGGTCCACCTCGCCCAGCGTGGGAAGGTGCCGGTACGGGTCATCCACGAGGGTCTCAGGCAGCGCCGCGCCGCCGCCCGGGCCGGGGTAGCTGACGGCGAGCCGGTAGTCCGGCACCTCACCTACCGGCAGCACGGCGGCGAAGACCCCCTCGTGCACGTGGTCCATGGGGAAGCGTGTCCCGTCGGGCAGGACCACCGCGACGCTCTTGGCCAGCGGGCGCAGCGCCCGCACGATGACGCCGCCGTCCGGGCCCGGGTGGGCGCCCAGTACGGAATGCGGGTCGTAGTGGGTGCCGGCCACGATCCGGTCGATCTCCCCCAGGCTCACCTGCGCGGCCTGCTGCGGGTTGCTGGCCATCTCAGCAGTCGGCGATCGAGCCGAGCGGGATGGGCAGCCAGTCGGGCCGGTTCCTGGCCTCGTACATCACTTCATAGACCGCCTTGTCGAGGACGAGCGCGCGCAGCAGGGTCGCGTGCGCGGCCGGATCCATTCCGCCCGCTTCCGCGTACCCGGAGCAGAACGCGGCCTGATTGCGCTGTACCCAGTCACGCGCTGCGGCCTGCACCCGCTCCTGGTCCGCGTGCGAGCGGAGCTGGTGGCGGGCCGCGTAGTCGAACGAGCGGAGCATGCCCGCGACGTCGCGCAGGGCGGGAGAACGCGCCCGGCGCTGGGCCAGCGGGGTGGCAGGCTCCCCTTCGAAGTCCAGCACCACCCACCCGGTCTGGGTGCGCATGACCTGGCCGAGGTGGTAGTCGCCGTGCACCCGCTGGACCAGCAGCGGCTGGCCCAGCTTGGCCAGGTCGGAGAAGGCGGAACCGATCAGGTCCGCGTGCCTGACGAGTTCCGGGACGGCGGCCAGCGCCACCTCCAGCCGGTGGAACATCTGCCGGGCCAGGTCGTTGGCCGCGTCCGCGGGGAGCTCGTCGGTGCCGAATGCCTCCGCCAGGTCCCGGTGCACCTCCGCGGTCGCCACGCCGAGCCGGTGCGCCTCGCCGGCGAGATCCCCGCCGGCGTCCGCCGCGTGCACGCCCTCTCCCGCGTAGAGGTCGCGCACACTGGCCGCGGCCAGCGACCAGCCGTCGGCCGCGGCCCGCAGGTACCGGGAGAGGATGCCGAGGACGGTGGGCGCACCGTCCATGCGCGTCTCGATCCAGCCCAGCGGCTCGGCCACGTGCGGTGAGCTGAGCTTGGCCAGCGCGCGCGGCACCTCGAGGTCAGGGTTGGGGCCCGGGGAGAGGCGGCGGAAGATCTTGAGGATGCTGGTCTCGGCGAACATCAGGCTGGTGTTGCTCTGCTCGCCGGTGAGCACCAGGCTGTCCAGGTCGGTGTCGATGGTCACGCCGGGCTCGCTGGCGAAGCGCACCTGCCCGACCTGCTGACCGGTGGCGATGGCGTTCAGCAGCAGCCGGGTGAGATCCGGGTCGTGCAGCGCGTCATAGGCGATCGGCGGGCCGGCCCCGGCGCCGGCCAGGCCGATGATGGCGTGCTCAAGCCGCTCAGGGATGCGTTTCCGCACGCCCACGAAAACCTGATAGGAGTCGACGCTGCTGCCCTGGGACACATCGATGATCAGGTGCCGCAGCGCCGGATCGCCGGTCACGAGGTCGGTGTCAGCCACGATGGCCAGATCCAGGATCCTGGCCCCTTTGCCAGCGAACCACCGCTGCGTCGGCATCCACTCCGCCAGCGTTTCCTCGAATGTCATAGTTCCGGTCTACCCCGTCCGTCTACCCCGTCCGCATATGTCATGGTTCCGGTCTACCCCGTCCACGGCAAACATGCAGGCCATCGAAGATCACCATTCCCTGAACGCGTGGCCCGGCCACGACTGGGTCCGGTGATCTTCCCGGGGACGTCAACGTGGGTGCTCTGCCCGGGCCGCCGGGAGCTGGAACCAGTAGAAGCCATGCCCCGGCAGGGTCAGCAGGTAGCTGAGCTCCCCGATCGGGGGGAAAATGACCCCGCCCATGCACTCCACCGGGGTGACATCCCGGAATGGCCTCAGGTCGAGTTCGACCGGCTGCGGGAATCTGGACAGGTTGTTGACACACAGGATGCGGTCGGTGATGTCCATTCCGTCGGGCCAGTGGCCTTTCCCGTCGTAGGCCCGGACGAAGGCCAGCACGCTCGGGTTGGAGGAACTCAGTTCCTCATAACCGCCCAGGCCGAAAACTGGGTGCCGCTTGCGGATCTCGATCATCCTCTTGGTCCAGTGCAGCAGCGAGCCGCCGTTGTGCTGCTGGGCCTCGACGTTCAGCGCCTGGTAGCCGTAGATGGGGTCCATGAGCATCGGCAGGTAGAGCCGGGCCGGGTCGCAACTGGAGAAGCCCGCGTTCCGGTCCGGTGTCCACTGCATCGGGGTGCGCACCCCGTCCCGGTCACCGAGCCAGATGTTGTCACCCATCCCGATCTCGTCACCGTAGTAGAGCACCGGCGAGCCGGGCAGCGACAGCAGCAGCGCGGTGAACAGCTCCAGCTGGTTGCGGTCGTTGTCGAGCAGCGGGGCGAGCCGGCGCCGGATGCCGATGTTCGCCTTCATCCGCGGGTCCTTGGCGTACTCGGCCCACATGTAGTCGCGCTCGTCGTCGGTGACCATCTCGAGCGTCAGCTCGTCGTGGTTGCGCAGGAAGATGCCCCATTGGGAGCTGCCGGGGATGGACGGGGTCTGGGCCATGATTTCTGAGATCGGGTACCGCTGCTCGCGCCGCACCGCCATGAAGATGCGCGGCATCAGGGGGAAGTGGAAGGCCATGTGGCACTCGTTGCCCCCGGTCTCCGCGTCACCGAAGTACTCCACCACATCGGCTGGCCACTGGTTGGCCTCCGCGAGCAGCACCCGGTCCGGGTAGAGCCGGTCCACCTCGGCGCGGACCCGCTTGAGGTACTCGTGGGTTTCCTTCAGGTTCTCGCAGTTGGTGCCCTCCCGCTCGTACAGGTAGGGGACGGCGTCCAGCCGGAACCCGTCGATGCCCAGGTCGAGCCAGAACCGCAGCACCTCGATCATGGCGTCCTGGACCCGCGGATTCTCGTAGTTCAGGTCGGGCTGGTGGGCGAAGAACCGGTGCCAGTAGTACTGGCCGCGGACCGGGTCGTAGGTCCAGTTGGACTGCTCGGTGTCCACGAAGATGACCCGCGCACCGGCGTACCGGTCATCGCTGTCGGACCAGACGTAGAAATCACCGTACGGGCCCTCCGGGTCGCTGCGGGACGCCTGGAACCAGGGGTGCTGGTCGCTGGTGTGGTTCATCACGAGGTCGGCGATGACCCGCATGCCGCGCTCGTGCGCAGCGTCGACCAGTTCGACGAAATCCCCGATATGCCCGAAATCGGGGAGCACGGAGGTGAAGTCGGAGATGTCATATCCGCCGTCGCGCAGCGGCGAGTTGTAGATCGGCAGCAGCCAGATGCAGTCGATCCCGAGCCACTGCAGGTAGTCGAGGCGGGCGGTCAGGCCGCGCAGGTCGCCGGTGCCGTCCCCGTTGGAATCGTGAAAGCCGCGGACCAGGACTTCGTAGAAGACCGCGCGTTTATACCACTGCTGATCGCGTGGCTTCTCGAAGGAGAAGGAGTCCGGGATGGGCTCGGCCGGGCCGGCCGCGAAGCTGGGCACATTCGGCGGGAGCGAGAGGCCCGGCGGGCCGGGACGGCCTGGCTCAGGCTCTGTGACCATCGGCGTCTCCTGCGGATATGTCGGGCGCCATCAGCCGCGGGTCCTCTGGTGTGACGCTGAAGATATGTGCTGGTTCGGTCGCCGGGTCGAGGCGCACGTAATTGGCCTGGCTCCACCGGTAGGACTCTCCAGAGAGTTCGTCGGTGACAACGAACCCGGCGTGGCCGTCCATTCCTAGTGCGGCCAGATCAAGCCAGACGGTGGCCTCATGAGGCTGATGAGGATCAAGGTTAACGACGACCAGGACGGTATCCCCATCCGGGGGCAGCCGCTTGGAGAAGCAGATCAGGTCCGGCTGGTCGACGTGATGGAACCGCAGATTACGCAGCCAGTGCAGCGCGGGGTGCGCTTTCCTGATCGCGTTCAGCTGCCTGATATACGGCGCGATGCCGTGCGGCGCGATCTCCGCCTGAGCCCAGTCTCGCGGCCGGTAGGCGTATTTCTCCGAATTGAGGTATTCCTCACTGCCCGGCCGGATGGGGGCGTTCTCGCACAGTTCGTAGCCGGAGTAGATCCCCCAGGACGGCGACAGCATGGCGGCCAGCACGGCACGGATCTTGAACGCGGGCGGCCCGCCCTGCTGCAGGTACTCGTGCAGGATGTCGGGGGTGTTGGTGAAGAAGTTGGGCCGCATGTAGGCGGCCGCGGGACCGGCCAGTTCCAGCAGGTACTCGGTGATCTCGGCGGCGTTGTTGCGCCACGTGAAGTAGGTGTACGACTGGTGGAAGCCGATCTTGGCCAGGGCGTGCATCATGGCCGGGCGGGTGAAGGCCTCGGCCAGGAAGAGCACGTCAGGGTCGGTGCGGGCCACCTCGGCGAGCAGCCGCTCCCAGAACGGCAGCGGCTTGGTGTGCGGGTTGTCCACCCGGAAGATCCGCACCCCGTGCGCCATCCAGTGCCGGAGCACCCGCAGCGCCTCGGCGTAGATTCCCTCGGGGTCGTTGTCGAAGTTGAGCGGGTAGATGTCCTGATATTTCTTGGGCGGGTTCTCCGCGTAGGCGATGCTGCCGTCGGCCTTCGTGGTGAACCACTCCGGGTGCTTGGACACCCAGGGATGATCAGGCGAGGTCTGCAGCGCGAAGTCGAGCGCGACCTCCATGCCGAGTTCCCGGGTGCGGGCGACGAACGCGTCGAAGTCCGGCATCGTGCCGAGGCCCGGGTGGAGCGCGTCGTGGCCACCCTCGGGCGAGCCGATGGCCCACGGTGAACCGGGGTCGCCGGGGCCCGCGTGCAGCCCGTTGTTGGGCCCCTTCCGCGCGGTCGTGCCGATCGGGTGAACGGGCGGCAGGTAGACCACATCGAAGCCCAGGCCCGCGATCGGCTCCAGACGGCAGGCGGCGCTGCGCAGCGTCCCGCCGATCGGCTCCCGCCTGCCCATCGGGTCGATCTGCACCCCTTCCGAGCGTGGGAAGAACTCATACCAGGCCCCGTAGAGGGCCCGCTGCCGGTGCACCATCACCGGGCACCGGGCCGACCGGGTAACCAGGTCACGCAACGGATAACGGGCCAGAACTGCCGTGATCTCCGGGTCCGTGGCCGCGGCCAGCCGGTCCCAGGGGGGGATGGCAGGATCCTGCAGCCGCGCGGCTACCGCCGCGAGCGCGGACCGGGCCGCGCGGGCCACCTCGGCCGCCCGCGCCACGTCGACCCAGCGGGCGCCAGCCGTCTGGCGCCGGCCGGCGCTGATCGCGCGGACCGATCGCGCGGCCCGGCGGAACAGGATCGCCCCCTCGGCCAGCATGAGCTCCACATCCTGGCCGCGCGGGATCTTGATGGTGGCGTCGTGCCGCCAGAGCGCGATCGGATCCCCCCAGGCCTCCACCCAGAAGCGCCAGAGGCCCTCCGAGGTGACCGTGACATCCGCGCCGTACCGGTCCGTTCCGGGCACCAGCTCGCGCAGGGTAACAAGCGGCTGGCGCTGGCCATCCGGGCTGATCAGGGCCACGCCGGCGCCGAGCATCTCGTGTCCCTCGCGGAACACGGTGGCGGTGACGGGGAAGGTCTCCCCAGATACCGCCTTGGCTGGACGCCGCCCGCAATCCACGATGGGCTCGATGTCAAGGATGGGAATTCGTCCGATCACCACCAAACGCTACCGAGTGACCGGCGTCCGGCGCGAGGGGGGCCTGGCCAGAAGCTTTTCCCGGGTTGTGGTCGGGGAACATGAACGCCCCCGGTTTAAGGGTCCCCGAGCGCGGCTCTCGCTGACCTCGACGCGATCATCGGCCTTCATATCGCCGCCTCCGCCCGCTGCCGCGATGACCACCGGCACCGGATCACCGATCCTGGGTCCACCACGTCCGGCCGGGATGGTGGCCCGGCCGTGTGCGCCACATCTTGACCTCCCGCCTGCCTGACGGTCCGGCCGGGATCGCCGCCCGGCCGCGTGCGCCACATCTTGACCTCCCGCCTGCCTGACCGTCCGGCCGGGATCGCGGCCCGGCCGCGTGCGTGCGGGGGGAGGTGCGGGCGGGTTTTCGTTGTGGATGGTTCTTGAATTTTCGGTCCCGGCGGGCGGGAATGCCGCCCCGGGTCGCGGAGGGCACGGACGGCGGTTTAAGGTCACTCCCCGTGAGAGCCATCCGCCGCTTCACCGTGCGCACTGCGCTGCCCGAGCCGCTCACCCCGCTGCGTGAGCTCATGCTGAACCTTCGCTGGTCCTGGCATGCCGAGACCCGCGAGCTGTTCGCCGCGATCGATCCGGCCGGGTGGGAGGCGTCCGGGCATGACCCGGTGGCGCTGCTCGGCGAGGTGCCGTCGGCCCAGCTGGCCGCTCTCGCGGGCGATCAGGCTTTCCTGCACCGGCTCGGCGAAGCGGCCGGCGAACTGCGCGAGTACCTGTCCGGGCCGCGCTGGTACCAGGCGCACGCCGTCCAGGCCGCGGGCGGGTCCGCGGGCGACGGGCCGCCCCCGGAGGCGATCGCCTACTTCTCCCCGGAGTACGGCATCACCGAGGCGCTGCCGCAGTACTCGGGCGGCCTCGGCATCCTGGCCGGGGACCATCTCAAGGCCGGCAGCGACCTCGGCGTGCCGCTCATCGGCGTGGGCCTGCTGTACCGGCACGGCTACTTCACCCAGTCGCTGTCCCCCGAGGGCTGGCAGATGGAGCGGTACCCGTCGAACGACCCGAACGGGCTCGCCCTTTCGCTGCTGCACGACTCCGACGGGTCGCCGACCCGGGTTACCGTGGCCCTGGACGCGGGCCGCGTGCTCGCCGCCCAGATCTGGCTCGCGCAGGTGGGCCGGGTCCCGCTGCTGCTGCTCGATTCCTATGTGGAGGAGAACGAGCCGGCCCTGCGCGAGGTCACCGACCGGCTCTACGGCGGTGGCAGCGATCACCGTCTCTGGCAGGAGCTGCTGCTCGGCATCGGCGGCGTCCGGGCTGTGCGCGCGTTCTGCGCGCTCACCGGGCATCCGGCGCCCGAGGTATTCCACACCAACGAGGGCCACGCCGGCTTCCTCGGCCTGGAGCGGATCCGCGAGTACGCCCGCCAGGGGGTCGGCTTCGACGAGGCGATCGAGCTGTGCCGGGCGGGCACGGTGTTCACCACTCACACCCCGGTCCCCGCGGGGATCGACCGCTTCACCAGGGAACTGGTGGAGCATCACTTCAGCGGCATGGCGGCCGACCCGGCGCTGCCCTGCGACCGGGTGCTCGCGCTGGGTGCGGAGACATTCCCGGGCGGCGATCCGGCCGTCTTCAACATGGCCGTCATGGGCATGCGGCTCGCCCAGCGGGTCAACGGCGTGAGCAAGCTGCACGGCCAGGTCAGCCGGGAGATGTTCGCCGGCCTGTGGCCCGGTTTCGACACCTCGGAGGTGCCGATCGGGTCGATCACGAACGGCGTGCACGCCCCGAGCTGGGTGGCCAGCCAGATCCTCGACCTGGCCACCGCGGGAGCGGAGCCCGCGCCGGGTGCGGACACGCTGCCGGAGGACGGGCATGCCTGGGAGCGCGTCGCGCACACGGCGCCGGTGCGGCTGTGGGAGATCCGCCGGGCGCTCCGGTCGCAGCTGGTCACGCAGGTCCGGCAGCGGGTGCGCGCCTCCTGGCGGCAGCGCGGGGCCAGTGACGCGGAACTCGTCTGGACCGACGAGGTTCTCGACCCGAACTTGCTGACGATCGGCTTCGCGCGCCGGGTTCCCTCCTACAAGAGGCTCACCCTGATGCTGCACGACCCTGACCGGCTCACCGCGCTGCTGCTCGATCCGGAGTGGCCGGTGCAGATCGTCATCGCCGGGAAGGCGCACCCGGCCGACGACGGCGGCAAGCGGCTGATCCAGCAGATGGTCGCGTTCGCCGACGACCCGAGGGTGCGGCACCGCATCGTGTTCCTGCCCGACTATGACATGGCGATGGCGCGGGCCCTGGTGCAGGGCTGTGACGTGTGGCTGAACAACCCGCTGCGCCCGCTGGAGGCGTGCGGCACGTCAGGGATGAAGTCCGCGCTGAACGGCGGCCTGAACCTGTCGGTCCGGGACGGCTGGTGGGACGAGTGGTACGACGGCGCCGACGGCTGGTCGATCCCCTCGGCGGACGGCGTGGCGAACCCGGACCGCCGGGACGAGCTTGAGTCGGCCGCCCTGTACGACCTGCTCGGCCAGACGGTGGCCCCGTTGTTCTACGACGCTGGCCCGGACGGGCTGCCCCGCCGCTGGCTGGAAATGGTCGGGCACACGTTGCGGGCCCTCGGCCCGCGGGTCCAGGCCTCCCGGATGGTCCGCGATTACGTGACGGAGCTGTACCTGCCCGCGGCGCGGGCGTCCCGCGCGCTCACCGACGGCAGCGCCGGGGCACCCGGGTCCTTCGCCGCCGCCAAGGAACTCGCCACCTGGAAGCGACGGGTGACCCGGGCCTGGGGCGGGGTGGCCATCGAGCACGTCGAGGCGCTCGACGGCGAGCAGGGCCCCGGCGGGAAGCTGGTGGTGCGGGCCAGCATCCGGTTGGGCAAGCTGACCCCCGACGACGTGACCGTCGAGGTCGTCTACGGCCGAGTCGGCGACGACGATGAGATCCTCGGCCCGGACTGCAATGAGCTGGCCGTTGAGGGGCCGCCCGGGGAGGACGGAGTGGCGCGGTACGCGGGCGAGGCGGAACTCGGCCGTCCCGGGCCGTTCGGGTACACGGTGCGGGTGACGCCGCGGCACCCCCTGCTGGCCTCGCCTGCGGAGTTGGGGCTCGTCACGCTGCCCGAGGTGCCGGTCGGGATGACCACCGGCGACTTGCGCTGACGCTAATCTGGCGGGCCCGACACCCGTTCAGGCGTTACGTGGCGCAAGTAAACCGTTGCGCCGCGTATGGCGTCTAGCTTACGTAGCCTGCTCAGCCGCTGCGTCTGCGGTGGCGCGCCAGGTGGTATCCGCAAAGCCCTGGGGGGGCCAATGTCATTCCGCATCGCCTTATGCGAGCCGCGTGATGCAGCCGTGTCACTTTCCGTTAGTTGCGCAGGCTCTCCCGCACGTGAAAGGACACTGACATCGTGAGGCCAGATATTCGTCCCGAGAACCGGTTGCTGACCCCCTCTGAGGTGGCGGCGCTGTTCCGGGTAGACCCGAAGACCGTCACCCGCTGGGCCCAGCAGGGCAAGCTCCACTCGATCAGGACGCTCGGCGGTCACCGTCGTTACAGCGAGGCGGAGATCCAGCAATTCCTGGACGACCCGCAGCGGGTGCCGATGCCCAGGGCAGCCGGGGAGTAGCCGGGAGCGGCTGGCTGGCCGCTAACTGGACGGCATGCTGGCCCCGGGTGCCATGGGCTGTCGGCACCAGGCCCCGGCCTGGCGTTTTCCGGCCCTGGCCCCGGCCCTGGGCGGCCGGCGTGCAGTGGCCGGGACACCAGTAGGATCGTGGCCCGGGCATGGAGGTGCGGCATGGGCGAGTTCGTCCGCGTGGAGTCTGACCAGGCGGTGGCCACGATCCGGCTCGACCGGCCGCCGATGAATGCGCTCAACGCGCAGGTCCAGGGTGAGATCGCCGCGGCCGCCGCGCAGGTGGCGGGGGATCCGGCGATCCGTGCCGTGATCATCTACGGCGGGGAGAGGGTCTTCGCGGCTGGCGCCGACATCAAGGAAATGGCCGAGACCAGCTACCCCCAGATGGCGGCGGACACCCGGCGGTTGCAGGAGTCGTTCACCGCGGTCGCGAAGATTCCCAAGCCGGTGGTCGCGGCCGTGACGGGGTATGCGCTCGGCGGCGGTCTGGAACTCGCGTTGTGCGCCGACTTCCGGGTCGCGGGTGAGGGCGCACGGGTCGGCCAGCCCGAGATCCTGCTCGGCGTCATCCCCGGTGCCGGGGGAACCCAGCGCCTGCCCCGCCTCATCGGGCCGGCCAGGGCCAAGGACATCGTCTACACGGGCCGGTTCGTCGGCGCCGAGGAAGCGCTCACCATAGGCCTGGTGGACAAGGTCGTCCCGGACGCGGACGTCTACCAGGCGGCCCGCGACCTGGTCGGCCGGTATGCCACGGGCCCCGCTGCGGCCCTTCGGGCCGCCAAGCAGGCGATCGACGAGGGCCTGGAAGTGAACCTCGATACTGGGCTCGAGATCGAGCGGCTGCACTTCGCCGGGCTGTTCGCCACCGAGGACCAGCGCACGGGAATGCGCAGCTTCGTCGAGAATGGGCCTGGGAAGGCCACATTCGCCGGGCGGTGAGCCAGAGATGACGAATCCAGAAGAGGGTCCCGACCTGGAGATGGTTACTGCCGCGCTCCGCGCGGACAGTGCTGACGTAGCCGTTTACGCGCGCGTACTCACCGAGTCGCTGGGCGGGGCGCTCCCGGCCGGTGTCGTGACGGTCGAGCGGGACCGGAGCATGTCCGACCGGATGCGCGGGCGTCCCGGTGAGGTGTCCAGGATCACCGTCCGGCTGGGGGAGCGGGTCATGTCGCTGGCCGTGCGCTCCGGCGAGCCCATCGCGGAGATCTGCCGGGAGGTGCGCGGGGTTGTGCTGTCCCGCCAGCCGGTGCAAATCCAGGAATGGGCGGCCGAACTGGCCCGCGCACTGGTTAGCTATGCGGAGCAGAACGCGCAGGCCGCAGAGGCTCTGCGCAGGCTGGTCACCGGGGGCTAGGCCGCGGCGCCGAGGAATGCCCGGCCACGTCCTGCGCCGTCTGCACCGGTAACCCCGCCGGGAGTTCGTAGGCTGGGGGGGTCATGACACCCGACGACCGCATGCCGGCCACGCTAGGGCCCTACCGTCTGCTCGACCGCATCGGCGAGGGCGGGATGGGTGTCGTCTACCTCGCCCGCGACGCTGAGCACCGCAGCGTCGCGATAAAGGTGCTGCGCCCGGCGGTGGCGGGTGATCCTAACGCCCGCCGGCGCCTGGCCCGCGAGGTCGAGACGATGCGACTGGTCCGCAGCCCGTTCGTCGCCGAGGTCCTCGACACCGACGTGACGGGCGACCGGCCCTACATCGTCACCCAGTACGTTCCGGGTCGCACCCTGGATGAGGTCGTGCGCGACGAGGGCCCGGTACAGGGGGCTGCGCTCGCCCGGCTGGCCTGCGGACTCGCCAACGCGCTGGCCGCGGTGCACGCCGCCGGCGTCATACACAGAGATCTCAAGCCCGGCAACGTGATGATGGTGCACGGGCACCCGGTCGTCATCGACTTCGGGATCGCGCAGGCGCTGGACTCGACCCGGCTCACGATGACCGGCATGTTCATGGGCACGCCCGGTTACCTGTCTCCCGAGGTCATCGAGGGCCAGCAGAGCAGCCGGGCGTCCGACGTGCACGCCTGGGGCGCCACCGTCGCCTTCGCAGCCACCGGGCGTCCGCCGTTCGGCAGTGGCTCCTACGAGACGATTTTCTACCGGATCGTGAACGGGAGCCCGGATCTCACCGGCGTGGCCGGGCCCATGCTGCCGCTGCTGAACGCGGCACTGGGCCGCGAGCCGTCCCGTCGTCCGTCCGCCGAGCAGCTTGGCGCGGCGGCGGCCGGGCTGGACCCGTCCACGCTGAGGTCGTCCGCGGCACCGGGAGCCGGCTCCGAGATGGCCCCGGCGATGACGGCGGCCGGCACGCGGATGGACGGCCAGCCCCTGGGCCCGCCCGGGCTGGGCGCCATCGCCGGGGCTGGCCTGGCTGCCGGGGAGAAGATCGGCCCAGGTTTCACCGCGACGGGTTTCGCTGGCCCGGGCTCGACTACGCCGGGTTTCGGTGGCCCGGGTTTGGCGGGGCAGGGATTGGCTGGCCCGGGTTCCACCGCGGCGGGTTTCGCGGGCGGGATGGCTGGCGCACCGGGTACCAAGCCGATCCCCGGGGGGCGGATCCGGCCCGGCGACTACGCTGACGTACTGCCACCGGTCGCCTATCAGCCGCCCGGTGCCGGGGCCGGCCGCGGGACCAGGACGCCTTCCCGCGGGGACTGGCCGGCGGGTGGGCCCGCCGCGGCGGGCCGCTTCGAAGGCGCGGAGCGGCGCCGGTATCCGCTGCTGGTCTTTGCGACCATGGTGATCGCGGTGGGCGTCAGCGTGATCCTGCCGATCGCGGGCACGCTTGGCTCGCTCGCCGCCTTGGTCCTGCTGCGTGCCGGGGCGCTGGCCCAGCGTGGCGTCGACCAGCGGCGCACTGAGGGCGGCACGCGGGCCGCCAACGGCCTCTTCGCGGCGGCCGCCTTCCCCTGGTTCCTGATCCGGTCGGTGCTCGCGACCCTGATGCGGGCCCCGTTCGGCCTGGCCGTGGGGGCGGCGGCGGCGGTGATCACGATCGTGGCCCAGCCCTCCGCGGATCCGCTGCCCCGCGCCGTGGCCTACGGGGCTGGGGCGCTGGTGGCCTTCTACGGGCTCGGCCCAGGCTCGGGCAAGTCCCGGCGGCAGCTCAACCGGATCTTCGCGGCGATCATCGGCACGCGCACAACGGAGGCCGTCGCGCTGATCGGGCTGTGGGCTCTGGCGCTGGCCACGGCGGCCGCGGCGGCGACCTCGGCGTCCGCCTACTGGCCGCTGGTGGCACCCACGGGCTTCATCCCGCACCTGCCGGGCTGGCAGGAGCTAACCCAGATCGTGCATTTCCGGTTCATGCATCCGCAGTTCTGGCGTTTCCGTCTCTGGTGACCCCAGCCCGCGACTCCACAGGCGGCTAGCGTTCGCGGGGCTGCGCGAACTCGGTATCTTCATGCCCGGACGCGCCCGTTGCGGCCCCGGCTGGGCGCGCGGCCGCGTTCGCCGTGGCCGGGCTGGTGGCCGCCCTGGGTGCGCCCGCTGGGGTTCTGGCCGGGGTCCCTGCGGTTCCGGCAGCTGCAGTCCCCGTTCCCGCACTTCCCGTTCCCGCACTTCCCGTTCCCGTGTTCCCGGCTCCCGTGTTCCCGGCTCCCGAAGCCGCTGTTCCCGCAGTCCCGGTCCCTGAAGTCCCCGTCCCCGCCATCCCGGTTCCCGCCGTTCTCGCGGGGCTGGCCGCGCGGCGCGGCGACTGGGGTGGCTCCGCGCGGCCGGTCGGCGGCAGCGGCCGGACCAGGCCGAGCGCGACAACCTCGTTGGCCAGCCGGACCCGCCGGTTCGCGCCCTCGGGAACGCGGAATTTCTGGTACAGGCGCAGCAGGTGCTGCTTGACGGCCGCCTCCGTCACGACGAGGTCCGCGGCGATCTCGCGGGCCGTCGCGGGCGCGACGAAAGCCTCGTCCGACAGGGCCGGGCGGCACAGTGAGGTAAGCACGTCGAGTTCCCGGCGGGTCAGCTCGGGGCTCGCCGACCGCCGCAACTCGACCTCGGCCGAGAAGTCCTCGTGCGGGATTCCGCCCATCCGGCAGCGGGCCGCCCCGAAAGTGAGCACATCCCCGTCCTCGAGGACCCGACGGGCGACCGGGCGCCCGTTGACCCGCGTGCCGTTTCGCGATAAGCCGAGGTCGGTAACGTAGGCGTACGGCCCGCGGCGGATGATCTCGGCGTGCAGCCGGGAGACGCTCGGGTCACCCAGATGCACGTCAACGCCCTCGCCGCGGCCGATCGTCGTCACCTGCTCGCGCAGCGGGATCACGGCCCCGGTGTCCTCAATGCGAATATAGGGGCCCTCCACACCGTTCCTCCTGTCTACCCGAGCAGTCACCGATGTCTCTCGTTGCAGTTACCCTCTCGGAGACGTGTCGTACCGCGTTTGAGCGATGCTGTTTACTCCCGCGCGCAGGAGCCGGCCGGTGGCGCCCAGCAGGCAGCAGCGGAAGTACACTGCCGAGCGAGCCATCGGGAGGAACACGAAATGGCGGACAAGCCGTCCAAGGGCCTGGCTGACGTGGTCGCCGCGTCCACTGCGCTGAGCGATATCGACGGCCAGGTCGGCCGCCTGTCCTACCGCGGATACGACATTCACCAGCTGGCCGGGGCCGCGACCTTCGAGGAGATCGCGTACCTGCTGCAGCGTGGATCGCCCCCTGACGAGGCGGAACTAGACAGCTTCTGGGCCGAGATCGCCGCCGGACGGACCCTGGGCAAGCTCGTCGCCGCCAACCTGGCCGAGGTATCTGCCAGCCAGGAACCGATGGAGGCGATGCGCACGCTGGTCTCGCTGGCCAGCGCCGACGATCCGGACAAGGACTCCAACGCCCCCGACGCGAATTCCCGCAAGGCGGCCAGGCTCACCGCTCAGCAGCCGATCCTGGTGGCCGCGTATGACGCGGCGCGGAGTGGCCGGGAGAGCCTGCCGGCCGACCCCGCGCTCGGAATCGCGGCCAATTTCCTGCTCCAGATGCGCGGGGTGGCACCCTCCGCCCGCGAGGCGGAGATTCTCGATACATGCCTGGTCCTGCACGCCGACCACACCATGAACGCCTCCACGTTCGCCGCGCGCGTCTGCGCCGCCACCCTGTCGGACATGCACTCCGCTGTCGTCGCCGCGCTCGGCACCCTCAAGGGGCCCCTGCATGGCGGCGCGAACGAGCAGGTCATGCGCGGGCTGGAGGCGATCAGAGCGGACGCGCCCGACGACCCGGTGGCTGCCGTCGGGCGGGTGGTCCGCGAGCGTCTCGGGCGCGGCGAGAAGATCATGGGCTTCGGGCACCGTGTCTACAAGACCGAGGACCCACGCGCCACCCACCTGCGCCAGTTCTCCGCGGAACTGGCGGAGAACTCCGATGACGCCGTGTATTACCGCATGTCCCGGGAGATGGAGGAAGTGGTCGCCGCGGAGAAGGGCTTGTATCCGAACGTGGATTTCTACGCCGCGACCGTCTACCACTACCTTGACATCCCCACCGACCTGTTCACCTCGGTGTTCTCGGTGAGCCGGATGTCCGGGTGGACGGCCCATGTCATGGAGCAGCACGCGGACAATAGGCTGATCAGGCCAGACAGCGAGTACATCGGTGATCGGGACCTCACCTGGACGGCATTGGCGCAGCGGTGAGGCGCGCGGCGGAGGGCACAGTGGGGGTTGGGCGCGGTGCACCGGACCGGCCGCCGTCCCAGCGGGCCTGGGACGCCCGGCGGCCGCCGGGACGAGGTGCGCAGCCCGGGGGCCGCCGGGCGAGAAGGCGCCGGGATGCCCGTGGGGTGCAAGTTCCCTATCTCATCGTGCTGGCCCTGGCCATGGGCGGGCTGGCGTGGATCTGGCAGGGCCAGCACGACGTCCGGGGAGGTACCTTGGCAGTGGCGGGCGCGCTGTTCCTCGCCGCGCTGGCCCGGCTGATGCTTCCGGAGCGGCGGGCCGGGATGCTCGCTTCCAGGCGGCGTTTCGTTGACGTGACGGCGCTGGCCGTCCTGGCCACCGGCCTGCTGGTCGCTGGTCTCGTGCTGCCGATACCGTCGTGACCGGGCTCGCCGGGCCCTCCGGGATGTCCGGGTAACGGTGCGGGCGATGGATGCCCGCCTAGCAGCAAGGCGCAGGTAAGGAAGGGAAGTCGGCGGCATGCCCAAGATCAAGGTACAGAATCCCGTCGTAGAGATTGACGGCGACGAGATGACTCGGATCATCTGGCAGTTCATCAAGGAACAGCTGATCCTGCCCTACCTGGACATCGATCTGAAGTACTACGACCTCTCGGTGCAAAACCGTGACGCGACCGATGACCAGGTGACCGTGGACGCGGCGCACGCCATCCAGCGCTACGGGGTAGGGGTCAAGTGCGCCACGATCACCCCTGATGAGGACCGGGTCACCGAGTTCGGGCTCAAGAAGATGTGGCGCTCGCCCAACGGCACCATCCGCAACATCCTCGGCGGCGTGGTGTTCCGCGAGCCCATCGTGGTGGCCAGCATCCCCCGCTTCGTGCCCGGCTGGACCAAGCCGATCATCATCGGCCGCCACGCCCACGGTGACCAGTACAAGGCCACCGACTTCGTGGTCCCCGGGCCTGGCACCGTGCGGATCTCCTACACGCCCGACCAGGAGGACCTGCACGGGGAGCCGTTCGAGTTCGAGGTGGCCAGGTTCACCGGCGGCGGCATCGCGATGGGGATGTACAACTTCGACGACTCGATCCGCGATTTCGCCCGGTCAACCATGCGTTATGCGCTCGACCGGGGATACCCGCTCGTTCTGTCCACCAAGAACACCATCCTCAAGGCCTACGACGGCCGGTTCAAGGACCTGTTCCAGGAGGTGTTCGAGTCCGAGTTCAAGGCCGAGTACGAGGCGTCCGGCAACACCTACGAGCACCGGTTGATCGATGACGTGGTCGCCCAGGTAATCAAGGGCGACGGAGGCATCGTGTGGGCGTGCAAGAACTACGACGGTGACGTGGAATCCGACGTCGTGGCCCAGGGGTTCGGCTCCCTCGGCCTGATGACGAGCGTGCTGATGACGCCGGACGGGCGCACGGTCGAGGCGGAGGCCGCGCATGGCACGGTGACCCGGCACTACCGGATGCACCAGGAGGGCAAGCCGACCTCGACCAACCCGATCGCGTCGATCTTCGCCTGGACCCGCGGGCTCGCGCATCGCGGGAAGCTTGACGGCACCCCCGATGTCACCCGGTTCGCCGAGACTCTTGAGCGGGTCTGCGTCGAGACGGTGGAAAGCGGCAAGATGACCAAGGACCTGGCGGTTCTGGTGGGCCATGGCACGCCCTTCCTGACCACCGAGGAGTTCCTCGCCGCGCTCGACGCCAACCTCGCCGTCGCCATGTCGGCCTAACCAATGTCGGCCTAACCAGGGAGATCACAGGAGATGACCCGCAACGGCAAAGTAACCGTGGTCGGGGCCGGGTTCTACGGCTCGACCACCGCCCAGCGGCTTGCTGAGTACGACCTCTTCGACGAGGTGGTGCTCACCGACATCGTGCAGGGAAAGCCAGAAGGGCTGGCCCTGGACATGAATCAGTCGAGGCCAGTCGAAGGCTTCGAGACCGTCGTCACCGGGCAGACCACCGGGCCCGGCGGTGAAGGGTACGAGGCGATCGGGGGATCGTCGATCGTCATCGTCACGGCCGGCCTGCCCCGGAAACCAGGCATGAGCCGGATGGACCTGATCGGGGTCAACGCCAAGATCGTCCGGAGCGTGGTGGAGAACGTGGTCAAGCATGCTCCGGACGCCGTGCTCATCGTGGTCTCCAACCCACTGGATGAGATGACCGCGCTCGCCGCCAACGTGTCCGGCTTCCCCCCGCACCGTGTGCTGGGCCAGGCCGGCATGCTGGACACGGCCCGCTTTACCAATTTCGTTGCGCAACGGCTCCGTGTGCCGGTCGGCTCGGTACGTACGCTGACTCTAGGGTCACACGGGGACACCATGGTGCCGGTGCCGTCGGCCTGCTCCGTGGACGGCAAGCCACTGGCCGACCTGCTCTCCGCCGCGGACATCGATGAGCTGGTGGAGCGCACCCGCAATGGAGGGGCCGAGATCGTCGGCCTGCTGAAGACCGGGTCCGCCTACTATGCGCCGTCTGCCGCCGCGGCTCGGATGGCCCGCGCCGTCGCCGAGGATTCCGGCGCGGTGCTGCCGGTCTGCGCGTGGGTGGATGGCGAGTATGGCATCTCCGGGGTTTACCTGGGTGTCGAGGCCGAGATCGGCGCGTCCGGAGTGCGCGCGGTCGTGGAACGGGACCTCACCGAGGCCGAACTCTCCGCCCTCCGGGAAGCGGCCGAAGCGGTCCGGGCCAAGCAAGCCGACGTAGCCAGCCTCTAACCCGCGCCCGGCTTCGGTCATCAACGGCACCGGAGTGACTTTGGTGCCGTCGGGTTGGCACCGGAGTGACTTTGGTGCCGTTAGGCACGCGTGGCCCGAGCCACGGGGGCCCGGGTCAGGGTCGGGCCGGGGCGGTTTAGGGCCGGGTGGGCATTCGGGCGGGGTGGGGGCTCAGGCGGGGGCGGCGAGGCGGCGGAGGGCTAGTTCGGCCAGGAGCGTGGCGCCGTCGGCGAGCACTGAGTCGTCGAACACGGCGTCCGCCGCGTGGTTGGTCGGCGCGCCGGCTGGATCAGTGCCGGCCGGGCAGGCGCCCATCATGAGAAACGCGCCAGGCACCTGATCAAGGATGAACGAGAAGTCTTCCGCCCCGGTCAGCGGGTCCGCCATGGCGGTGAACCGTCCGTCGCCGAATAGCTCCGTGGCGGTCTGCCGCGCGAACGTGACCTGCGCCGCGTCGTTGACGGTGATCGGGTAGCCGTCGGTATAGGTCGCTTCAGCGTGCAGTCCGTGCGCCGAGGCGATGTCGGCCACCAGCCGGATGCTGGCCCCTTTCACCCTGTCCCGGGCAGCGGGGGAGAACGAGCGCACGGTGGCCAGGAAGCGCGCTTCGTCGGGGATCACGTTGTCCGCGGTGCCCGCGTGAAAGCTGCCCACGGTGATGACGACCGGGTCGAACACATCGAAGCGCCTGGTCACCAGCGTCTGCAGGGCGGTGACTATCTCGCAGGCGGCCGGGATGGGGTCCCTGGTCAGATACGGCCGCGAGGCGTGGCCGCCGTGCCCGCGCACGGTGACATCGAGCACGTCGGCGGCGGCCATGATCGTCCCGGGCCGGGTGGCGAGAACCCCAGCCGGCCAGTCCGACGCGGCGACGTGCAGTGCGTAAGCGGCAGCAGGCCGCTCGCCCGTCGCATCCAGGACGCCCTCCTCGATCATCAGCCTGGCCCCGCCGTAGCCCTCCTCACCCGGCTGGAACATGAAGATCACGTTCCCGGCGAGCCCGGGCTGGCCGGCGGCCAGCAGGCGCGCCGCCCCGGCGAGCATGGCGGTATGCAGGTCGTGGCCGCAAGCGTGCATGGCGCCGTCGGTCCGGGACGAGTAGCCCAGGCCGGTGCGCTCGGTGACCGGTAGCGCGTCCATGTCACCCCGGAGCAGCACCGTGCCGCCGGGGCGACCGCCCCGCAGTACGGCCGTGACCGAGCTGAGGGCCCGGCCCAGGGTGAGTTCCAGCGGCAGCCCGTCCAGCGCGGCGACCACCTTCTGCTGCGTGCGCGGCAGGTCAAGTCCGATTTCCGGCTCGCGGTGGATGTCGCGGCGCAGCCGCACCAGATCGTCCGCAATGGCCACGGCGTCGTCGTGAACTGGCATCCAGGCTCCTTCGCGGCGGTCAGCCGAGGCGGTGCGCGCCATCCGAAGGGGGCGCGTCGAGAAATCCCGGAGATGGCCAGCCGTGGCTCTCGAACGCCGCGCAGATCGCGGCGCGGACCGGCGTGGCGTCCTCGGGAACCAGGGCGATCACCGAGCCGCCGAAACCGCCGCCCATCATCCGGGCGCCAAGCGCCCCGGCGCCGACGGCGGCATCCACCGTCGCATCCGCCTCGGGCCAGGAGATCTCGAAGTCGCCGGCCAGCGAGGCGTGCGAGGCGCTGAGCAGCCGCCCCACGCCGCCGAACTGGCCGCCGCGCATCAGGTCCACAGCCTGCAGGACGCGAGCGTTCTCGGTGATCACGTGCCGCGCCCTGCGGCGGAGCACCGGGTCGGCGAGCCGGCTCACCTCCTGGGCGTCGTCGATGTCCCGGAGTGACCGGACGCCGAGGGCGCGGGCGGCGGCCGCACACTCGCGGTGCCTGGCCGCGTAGCCGCTGTCGGTCAGTGCGTGCCGGGCCCGGGTGTCGATGATCAGCAGGGCCAGGCCGGCGGCGGCTGGGTCGAGCGGCACAGGTGTGCTTTCCCCGCTGCGGCAGTCGAGCAGCAGGGCCTGGCCGGCCCGGCACAGCAGGGATGCGGACTGATCCATGATCCCGGATGGCACGCCGACGAAGTCGTTCTCCGCGCGGCGGGCAATGGCGGCCAGTTCGGGCCGGGGCACGTCGATTCCCTGCAGCTGAGTCAGGGCCAGGGCGACCGCGCATTCCAGCGCGGCGGAGGAGGACAGGCCGGCGCCCTGCGGCAGATCCGAGTCGATGGTCAGGCTCGTCCCGGTGACGGGATAACCGGCTTCGCGCAGCGCCCAGGCGACTCCGGCGGGATAAGCCGCCCATCCGGCCACCTCACCCGGCGCCAGCGTATCCAGGGGCACCGTGACCCTGGCACCGGGCCCAGCGGCACCAGGCCCAGCGGCACCAGGCCCAGCGGCAGCGGGCCCAGTGGCAGCGGGCCCAGTGGCAGCGGGCATAGCGGCGTCGCGCAGTTCGAGCGCGGCGCCGCCGGTGAGCCCGGCGGCGGCGAGCGTGCCACGGTCCAGCGCGAACGGGAGCACGAACCCCTCGTTGTAGTCGGTGTGCTCGCCGATCAGATTCGCCCGCCCGGGGGCGTGCCAGACGCCGCCGGGAGCTGCGCCGAAGCACTCCCGGAACGTGGCCACGACGCGGCCTGCGTCGATGACCGCGGCCATCAGGCCATGACCTGGGTGAAGGCCCAGGCGTCGGCCACCATCGAGCGCAGCTGGCGATCGGGCTGCCAGCCGAGGTCGGCCTTGATGCGGTCGGCGGAAGCGACGAGGACCGCCGGGTCGCCCGGCCGCCTCGGCCCGATCACCGCCGGGATGTCCTGGCCGGTCACCTCGCGGCACATGTCGAGCACCTCGCGGTTGGAGAAGCCGTTCCCGACACCGAGGTTGTAGATCCGGTGCTGGCCGGGCACGCACGCGTCCAGGGCCAGCAGGTGCGCGTGGGCCAGGTCGGCCACGTGGATGTAGTCCCTGACGCAGGTCCCGTCCGGCGTGGGGTAGTCGTCGCCGAACAACTGCGCGTGCCGGTCGGCCCCCTCCGCGTTTGCGGCCGCGATCGCGAGGAGGTTCGGGATGAGGTGGGTCTCAGGGGCGTGGCGCTCCCCGTACCAGCGGCCGCCGGAGTCCTCGAACGCGCCAGCGACGTTGAAGTACCGCAGGCTGACCCCGCCGATGCCATGCATCCGCGCGTACTCGGCCAGCGCCGTGTCCACCGCCACTTTCGACGCGCCATATGGGCTCGTCGGCCTGGTCGGCGCGGTCTCGGCGATGGGCGTGGCCTCGGGTTCCCCGTAGACCGCCGCGGTGGAGGAAAAGACAATCCGGGGGGTTTTCGTTGCGTGCATTGCTTCTAGCAGAGCCAGTGTCCCGCCCAGGTTGTTCTCCCAGTAGAGCGACGGATTCTCCATGGACTCGCCGACCAGCGATTTCGCCGCGAAATGCAGCACCGCGTCGATCCCGCTGGCGAGCAGGGCCGCCGCGTCATCCCGGATGGTGCCCTGGACGAAGCTGGCGCTGGCGGGGACCGCGTCCCGGTGGCCGGTGGACAGGTCGTCGAGGACGACGACGTCATCCCCCCGCGCGCCGAGCAGCGCCGCGACCACGCTGCCGATGTACCCGGCGCCGCCGGTGACCAGCAGCCGCAGCGGGCGTTCCTGGCTCATCGGGCCTCCCGGAGCCTCAGCGCCGCCTCCTCCGGCAGGACGTCGTTGATCCAGACTCCCATGCCGGACTCCGTTCCCGCGAGGTACTTCAGCTTGCCCGGCGCCCGCTGGACGGATAGCACCTGAAGATGCAGGCCGAACTCGCTGCGGGCGAATTCGTCCCCGTTCGGCGCCTGGTGCCAGGCGGCGATGTACGGCAGCGGCATCCCGAACAGCGCGTCAAGGCGGTTCAGCACGTCGAGGTAGAGATCGCAGAACGCGGCCCGTGCCTCCTCGCTGAGCGCCGGGATGTCGGCGACCCGCACGGCCGGGAAGAGCAGCACCTCATACGGCCACCGCGCGGCCGCGGGCACGAACGCCGTCCAGTGCTCGTTGCGGGCCACCAGGCGGATGCCGGTAGCGATTTCACCGGCGACCAGGTCGTCGAACAGATTCCGGCCGGTACCCGCTGTGTAGCCGCGCGCCTGGGCCACCATCCGGGAGGTCATCGGGGTCACGAACGGGAAGCCGTAGATCTGGCCGTGCGGGTGGCGGAGCGTGACACCGATCTCCTCGCCCCGGTTCTCGAAGCAGTACACCTGCTCGATCCCGGCCATCGCGCCCAGGGTCGTGGTCCGGTCGGCCCACGCTTCCACGACTGTCCGGACGCGGCGTGGGGTCAGGCTGGCGAAGGATGCGTCGTGGTCGGAGGTGAAGCAGACCACCTCGCATCGCCCGAGGGCCGGCCGTCCCGGTACCCCGGCTGTCTCCGCCGGTCCCGAACCAGGCGGCCCGCAGGATGACCCGTCGGCCGTCCCGCGCAGCGATGGGAACCGGTTCTCGAACACGACGACGTCGTAGTTGTCCGCCGGGATCTCGGTGAGCCGTCCCGGCCGCGACGGGCACAGCGGGCACTCGTCGGCCGGGGGCAGGAAGGTCCGGTCCTGGCGTTGCGCGGCGATCACCACCCATTCGCCGCGAAGCGCGTCCCAGCGCAGTCCGGACTCGGGCCAGCCCGGGGCGGGCAGGCCGGTTCCCGGCGCGACACTGGTGGAGGAATCGGATGTTAGCGGTCGCAAATCCGGCACATCGGCCCGGCCCAGGCCGGGTGACTCATCGAAATAGATGATCTCTCTGCCATCGGCGAGCCTGCCGCTATTTTTCCAGACGTCAGCTGTGCCCATCGGACCCATACGCTATCGGGCCCAGGGATCATTTGCATCCGGCCCGGGCCCAACATGCCGCAACCCGGGGCGCGGTCGGAGTTCCGCAGGCGATTTCGTCGGCTCAATTGCCCTTCGCCCCGGAGTGGCTGCTTAGACTGTGCGCACACCACGCCGTGCGGGCGATCCACGGCAGCGGCCGTCGGCCGTCGGGGCAAGGGTCCACCCGGCCGGTGGTGGGCTGCGCCGGTGGTGGGCTGCGCCGGCGGTGGACTGCGGAGGTCAGGGATCAAGACGTGAACCAGGTCGGCTGGGACGTCATCGTCGTTCTGCTTATCGTGCTCGTCGGCGGGTTCTTCGCCGGGGCCGAGATGGCCCTGGTCTCGCTGCGTGAGGGGCAGGTGCAGTCGCTCACGCAGCAGGGCAAGCGCGGGCAGCGCGCCGCCAGGCTGGCCCAGGATCCCAACCGTTTCCTGTCGGCGGTGCAGATAGGCGTCACCGTCGCGACACTCCTTTCCGGTGCCATCGGCGCGGCCACCCTGGCCAGCGACCTGAAAACCGCCCTGATCAAGCACAATGTCGATTCCGGGGTGGCGTCCGTGGTCTCCCTGGTCGTGGTGACCGGGACGATCTCGATATTCACCCTGGTGCTCGGCGAGCTTGCGCCCAAGCGGCTCGCGTTGCAGCGGGCGGAGCGGTGGGCGCTGCTCGCGGCTCCGACGCTGGACCGGATCTCGGTGCTGGCCCGTCCCCTGGTCTGGCTGCTGTCCCGGTCGACCAACCTCGTGGTGCGGATCTTCGGCGGTGACCCCAAAGCGGGGCGCGGGGTGATGACCGAGGAGGAACTTCGTGATCTGGTCGTCGGCCACCAGGCGCTGAGTCCGGATGAACGGCAGATCGTGGGGGAGGTGTTCGAGGCCGCGAACCGGCAGATCCGGGAGGTCCTGGTGCCGCGGACCGAAGTCGAGTTCATCGCGGCCGCGACACCGCTGTCCCGCGTGGCAAAGATAGTTGCGGGCGCGCCGCACTCGCGGTTCCCTGTGTACCGGGACTCCTACGACGACGTCATCGGCTTCATTCACGTGCGTGACCTGCTGGACCCGGACTTCGCGACTCGCGCGCTCACCGTCGGCGAGGTGTGCAGGCCGGTCAAGCAGCTTCCGACCAGCAAAACGGTGCTGTCCGCGCTGTCAGAGATGCGCCGGGACCGGTCGCACCTGGCCATCGTGGTGGACGAGTACGGCGGTACGGCGGGCATCGTCACGCTTGAGGATCTCGTCGAGGAATTGATCGGCGACATCCAGGACGAATACGACGTGGACGCGGGACAGCCGAAGAAGTTGCTCGGCGGCGAGATCGAAGTAGATGGCCTGCTCAACCTGGATGACTTCGCCGAGCAGACCGGGGTCGAGCTCCCAGAAGGCCCGTACGAGACCGTGGCCGGCTACGTGCTGGCCAGGCTTGGCCAACTGCCCAGCGACCATGAGTCGGTGGAAATCGCCGGGCACCGGCTCACCGTCACGGAGATGGACGGCCGCCGCATCGCCCGGGTCAGGGTGGGCCCGGCCGCGCAGCCCGCGGGCCCGGTGGCAGGGCAGCCCGCGGGCCCGGTCGCAGGGCAGCCTGCCGGCCCAGCGGCCGGGTATCCGGCCGGGCCTGCGGACCCAGCGGCCGGGTATCCGGCCGGGCCTGCGGAGCCACCCGGCAAGGACCCCGATACCAGGCCCGCCAAAACCACCTAGTGGGCGCATCCGGCGCCGTCAGTATCCGCACCCGATTCGGCATGCGTCATTGTCCCGCGTAGCCGCGGAAACATTAAGAGACACGCGTCGGACCGCTAGCTGCCTCCTGATGAGGAAATGCTCGTAATAATGGATGACGGCGCTATTAGCGATTTTGTCATCTTTTGCTCAGCCGCGGCCCTGGCCCAGGGCAGCACGTCGGCTGCTGTGATCTGGGTGGTGAACTCCGGTAGTGTCACCTTTCCGGCGAGCTCGGCCGAGACGGTAGTGTACTTCGGCAGGATTGACCGCGCGTACGCGGGATGTGCGGCCATGTAGCTGTCGGCCTGGTCAAGTGCCGCGACGAATTTCGCAGCCAGCTGCCGGTGCGAGTTGAGCCACTCTGACGGGCCCACCCAGCAGGCATAGAGAACGTTCGGGGCGATCGCCTGATCGGGCTCCGCGGCGAGGATCTTGGAGCCCTGGGACGTCACTATCGTGGTGAATGGCTCATCAGTAATCGCGGCAGCGACCCGGCCGGCGGACAGCGCTGCGGGCATCTCCGGGTACGGGATCGCGATGAAATGCGCTGAGGCCGGGTTCACCCCGTGTGCCTTCAGGTACTCCTCGGTGAGCAGCTGGTTGGAATTGTTCAGCGACTGAACCGCGATCGTCTTGCCGGCCAGGCTGGCCGGCGCCCGGATCGATGAGGTGTACTTCGCCGACACGACGAGGGACAGCTGGGGCTTGACCGGGGAGCGCCAGCCGCCCGCGAAACACTTGATGCCCAGGTTCTGCTGCTGCGCCTGGAGCGCCGACACGATGTTCGACTGGCCGATATCGACCGAGCCAGCCTCCATGGCCGGGACCAGCGCGGCGCCGCCGTTAAGCTTGGTGATCTTTATGGTCAGGCCGCGGCTGGCAAAGAAGCCCTTGCTGTCCGCCACGTACAGATTGGCCATATCGGTGACCGGCGGGATCCCAACCACGAGGTTTCCAGCCGCGGAGTGGTCGGCCGTGCCCTTGCTGCCGCCGCACGCGGCGAGCAGCGCGGCCGCGGGGATTATCGCCACGGCCCCGGCCAGGGCAAGCCGCCGGTTCCGCCGTCGCGTCGCCCGCGAGCCCGGATTCGCGGGCAGGTCGGCCGCGCCCGGTGGCGCCGCTGCCGACAGCCGCCATCCGCCTGGTGCGCGGGTAGTTCTCCGTGGCTTCCACATGATTGTCTCCTTCGCTGGCGGGTCAGATCCGGAACAGGGAACGCAGCGGCTGGGGAACAGCTCATCGGCTTCGACGTGACGGTGCGCGACTCCCTGCTCATGAGCCCGCCGGGCGAACGCGTCGAGGGCGCGCCGTGACACGCCCTCGACCGGGAGCCGGCCGGACGTCAGGTCGGCGGCGTGCTCGTAGGAGCTCATCGCCAGTGGCAGCTCGACGTTGCCCACGGCGCCTACCGCGCTTCCTGTCCGGCGTGCTCCACCAGAGCTAGCAGTTGGGAGCTGAGTTCATGGAACCGGGGCATCGCCCTCGTCGCGTACTGCGAGCGCGGGCGGGGCAGATCCACGCGGACCTCGGACAAGATCGTGGAAGGGCGTCCGGACAGGGCAAGGACCCGGTCGCTGAGGTAGACCGCCTCGCCGATGTCGTGGGTGACGAAAATGACGGCGAACCGGGCCTGCTGCCAGAGTTCAAGCACGATGTCCTCGAGCTTTGCCCTGGTCAGCGCGTCGACCGAGGCGAACGGCTCGTCCATGAGGAGCAATTCGGGGTGGCTGACCATCGCCCGTGCCAGCGCCACGCGCTGCTGCATCCCCCCGGACAGCTCCCACGGATAGTGGTCGCCGAAACCGGTGAGGCCTACCTGCGCCAGCGCTTCATCGATGCGGGCGGCCGCCGTCGTCTTCGGGAGGTCGCGGATGGCGAGCCGCACGTTCTTGCGGACCGACAGCCAGGGGAAGAGGGTCTTGTTGTACTCCTGGAACACGATGGACAGCCACGCAGGGACACCCTTGGTCAGCTCACCGCGATGCTGGACAGTGCCGGAGTCCGGGGCCGTCAGCCCGCCGAGCGTGCGCAGCAGCGTTGTTTTCCCCGCGCCTGAGGGGCCGACAATCGAGATGAATTCGCCGGGCTGCACGGTCAGGGTGACGTCCCGGTTGACCAGGAGCACGTTACCGTCGGCCGACGTCAGGCTCTTG
This sequence comes from Streptosporangiaceae bacterium, assembly GCA_033854735.1. Taxonomy (GTDB): domain Bacteria; phylum Actinomycetota; class Actinomycetes; order Streptosporangiales; family Streptosporangiaceae; genus JAWWPY01. The sequence goes on along the minus strand of JAWWPY010000599.1, from coordinate 20,246 downwards.
CTCATGCCAACGACGCTGAGGAATGGCGGTTCAGGCATGTCTGTCCCCTGTCCGAACCCGTTCCCACCGCAGCAGCCGGTGCTCGGTCAGCAGGAACGCGGTATCAAGTAGCCATCCGATGCCGGCCAGGACGATGATCCCGGCGTAGGTCTGCGGGATCTGGAATGTCTGCTGCGCACTCTGGATGAAGTAGCCGATGCCGGAGCTGGCGCCGAGCATCTCGGCGACGACCAGGACCGCCAGGGAGGTGCTCAGCGCGATCCGCAACCCGGCCAGGATCATTGGCAGCGCCGCCGGCAGCAGCACGATCCGCAGCAATGCCAGGCCCTCAATTCCGCACGCGCGCGCGGTGTCGAGATAGAGCGGTTCGGTCCGCCGCGCGGCATCGAACGCGTTGATCAGCACGGGCCAGACGGCCGCCGCGACGACAACCGCCACGACCATCCGGCTGCTGAGGCCCAGCAGCACGATGGCCAGCGGGATGAGCAGCGGGGCGGGCAGCGAGCGGAGGAAGTCGATGACCGCGGTGCAGTAGTCGCCGAGACGGCGCAGGTAGCCGAGGGTGAGGCCGAGAGTGGTGCCCACCAAGGCACTGATCGCGAACCCGCTCAGCGCACGGGCCAGGGAAGGCAGGATGTCAGTAGTCAGCACCGGACCGGTGACGATCTGGCGCGTGGCCGCCAGGGCGGCGGTGAACGTGGGCAAGGCCGGCTTTTGCAGGGCCAGGGCGGCGAGCTGCCAGGCGACGGCGACAGCCAGCACCCCGAGCCATCCCGCCGACCGCAGCGCGAGCCGCCGTCTCGCGACCCGCCGGCGGCCCACGGCCGGCTCCGCGGCCGCGGCGGTCATGACGGCACCGCCCGGCCGACGGCGGCGGCGTCCCAGCGAAGCGCAATCCGCGCCAGAGCGCCGATGCCGGAGCTGAGCAGCCATCCGACCACTCCGCCGACGACGATCCCGGCGTACATCTCCGCTGTCGCGCCACCCTGCTGCGCGTCGAGCACGTAGCCGCCGAGCCCGCCCGTGCCGGCTACCAGCTCGACGGAGATGGTGACGACGGTGGCCATTCCGGCCGCGACGCGGACGCCGGTGACGGCGGCCGGCGCAACGCTCGGCACGATGACCCTCCAGATGAGTTCCCACGGCCCGAAGCCCAGCGCGCGCCCAGTGTCAAGCAGCTGCGGCTCGACCTGCCGGGTGGCGTACCTCGCGTTGATGAAGACCGGCCAGAACGCCGCGAACGCGACCAGGCCAGACGTCATCGTCGTGCCGAGCCCAGCCAGCAGGATCGCGATCGGGATCAGCGCCAGCGACGGGAGCGGCCGCATCATCCGCACGATCACGTCCGTTGCAGCATCGGCCCATACCGAGATGCCGACCGCCAGGCCAAACACCGCGCCGGCGGCTGACGCTATCGCCAAGCCGATGAACAGGCTCTCCAGGGTTGTCCCCAGGCTAGCCACGAGGGCGCCTCGGGAGGTGTAGAGCGCGGCCACGACGGTTTGAATGGCGGGGAACTGCCGGCGGTCCAGGAGCCCCGTCTGCGTGAGCAGCTCCCACCCGCCGAGGGCGAGCACGACACCTACGACCGGCCGCACGCGCCGCCGCAGCCGCGTGTTCACTCGTCGCGCGGTGACCGGGCCCGGTGTGACCTGCCCGCCGACCAGCGGGCTCACCACGGTCGTGGGTGCCGCAGCGCCCGCCGTGGCTGCCCGGCGTTCGGTCCCGACGCCGGAATCGGCTCGGCCGCCCGCCTCACCGGCTCTGTTTCGCATGACGGATCACGCCTTGAGGGTCAGCCCGGTCAGGCGGGTAATGTTGCCGTGGAAGATGGCTTCCTGCTCCGCCTCGCTGAGCCCGATCTCTTGGAGGTTCTTGATGGTGGCGCGAATATAGCCTGGCCCGCGTTCCGGGTCGTAAGGGCTGTCCGAGCCGAAGAGGATGTGTCCGGCGCCGTAAAAGTCGACACAACAGCGCACGGCATGGGCGGCACCGAAAAGAGCAGTGTCGCCATACATCCGGCGAAAGTAGTCGATCGGCTGCCTGGAGAGCGGGTAACCCTCGATATCCTCTTGCTGGTCGGCCGGCGTGCGGGCGCCGAGCTGATCCAGGCCGGGCCCGACCCGGCCGGCGAAATGGGGCACCATGCTCCCGCCGTGGTGGATGAGCAACTTCAGTTCCGGGTAGCGCTCCAGCACGCCGGAGAACACGATCCGGGCCATGAAGGCCGACAGGTCGTACTCCCACCCAAAGGCCCACCAGATTTCGTATCGCGATCGCTTCTCAGCCGGGTAGTCGGCCCAGGCCGAGCTGCGGCATGGGTGGACTTGCAGCAGGCTGTCGAGCCGGGCGGCGGCTGCGTAAAAGGGCTCAAACCGCGGATCGTCCATGGCCTGGCCGTGTACGTGGGTGTAGATCTGGGCGCCGATCGCGCCTAGCTGGAGCGTCGCGTACTCCAGTTCAGTGACGGCAGCGTCGGGGTCGTCCATCGGTACACAGGCAGCGAAGCCGGCGAAGCGGTCTGGATGGGATCGGACCAGCTCGGCCATGGCCTCGTTGCCGATCCGGGCCATCTCCCTGGAAATCTCGCGGGACCCGAGGTCCTCCACGGGAGGCGCGGCGATATTGATGATCTGACGGTAGTCACCGAATTCATCCATCTGGGCGAAACGCACGTCCATGTCGACCAGGCTGGGAATGGCGGACACCCGTTTGCGCAGATTCGCGGCGTGCACCGAGCCGTCCAGTGCGAAGAAACGGTCGTAGTACGGCCGTGGCATGATGTGGCAGAAGGCGTCGATCTTCACCCTCGCGGTTCTCCCATCGTTTCTTCGCCGCTCATGGCCCTTTACTGGATTCGCATTGGTCCCCTGCGGGCCGGTGTGACCACGGGTGGCGCGACCTGAGATGGCCCCGGCACCGCGGGAATGCCGCAGAACTGCGTGCGGGAAGGGATGCGGGCTGAGGGTCGACCGCGGGGCGGTGGGACCGCTGACAGGACGCTCCTGCTCCCGCCGCCGGGGCCCGGCTGCGCTGGCGGCTCGGGTAACGGGCTCGCCATGACGAGCCACTGGCAGCGCCCTCGCTGACCACCCATGCCACTCACTATCGCTATGTGATAATCGAGTTATGGCTATACGAGAAGGGTTGCATGACCAGAATTTGACTGTCAAGCGGCACAGCGCGGGTGGCGAGGGATCCGGTGAAGCGGGCCAAGCGCGTGGGGCCGAGGGTGCCCGGAGGGCGCTTGTACTCCTGATGGCCTTCTCAAGGGAGCGCCACACGCTTACGGCGCGGGACCTGTCGGACGCGACCGCCGTGCCGCTGCCCAGCGTCTACCGCTATCTCGGACTCCTGCGCGACATGGGGCTGCTCATTGGAGACGGCCGCGGCCACTACCATCTCTCGGCCAGGCTGACGGCGCTGGCGAGAGCGGCCGAAGCGGCCGAAACGCTGAACACCTTCGCTGACCCAGTGATGCGGCGGCTGGCTGCTGATACCGGGGAAACAGTCATCCTGGTACGGCTGATCGCCAGCTCGGCTGTCTGCGTCCACCGCGTCGAGTCGACGCACCGGCTGCGCACCTCGTTCGAACCTGGCCAGCCGCTCTCGCTGGAGCATGGCGCCAGTGCCAGGTTGCTCCTGGCCAGCATGTCCGACGAGGCATTGCGGGAATACCTTGCGCCGCTGGCTCGCCAGGATCCGCAGGCCGCAGCCCAGCTCACCGAGCGGGTGATCGCCGCGCGGCGGGACGGATGGGCGGTGAGCGAAGAGGAGATTGACACAGGTGTCTTCGCGGTATCTGCCGCGGTCCGCGATAGCACTGGCATCCTGGCCGCGCTCACGGTGCCGTCCCCGCTGGTGCGGGCTCCCACCGCGATGCAGGAGCAGCTGCTCCGCCAGGTCCGTGACGCCGCCGGGAAGATCAACGAGGCGCTGCGGGCCGCGCATCGGTAACTGGCTGCGCAACCACACGATGCCCGGCCCGGCGGCCCGAAGAGGGTGCTGACCTAGTGGTCTGGCCGGCGCGGCCCATGCCCGGTGAGGCGGCCCGAGGCTTTAGACTGGCGGCCTCTGCCGACAGACACGGCGGCCGCTACCCCGTCCCGGGGCGCAGACCGTGTATGGCCCCGGGGAGGGCGGCACCGTGCTTGATGATGGTGACTTCGACACAGTCCTGGTGGTTGACTTCGGGGCCCAGTACGCGCAGCTGATCGCGCGCCGGGTCCGTGAGTGCCAGGTGCACTCAGAGATCGTGCCCTGCACCATGCCCGCAGCCGAGATCCTGGCCAGGAAACCCGCGGCGATCATCCTGTCGGGTGGGCCAGCGTCGGTGTACGCGGAGGGCGCGCCGCCGGCCCCGCCCGGGCCGCCGGGTCTCCTCGAGGCCGGCGTTCCGGTGCTCGGCATTTGCTACGGCTTCCAGCTCATGGTGTCCGGCCTTGGTGGCGAGGTGGCCCACACCGGCGGTGGCGAGTACGGCGCGACCGCCCTTGAGCTGATCTCATCGCCGGACAACGAGTCGCCGGACGGCGAGGCCGCACCCGAAGCGGATCAGCCAGGCGGCACGCTGCTCGGTGGCCTGCCCGGACACCAGCAGGTGTGGATGTCGCACGGCGACACATGCACGGCCCCGCCCCCCGGATTCGCGGTGACCGCGCATACCGCTGGGACCCCCGTCGCCGCGGTGGAGAATCCCAGCCGCCGGCTGTACGGCGTGCAGTTCCACCCTGAGGTACTGCACACCCAGCAGGGCATGCTGATCCTCCACCGCTTCCTGGAGGCGGCGGGCTGCCGCCCGAACTGGACGATGCGCGGCATCATCGAGGAGCAGACCGAGCGGGTCGCCGAGCAGATCGGCGAGGGCGGCGCCATCTGCGGCCTGTCCGGCGGAGTCGATTCCGCCGTCGCCGCAGCCATCGTGCAGCGCGCCATAGGGTCCCGCCTGAGCTGCGTATTCGTCGATCATGGGCTGCTCCGCCAAGACGAGGCCGAGCAGGTGGAGAAGGATTTCGTGGCCGCGACAGGCGCGAATCTCACGGTGGTGGACGCAGCGGAGACATTCCTGGCCGCCCTGGCCGGGGTGACCGACCCGGAGGAAAAACGCAAGATCATCGGGCGCGAGTTCATCCTCGCCTTTGAGCAGGCGGCACGCCAGATCGCCGCGGACGCCGGAAGTCACGGGACATCGGTCGATTTCCTCGTCCAGGGGACGCTCTACCCGGACGTGGTGGAATCGGGCGGCGGCACGGGTGCGGCCAACATCAAGTCCCACCACAACGTCGGCGGCCTGCCGGAGGACCTGAGATTCCAGCTGGTCGAGCCGTTGCGCGCGCTGTTCAAGGATGAGGTGCGGCGGGTCGGGGAGGCTCTCGGGCTGCCGCCCGAGATCGTCTGGCGCCAGCCCTTCCCCGGGCCGGGCCTGGCTATCCGGATCGTCGGTGAGGTCACCGCCGAGCGCCTGCGGATCGTGTCGGCGGCGGACGCGATCGTCCGCGCGGAACTGAGCGCCGCAGGCCTGGACCGGGAGATCTGGCAGTGCCCAGTGGTGCTGCTGGCCGATGTGCGGTCCGTCGGTGTCCAGGGCGACGGGCGCAGCTACGGCTATCCGGTGGTGCTCCGCCCGGTGACCAGCGAGGATGCCATGACCGCCGACTGGGCCCGGCTGCCGGACCCGGTGCTCGCGGCGATCTCTACCCGGATCACCAACGAGGTGCCCGAGGTCAACCGGGTTGTCCTGGACGTCACCAGCAAGCCCCCCGGCACCATCGAGTGGGAATGACCCCTGGGCCGCGCGACGGGCGTTATGAGCAGGTCGCGCACGACGAGTCGTTCGCCGCGACCCAGCCGTTCCCGGTCATTAGTCCCACGCGAGCTCGGGCCGGAAGCTCTCGTGGGTGGCTCAGGTGACTCGCGCGGGCTCGGCCTGGATTTGCTCGTACGCCTTGGTCTCGATGATCTCACGGGCCGTATTCAGGGCATCCCAGACATCGGTGAACCGGGTGCTGACCGGGGCGGGGCCGAGCCGGAGCCGGTCGGGGGTGCGGTAGTCGCCCACCACTCCTGCCTGGATCAGGGCCTGGCTGATCCGCCAGGCTTCCGGGTGGCGCAGGCTGACGTGCGAGCCGCGCCGCGCGGCGTCCCTCGGCGACGCGAGCACGCAGCCCAGCGGGGTCAGCCACGCGTCGGCCAGGGTGATCAGGTAGTCGGTGAGCAGCATGCCCTTGGCCCGCAACGCCCCGATGCCAGCCTCGCCGAGCAGCCGGGCGCCTTCCTCGACGGCGACCGTGCCGATGACGTTGGGTGAGCCGCTGAGGAAGCGGGCGATTCCAGGGGCGGGATCGTAGCCAGGCCCCATCGTGAACTGGTCCCGCTGGCCGAACCAGCCCTGCACCGGCTGGCGCAGCCGTTCCTGCAGGCCCTCGCGGACGTACAGGAAGGCGGGCGCGCCCGGGCCCGCGTTGAGGTACTTGTAGCTGCAGCCGACGGCCAGGTCCGCGCCGGAGGAGTCCAGTTCCACCGGCACCGAGCCCACCGAGTGGCACAGATCCCAGAGCACCAGCGCGCCCGCGTCGTGCACCACGGCGGTGAGCGCGGCCATATCCGCGAGGGCGCCGCTCCGGTAGGCCACATGCGACAGGCTGACCAGTGCGGTGTCCACCCCGACAGCACTGCGGACCGCCTGCTCGCTCACCCCGTCGTCCATGTCGGTGTGGATGAGCCGCAACTGGGCCCCGCGCTGCCGGGCGAGCCCCTCCAGCACATAGCGATCGGTCGGGAAGTTGTCGTCGTCCGTCACAATGACGGGCCGGCCTGGCCGGTCGTCCAGCGCCGCCCAGGCCAGCTTGTAGAGGTTCACCGTGGTCGAGTCGGCGATCACCACCTGGCCCGGTGCCGCGCCCAGCAAGTGGCGGCCGAGCAGGTCGCCCACCTGCTGCGGCAGGTCCATCCAGTGGGCCCAGGAACTTATCAGCCCGGCGCCCCACTCCTGGCCGACCACCTCGCTGATGCGCCGCGCCGTGACCTCCGGCAGCATGCCCAGGGAGTTGCCGTCGAGGTATATGAGCGAGGGATCCGCGCGGGCGAAGCGATCCCGGAACCGGGCCAGCGGGTCCGCCGCGTCGAGTTCCTCCGCGCCGGACCGGCCGGTGGAGAACCCTGTCACGAACTCACCCTAGTCGGACCGCCTCCAACGGCACCAAAGCGCCACTTGGTGTCGTCATAGCACGTCATTGCAACACCAAAGCGCCATTTCGTGTCGTTGGAACCCGGCGGTTACGCGCCGGCTGCCCGCGCACGGCGGCGCTTGCGGCGGGACCGCAGGCCGAGCAGGAGCAGCAGGCCGACCAGGATGCCGACCCCGGGCAGGGCACGTTTGAGTACGGGCAGCCCGGCCACGCTCAGCAGGTCGATCGAATCCTCATCCGCGGGCCGGGCGGCAGGCGGCGGCAGGAACCCGTTGCGGTCCCGCGGTGAAGGATCAGGGGCTGGATGATCAGGCGTCGCGGTGCCGGCCGCCGCGGCGTTGCCCGCGCCCGCGGCGGCTGGTGGCACACCGGGCTCGCCCAGCGCGAGTCCGTGATCGGCCAGCCGCTGCTTGATCTCCTTGACCGATTGCGGGCCGAGGCCGTCGATGGCCAGCAGGTCCTTCTCGTTGCGGGACGCCAGAGCCCCGACCGTATGCACGCCTTCGCGGCGGAGGCTGTTGTACGAGCGGACGGGGAGATGCAGCTCCTCGATCGGGAGGCCCGTGGCGTCGCCGGAGTACTCCTCCCCGGGGACCGAACCGTTCCTCGCGGCCGCCGCGGCGGCGAGCTCGCTGCTGGTCGGCGGCGCGGCCCCGGCCAGCGCCCCGGCAGACTGGTCATCCGTGGCCGGCTGCGTGGCGGTGCTGTTCGTGGCCGGCTGCGTGGCTGGGCCGCCGGTGGCTAGTTGCGCGGCCAGGTTCGCGGCGAACTTCTCGATGATCTTTCCCCCGACCTCCACCATCACACCACGGCCGAACTGGGCTGGCCGCCCGGTGATGTTCATCGTCGTATGCACGGTCACCCGGGTCTTGCCGCCGAGGTCCTGGAGCGTCGAGCGCACCGTGGCCGACGCGGTGCCCGTTCCCCTGGTCTCCTTGCCCGATGCCTCCAGGGCCACCATGCGGGCCTGCTCGTCTTTCTCGGTGAACCTGGCCGTGCCGGCGTAGGTCAGCGCGATGGGCCCGACCTTGACCTTGATCTTTCCCGAGATGACCTCACCGTCCACGCCGTCGATGGTGGCGCCCGGCATACAGGGCGCCACCTTCTCGACGTCGAGCAGCACTTCCCAGGCCTGCTCCGGGGGCACTGGGATGATAAATGAGTGCTCAAGTTCCATATCGTCAGACTCTAGACGCTGCCGCCAATGCTCTGCCGGTCAGCACCCGCGCCAAGTGACGGCGGTAGTCGGCCGCACCATGCAGGTCCGAGGGAGGCTGCGCTTCCGCGTCGGCATGCACAGCCGCCGCCTGCAGGGCGGCCCGGCTCGCCTCGGCTCCGGCCGCCGCCTGCTCCGCGGCCCGGGCCCGGACCGGGACGGGGCCCATGTTGGTGAGCCCGATCCTGGCCTCGGCTACCGTCCCATTCGAGCGCCTGACCAGCGCGGCGACGCCCACGGTCGCCCAGGACTGCGCCGTCCGGTGGAACTTCTCGTATCGATAGCCCCATCCTGGTCCGAGCTTCGGCACCCGGATCCCGGTCAGAATCTCGTCTGCGCCCAAGGCCGAGGTCAGGTAGTCGACGAAGAAATCCTGGGCTGCGATCTCACGCTCGCCGCCTGGGCCGCGGGCTATCAGGGTGGCCTCCAGCGCGACCGCTACCGCGGGGAGATCGCCGGCCGGGTCGGCGTGCGCGAGCGCTCCGCCCAGCGTGCCGCGGTGCCGGACCGCTGGGTCAGCCACCGTGCCGGCGGCCTGCGCCAGCAGCCCGCAGTGCTCGGCGACGAGGGGATCGTGCACTAGCTGGTAGTGCGTGGTCCTGGCGCCGATCAGCAGCGCGTCACCCTGGTCGGTGACGCCGCGCAGCCCGTCGAGAGCGCCGACGTCGACGAGAAGGTCCGGATACGCCAGCCGGAGCCGGAGCAGCGGCAGGAGGCTCTGGCCGCCGGAGATGACCTTGGCGTCCTCGCCGCCGCCGGCCAGCGCCCGGACGGCCTCGTCGAGCGTGCCGGGACGGACGTAGTCGAACTTCGCGGGGATCATGCCGCGCCCCCAGTCTGTGCCGTCTGGATCGCGCGCCAGACGCGTTCAGGCGTGCATGGCATCGGCACATCGCGGACGCCGAACTGGCGCAGCGCGTCGATGATCGCGTTCACCACCGCGGGCGTGGAGGCGATCGTGCCCGCCTCGCCCACCCCCTTGACGCCCATCTGGTTGGTCGTCGCGCGGGTCTCGGTCCGGTCAGTGGTGAAATGCGGCAGGTCGGCGGCTGACGGGATCAGGTAGTCGGCCAACGTGGTGGTTACCAGGTTGCCGTCGTCGTCGTAGACCGCCTCTTCGTACAGCGCCTGTGCGATGCCCTGGGCCAGCCCGCCGTGGACCTGGCCGTCCACGATCATGGGGTTCACCACCGTGCCCACGTCGTCCACGGCGACATACGAGCGGATGGTGACCATCCCGGTCTCGGTGTCAACCTCGGTCGCGCACAGGTGGGTCCCGTGCGGGAACGAGAAGTTGTCCGGGTCGAAGGTGGCGTCGGAGTCGAGTGACGGCTCTACGCCATCTGGCAGGTCATGGGCGGCGAACGTGGCCAGCGCGATCTCCTGGATCGTCTTGGTCGCGCCCGAGCCCCCTGCGGCCCGGAACGTTCCCGCGTCGAACTCCACCGCTTCCGGAGGCGCTTCAAGCAGGGCGGAGGCGATGACCTTCGCTTTCGCGATGACCTTGTCGCAGGCCGAGAGCACGGCCACGCCGCCCACAGTCAGCGACCGGGAACCGTAGGTGTCCATACCCTTGGGAGAGACCTGGGTGTCGCCGTGCAGCACCCTGACATCCTCGAACGGCACGCCGAGCTTGTCCGCGACGATCTGGCTCCATGCGGTCTCATGGCCCTGCCCGTGGGCGCTGGACCCGGTGACCACCTCGACCTTGCCGGTGGGCAGCATGCGTACCGACGCGTTTTCCCAGCCGCCGGCCGCGTAGGCCAGCGAGCCGAGCACCCGCGACGGGGCCAGCCCGCACATCTCGGTGAACGTCGAGATCCCGATGCCCAGCTGGACCGGGTCGCCGCTGGCCCGGCGGGCCGCCTGCTCCTCGCGGAGCTTGTCGTAGCCGAACAGTTCCCTGGCCCTGGCTGTCGCGGCCTCGTAGTTCCCGCTGTCGTAGGTCAGTCCGGCGATGGTGGCGTACGGGAACTCCTCGTGCTTGATCCAGTTCCGGGCCCGCAGCTCGAGTGGCTCGATGCCCAGTTCGGCGGCGAGTTCGTCCATCGTGCGCTCGATGGCGAAGGTGGCCTCGGGACGGCCGGCGCCGCGGTAGGCGTCGGTCGGCATCTTGGTCGTGAAAATGCCGGTACAGCGGAAGGACAAGGCGTCCATCTTGTAGATGCTGTTGTACATGAACGCGCCGAGCAGCGGAATACCGGGAGTGACCAGCATCAGGTAGGCGCCCATGTCAGCGAGCAGGTCCACGGACAGGCCACGCAGCCGGCCGTCCCGCTCGGCGGCGACCCTGATCCGCTGCCACTGGTCACGGCCGTGGTGCACCGTCATGTTGCCCTCGCTGCGCGACTCGGTCCACTTGACCGGCCTGCCGAGCCTGCGGGCGATCAGCATGGCGAGCACTTCCTCGGCCGTGACCTGCAGTTTCGAGCCGAAACCGCCGCCCACGTCCGGTGCGATGACCCGGATGTTCTGCTCGGGCACGCCGGTGACCAGGGCAAGCATCAGCCGGAGAATGTGTGGGATCTGGGTGGAGGACCAGAGCGTGAACTCGCCGCCTACGCACGAGCAGACCACGGCGCGCGGCTCCATCGCGCTGGGGATCAGCCGCTGCTGGCGGTAGTTGCGCTCGAGCACCACGGGAGCGTCGCGGAACGCCGCGTCCAGGTCCCCGTTCTGGAACACCCACTCGAAGCTCTTGTTGCCCGCTTCGTGCACCTTGGGGGAACCCTCATCCAGCGCGGTCCGGATGTCGAGCACCGGCGGCAGCGGCTCGTACTCCACGTCCACCGCGGACACGGCGTCCGCGGCCGTGTAGCGGTCCCTGGCGACCACACAGGCCACCGCTTCGCCTACGTAGCGGACCTCCTCGGTGGCCATCGGCGGGTGGGCAGGGATGACTATGTCGGGCGTGACCGGCCACGCGCACGGCAGGCTGCCCTGCTCGTCGGCGAAGTCCGCGCCGGAGAACGCGGCGATCACCCCGGGCATCCGCCGGGCCGCGCTGACGTCCACCGAGGTGATCTGGGCGTGCGCGAACGGGCTGCGGACAAAGGCGATGTGCAGCAACCCGGGCAGGGTGAGGTTGTCCGTCCAGGTCGTCTGGCCAGTGACCAGGCGGGCGTCCTCCTTGCGGGGGCGTGCTCGCCCGAATTCCTTCTCCGCTGCCGGTGCCTGTGTCTCTGTCGTCATGGCGTCGTCACTCCCGCCTCGGCCGCGCGCCGCACAGCGTTCACAATGTTCTGGTAGCCGGTACACCGGCAGAGGTTGCCCTCAAGCCCTTCCCGTATCTCCTGGTCACTGGGGTGCGGATTGTCCTGCAGCAGGTCGACACAGGCCAGGATCATGCCCGGCGTGCAGTAGCCGCACTGCAGCGCGTGCTCGGCGTGGAACGCCTGCTGGAGCGGGTGCCACTCGCCGTTCGCGAGGCCCTCGATGGTGGTGACGCTGCTGCCGTCCGCCTGAACGGCCAGGACAGCGCAGCTCTTGACCGAGCTTCCGTCCATCAGGACGGTGCATGCACCGCAGTTGGAGGTGTCGCAGCCGATGGGCGTGCCGGTCTTGCCGACGGTTTCCCTCAGGTAGTGGACAAGCAGCAAACGGGGTTCGACGTCGTCCTCGTAAGCGACTCCGTCGACGGTGACGGTGATCCTGGTCATGCACGGACTCCTCGGGAGACGGCAGTGGCGAGTGATGCCAACCTAAGCCGCCCGACATGGCTGGCACTAGCCCCAACGCTCATCGGCGTCACCCGGTGGATGTCTCATTTTGCGGCTTATAACCTGCTCAATGAGCCATTCACCGCGGGCTGAACAGAGAGTCAGGCCGGGTTGAGGATCGCGGGCCGGGCCGGGGATTCAGGCGGTGCTGAGGATCCCGGGCCGGGCCAGGCTGTGCTTGAGGACCTGGGCGTCAGGCGGTGCTGAGGACCTGGAAGGCCTCGGCGAGGTGGCCTTCTGGGAGCCCGCCCTGGGCGGCGGAACGGCTGAGCCAGCCGCGCAGGAAGTCCTCCAGCCCGTCCATGTGCCCGGTCTGGCTCTCGTGCGCCCGGAGCGCCGCGAGCTTGCGGGGGAATGTGTCGGTGATGTCCACATAGTGGTCGGCACCCGGGCTCGCCGAGATCCACACCTCAGGGACTGTCCAGGCCGCGAGCCCCTCGTGGGCGAGAAGCTCGGGGAACGCGAATGGGTTGCGCGCGTCGGGGTAGACCGCGTCGAGTGCCGCCGAGCCCACCGCGCGGTGATCGGGATGGCTGGCCCCGATGCGCTGGTAGTTCCGCTCGGCGGAGGGGCAGACCAGCCGGTCGGGCCGGACCTGCCTGATCACCCGCGCGATGTCCCGGCGCAGCTTCAGGGTCGGTTCCAGCTTGCCATCCGGGTAGCCGAGGAACCGCAGGTCGTGGACGCCGACGCACTGTGCGGCCGCCGTCTGCTCCTTGCGGCGCAGCGGTGCGATGTCCGTCCGCGGTATCGACTCGTCGAAGCCCCCCGCATCACCGTCGGTCACGATGCAATACGTGACGTCGAACCCGGCGTCGGTCCACAGTGCGACCGTGCCCGCAGCGCTGAAGTCCACGTCATCGGGATGGGCGGCGACGAGCAGGATGCGCCGTATCTCAGAGTCAGGTAGCACGAATCCGATCTTACGGCCGGCCACGGTGCTGCCCGCTCACCCGATCCGCCGCCGTCCAATCCCATGATCATCTCGACTTATCACGCGTTACGGCAGACAAAACATGACAAACACGACGCGATTTTGGTCGTAACGCGTGATATGTGCTCCATGACTGGATACGGCGCCCGCGGCCGATGGGAATCGGTCGGCCGATTCCCATCCAGGCGGTTGCTGGGTTGGCTCGGCCGCCCGCGGAGGGCCGCGGAGGGCCGCTGGCGCCCGCGGAGCCCCACAGGCGGGTGTCGTCAGTCCAGTGATGACATCACGTGCTTGATACGGGTGTAGTCCTCGAACCCGTACATCGACAGGTCCTTGCCGTAGCCGGACCGGCCGAAGCCGCCGTGCGGCATCTCGGCCACCAGCGGGATGTGCGTGTTGATCCACACGCAGCCGAAGTCGAGGCTCCGGGCCATCCGCATGGCCCGGCCGTGGTCGGTGGTCCAGACCGACGAGGCGAGGCCATACTCGGTCCCGTTCGCCCAGGTCAGCGCCTCGTCCTCGGAGCTGAACCGCTGCACGGTGATGACCGGGCCGAACACCTCGGACTGCACGATCTCGTCGTCCTGCCGCACGTCGGTGACCACGCTGGGCTCGAAGAAGTAGCCGGGGCCCTTGATCTGGCTGCCGCCGGTGCGCAGCTGCGCGTGGTTCGGCAGCCGGTCGATGAACCCGGCGACCCGGGCCAGCTGATCGGCGTTGTTCAGCGGGCCGAAGTCCGCGTCGGGCACGTCGGGGCCGGCCACGACCTGGCCGCGGGCCTGGTCGGTCAGCGCGTCGGCCAGATCGCCCGCAATGCGCGGGCCGGCCAGTACCCGGGTGGCAGCCGTGCAGTCCTGGCCCGCGTTGAAGTAGCCGGCGATCGCGATCGCCTCCGCGGCCTTGGCCACGTCAGCGTCGTCGAACACCATCGCCGGGGCCTTACCGCCGAGTTCCAGGTGAACGCGCTTGAGGCCGGGCGCCGCCGCGGCCGCCACCTCGCGGCCCGCCCGCACGCTGCCGGTGATGGACACCATCGCCGGTACGCGGTGGCTGACCAGGGCGCGCCCGGTGTCGCGGTCCCCGCAGATCACGTTGAACACACCCGGCGGCAGGAACTCGGCCATCAGCTCGGCCATCAGCAGTGTGGACGCGGGCGTCGTGTCCGCGGGCTTGAGCACCATGGTGTTGCCCGCCGCGATGGCGGGCGCCCACTTCCAGACCGCCATCATCATCGGGTAGTTCCACGGCGTGACCGCCGCGCACACGCCGATCGGCTCCCGGCGGATGAACGAGGTGAACCCGGACATGTACTCGCCCGCCGAGCGCCCCTCCAGCATCCGCGCCGCGCCCGCGAAGAACCGGATCTGGTCCACCATCGGCGGGATTTCCTCGGCCAGGGTGAGCGCCAGCGGCTTGCCGGTGTTCTGCGACTCGGCCTTGATGAACTGGTCGGCCCGGGCCTCGATCGCGTCCGCGATCCGCAGCAGTGCCAGGCTGCGCTCGGCCGGGGTGTTGTCCCGCCAGTTCGGGAAGGCCTCCGCGGCCGACGCGACCGCGGCGTCCACCTCGGCCTCGCTGGAGACCGGCGCGGTGGCGAAGACCTCGCCGGTGCTCGGGTCGATCAGCTCGGACCGGCGGTCGAACGCCGTGTCAGTCCAGTGTCCGCCAATGAAGTTGCGCAAGTCATCCACTGCGAGCCTCCGTTGTGTATTCAGGGCTTGTGCTGGGCTGCGGGGGTCCGCTCCTCGCACGCCCACGGCGAACCATAGTCGGCGAGCAGGTCCAGGAACGGCCGCGGGGGCAGCGCCTCCGGGCCGAGGACGCCGGCGCCGGACCAGGCGCCGGACTCGATCAGCTCGAGGGCCACGACCGGGTTGACGGCGGTCTGCCAGACCACCGCCTGGGAGCCGTACTCGGCCATGGACCAGGCGTTGTCGACGATGTGGTGCAGGTAGACCTCGCGCGGGCGGCCGTCTGTGCCTGTCCCGGTGACCCAGGTGCCGGCGCAGGTCAGGCCGGTCATTTTGGCCCCGAGTGTGGCCGGGTCGGGCAGGCACGCGGCGACGACGTCACGCGGGGCCACCCGGGCGGCGCCGACCTGCACCGGGTCGGTCCGGTCCAGCCCCAGTTTGTGCAGCGTCTCCAGGACGCTGATGAACTCGGCGCCCAGGCCGTATTTGAAGGTGACCCGCTGGGCCTGGATCCAGCGGGGCATCAGGAGCACTTCCTCGTGCTCCACGTTCACGCATTCGACCGGGCCGATGCCGGCCGGGAAGGTGAACACCTCGGGCTCGCTGAACGGGGCCGTGGTGAACCAGCCGCGCCCGGCCTCCCAGATGACCGGCGGGTTGAGGCATTCCTCGATCGTCGTCCAGATGGAGAAGGTGGGGGCGAATTCATGGCCGGCCACCTCGAGGCTGGCGCCGTCCCGCACACCGAGCTCGGCGATCTCGCTGAACAGATCGTCGGCCGCGTACCGGGCGAACACGTCAGACAGGCCCGGCTCCACCCCCATGCCCACCAGCGCCAGCTTCCCGGCCTGTTCCCACTGGTCAGCCAAGGCGAACTGGTCATCGCCGAGCTTGACACCGGTCCGGCTGTAGGGCGCGTCCTGGTGCGGATGGGACAGCGACATCGCCATGTCCAGGTAATGGGCGCCACCGCGCAGCGCCGCGCGGAACAGCGGCATCACGAACCGCGGGTCCGTGGCGTTCATCAGCGCGTCGCAGGAGTACTCGGCCAGCAGGGCCGCGGTCGCATCCTCGTCGCGCGCGTCCAGCGCTACGGCGCGG
Source organism: Streptosporangiaceae bacterium (assembly GCA_033854735.1). Lineage (GTDB taxonomy): Bacteria > Actinomycetota > Actinomycetes > Streptosporangiales > Streptosporangiaceae > JAWWPY01. The sequence goes on along the minus strand of JAWWPY010000599.1, from coordinate 4,398 downwards.
TACCCGTCCCGCGCGGCCGCCGCGTGCTGGGCCCGGGCCAGGTCGTAGTCGGCGACGACCAGGTCCGCGAACGGGCGGCGGGCGGCGATTCGGGCGAATGCCGTGCCAACCCCGCCCGCCCCCACGAGAAGGATGCGCATACGGGCGATCCTAGCCCTCGGCTCGCTAAACAGGCACGGGACCAGTTGTGATACATACCCGTTACAACTGAAATCGTTGCCTATAGGCCCCTATTCGTGCTAAAACCGTCGCAACACCATGAGTGAACACGTGTGTCGGTGGCGACGGCTGTCGTCCTAAGTAGCAGAATCGACGCAGGTGATCGCTCGATTCGTGACACCGATGCGTGACAGCCAGTCCTGATGGGCGACTGACAGGACTGGGCAGGTGACAGCCGGGAGGGGTAAGGCATGGCCACCACCGAGCAGGTCTCTCAGGAGCGATCAGTCGACAAGGGCCTGAAGGCAGGCGCTCTCGGACTGGTTTCCACCACCATCATCGCGACCGCCTCGGTCGCTCCCGCCTACAGCATCGCCGCGACGCTGGTGTTCGTGGTCGGGGCCGTCGCACTGCAGTCACCAGCGGTAGCGGTCCTCGCGTTCGTGCCGATGCTGCTGACGTCCATCGGCTACAGCGAGCTGAACAAGGCTGACCCGGACTGCGGCACCACCTTCACCTGGGCCACCCGCGCGTTCGGCCCGAGGACGGGGTGGGCGGGCGGCTGGGCCATCATCGTCGCCGACGTGCTGGTCATGGCCAGCCTGGCCCAGGTCGCCGGGCAGTACGGGTTCCTGCTGTTCAACGCCAAGGGCATCGGGTCCAACGCGACCAGCGGCTGGGTGCTCCTGGTCGGCGTGCTCTGGATCGTGGTGATGACCTACATCTGCTACCGGGGCATAGAGGTCTCCGCGAACTTCCAGAAGGCGCTGCTGGGCATCGAGCTCGTGATGCTGCTGGTGCTGTCGATCACGGCCCTGGTCAAGATCGGTACTGGGCACGCCCCGGCCGGGCACCTCACCCCGAGCCTGGCCTGGCTCAACCCGTTCCACATTTCCAGCTTCAGCGCCTTCGTCAGCGGGATCATCCTGATGGTGTTCATCTACTGGGGCTGGGACACGGCGGTCGCGATCAACGAGGAGACCAAGGACAAGAACAAGACTCCGGGCCGGGCGGCGATCCTGTCCACCGTGATCCTGCTGGTTACCTACGCGCTGGTGATCTTCTCCATGCAGTCGTTCGCCGGGATCAAGACCACCGGCAACGGCCTGGGCAACGTGGCCAACGCCGGTGATGTGCTGTCGGTCCAGGGCAACGCGATCTTCGGCGGCGGCGGCGTCGGCACGGTGTTCTATCACCTGCTGCTGCTGATGGTGCTCTCTTCGGCGGCCGCCTCGACCCAGACCACGATCCTGCCCACCGCGCGGACCACCCTGTCGATGGCCGTGTACAAGGCGATACCGCCCCAGTTCGCGAAGATGCACCGGCGTTACCTCACCCCGACGGTGTCCACGATCGTCATGGGCGCCATCTCGATCGCCGTCTACGTGGCCTTCAATTACATGTCCAACGGCATCGGGATCATCGGCGACGCGGTCATCGCGATCGGCCTGTACATCGCGTTCTACTACGGGCTGACCGGCTTCGCCTGCGTCTGGTATTACCGGCGGAACTTGACGAGCAGCGCGCGCAACCTGTGGATGCAGGGCATCCTGCCGGGCACCGGCGCCGTGATCCTGTTCTTCCTGGGCGGGTGGAGCGTGTGGCTGGACTACGACGTGGCCACCGCGAACGACTACACGATGTGGACGGTGCCCGGCATCCACTGGCAGATCGGCGGCGCGTTCGTGATCGCGGTGGTGTCCGCGATCGTCGGCGTGATCGTCTTCCTCTACTGCCGGTTCATCAACCCGAGCTTCTTCCGGAAGCAGACCCTCACCCGGGCCACCGCGACGCTCGTGCCGGACGAATAGTCCCTAGACCGCGGGTGGGCCGGCCCGGCGCACCCGCGGTGTACGCCCGCGATGTCGGCGGTAGCGCCTAGGCTTGACTGGTGACCGTGACCGCCGTTGACTCCCTCCTCGAGGGGCTGAACCCGCAGCAGCGAGCGGCGGTGATGCACCAGGGCGGCCCGCTGCTCATCGTGGCTGGCGCGGGTTCAGGCAAGACCCGGGTGCTGACCCGCCGGATCGCGTACCTGCTCGCCGAGCGGGACGTCAGCCCGCGCGAGATACTGGCGATCACCTTCACCAACAAGGCGGCAGGAGAGATGGCCGCCCGGGCGGCCTCGCTCACCGGCGTGCGGTCGCGGGCCATGTGGGTGATGACGTTCCACTCGGCCTGCGTGCGGATTCTGCGCCGGGAGGCGACCCGGCTCGGCTACCCCTCGTCGTTCTCGATCTACGACCAGGCCGACTCCGTGCGGCTGATGACGATGGTCTGCCGGGAACTCGACCTCGACGCGAAGAACCACCCGCCCAAGGGCATGCTCGCCCAGGTCTCCAACCTCAAGAACGAACTGATCGACTACGAGACCTTCGCCGCCACGGCCACCGGCTACCGGGAGAAGGCGCTGGCCGAGGCCTACACCGAGTACCAGCGCCGCCTGGTCGCGGCCGGCGCGATGGACTTCGATGACCTGATCATGGTGACGGTCTGCCTGCTCCAGGCGTTCCCCGAGGTCGCGCTGGAATACCGGCGCCGGTTCCGGCACATCCTCGTGGACGAGTACCAGGACACCAATCACGCGCAATACATGCTGGTCAGAGAGCTGGTCGGGCACGGAAAACCCCAAATATCACACAACGGAAACGCCTCCGCCGGTCCGCCCTCCGCTGACGGAGCGCTCCAGGCCGAATCGGAAGCAGGCGCCGGCCTGGTCCCGCCCGCGGAACTGTGCGTGGTGGGCGACGCGGATCAGTCGATCTACGCGTTCCGCGGGGCCACGATCCGCAACATCGAGGAATTCACCCGTGACTTCCCCGACGCGACAGTGATCATGCTGGAGCAGAACTACCGCTCCACGCAGAACATCCTGGCCGCGGCGAACGCCGTCGTCTCCCGCAACACCGGCCGGATGCGCAAGAACCTCTGGTCCGACCAGGGCGACGGGCCGCCGATCACCGGGTACGTGGCGGACAGCGAGCACGACGAGGCGGCGTTCGTCGCCGAAGAGGTGGACCGGCTCGCCGACGAGGGCGAGGCCACGGCCGGGCAGGTAGCGGTGTTCTACCGGACCAACGCTCAGTCCCGGGTGTTCGAGGAAGTTTTCATCCGGGCCGGGATGCCGTACCGGGTGGTCGGCGGCGTCCGTTTCTATGAGCGGCGCGAGGTGCGTGACCTGCTCGGCTACCTGAGGCTGATCGCCAACCCGGCCGACGAGGTGTCGCTGCGGCGGGTGCTCAATGTGCCCCGCCGCGGGATAGGGGAGCGGGCCGAGGCGTGCGTGGTGGCGCTGGCCCTGCGGGACCGGATCACCTTCGCGGAGGCGCTGCGGCGGCCCGGTGACGCGCCCGCGCTCGCCACCAGGTCGGTCCGCGCCATCGAGTCGTTCAACGACCTGATGAACGGGCTGCGGGCAGCGGCCGAGACCGGGATGCCCGTCGCCGACCTGGCCGAGGCGGTCCTCGACCGCTCCGGCTACTTGGCTGAGCTGCAGGAATCCAGCGACCTGCAGGATGCCAGCAGGATCGAGAACCTCAACGAGCTCGTCTCGGTGGCGAGGGAGTTCGACGCGCAGGCCCCCGGCTTTCAGGGGGATCCGGGGGATCGTTCCCCCGGGCCAGCACGGGAGGGCCCGGAGGATGCCCCCGCCGGGCCCGCACCGGGCACCCTCGCGGATTTCCTTGAGCAGGTGGCCCTGGTCGCGGACGCGGACCAGATTCCGGAGGGTGAGGACCACGGCGGCCTGGTGACGCTGATGACGCTGCACACCGCCAAGGGCCTGGAGTTCCCGGTGGTGTTCCTCACCGGGATGGAAGAGAACGTCTTCCCGCACCAGCGGTCGGTGAACGACGAGAAGGAACTACAGGAGGAGCGCAGGCTGGCCTACGTCGGGATCACCCGGGCGCAGCGCAGGCTGTACCTGACCCGGGCCTTCGCCCGGGCCTGGTGGGGCCGGCCGGAGTATCACAAGCGGTCCAGGTTCCTGGATGAGATCCCCGGGCGCCTCATCGAGTGGCGCCGGGACGAGAGGGCGGCGGTCGCGCCCGCCGCGGAGCGCCTATCGCAACGGCCCGGTGTGCGCTCGCCGGGTAACCGGCGGGTGCCGCATCTGTCGCCGGGGGACAAGGTGACGCACGACGCGTACGGGCTGGGCACGGTCCTGTCCGTCGAGGGCTCGGGCGACGACCCGGAAGCCAAGATCGATTTCGGCGGCGATTACGGTGTCAAGCACCTGGT
>JAWWPY010000598.1:0-90684 GCA_033854735.1 Streptosporangiaceae bacterium | reverse complement strand
GCCACCGCGAAACCGCCAGAGGGCACCTCAACGACCCGGTGATGGCGCACTTCTACGGTGCGCCGCCGATGGCGATCGTGACCGTCGGGGCGGGAGCCCTCTTGCTCGGACGGCATGTCATTGGGCTGCGGGCGGCGATCGACGCCGACTGGGTGCTCTGGTCCACGGGTACCTCCCTCGGCCTGATCGTCGCGGTCGCGGTGCCGTACCTGACGTTTACCCGGCCCGTCGTGCGTCCCGATTCCCCAGTGGAGGCGGGCCCAGTGGAGGCGGGCCCCGTGGAGGCGGGCCCCGTGGAGGCGGCCGCGTTCGGCGGGTGGCTGATGCCGATCGTGGCGCCCATGGTGTCGGCCTCGACTGGCGCGCTGCTCGTCCCGTACGCCCCCGCCGGGCAGCCCCGGCTGACCCTGCTGCTGTCCTGTTACGCGATGTTCGGCATCAGCCTGCTGGCGTCACTGGTCGTGATCACGCTGATCTGGGGCCGGCTGGCGGTGCACAAGGTCGGGCCCGCGCGGATGGTCCCGACCCTGTGGATCGTGCTGGGCCCGCTCGGGCAGTCGATCACCGCGGCGAACCTGCTCGGCGGGGTCGCTCACGACGCGCTGCCCGCGCCCTACGCCACCGGCCTGGAGGTCGCAGGCGTCGTCTACGGCCTGCCGGTCTGGGGTTTCGCGCTGCTGTGGGCTGCCATCGCGTCGGCGATCACCGCGTCGACCGCGCGGGAAGGCCTGCCGTTCTCGCTGACCTGGTGGTCGTTCACCTTCCCGGTCGGCACCTGTGTCACCGGGACAACGGCGCTGGCCGCCCACACCGGCTCGGACATGTTCCGCGTCGCGGCGGCCGTACTCTTCGGCGCGCTCGTGGCGGCCTGGCTGATCGTCGCGGCCCGCACCGTGCGCGGCAGCGCCCGGGGATGGCTGTTCCTGCCCGCCGGGGCGGCCAGCTCACATGTCTCGCGGGACCGCGTACAGCACGCCTAATGCCGCGGCCATGGCTCGCAACCGCGCCTGGCGGTCGTGATCGTCGTCAGCGCACTCGTCAGCGCCCTCGTCAGCGTCGGCGGCGGCGTCCAGCATCTCGATCGACGGGGCGCTGCTCCAGCCGTCCCGGCCAGGACGTCTCACGGAACTGCCACCCCCTGGATGACGACCGGTCCGAGGGTTGGATCGAGTTCGGTGGCCTGGGACACCCCGGCCGGCGTGATCACGTCCACCGCCTTCGGCACGGCGCCCGGGTCCATCGAGCAGATCGGGCTGTTGCCGGTCGCGCACACGCCGAACGTGAATGCCCCCGGTGTCGGGGTGAAGTTGCGGGCCTGATCAGTGCCGAACCCGTCCTGGCCGGTCAGCACCACGGCGAACGACCAGCCCGATGTCGGCGTGCCGAACGCGGCCTCCGGCAGCCCGATTGTGATCGTCTTGCTCGTCTGCGACGCGGCCACGAACGCCGTACCCAGCGAATTGCCGGAGGCATCCGGCCAGATCGGGGACGCGAATCCCTGCGCCTCGACCATCTCGCTCCACGCGCTGGCCGGGGCGATGGTGTAGTTGCGCGAAGCGAACGAGGCGGCCGTTGAGGTGGCCGCCGCGCCCGGAGCGTGCACGTACACGTCGAGCAACTGCGCGCCCAGTGGGGATCCGAACGTCGGGTCCAGATTGGCCAGCGTGGCCTGCAGGTACACGGTCGTCCCGTCGCTGATCACCTTGAAGTTGGTCAGGTCGAACGCGCCGGCGTGGAAGCTGCTGTCGGTCGGGTACTGGTAGGTGCCTGGGCCGTTGTCATCGCCGGTCGGGTCGGTGACGTTCAGGACCGTCGTGCCGCTGGTCACGCTGCTGGTCGCGGAGGTCTGCGCGTAGCCGGTCCGGTTGCCGGACGCGGTGGCTGACACGGTCAGGACGCTGTCGCCGAAGCCAACTGGCACCGTGACCGAGAATGACCCGTCCGACGCCGCCACCGCGGTGCCGGTCGTAGACGGCGTGCCCGTCGTGGTGTCGAGAGACTCGACCACCACCTTCGCGCCGGCCACCGTGGTCCCGGTCACCGCCGTGGTCGGGGTCGTGATCGCCGAACCGGAGGCGGGAGCGGTCAGCGTCACCGCGATCGCGCCCGGCGGCGGGTTGGCCACATACCGCTGGGTGGTCACCGCCGGGGTCTCCAGTGTGTGCCCGGCCCCGGTGGACAGGATGAGCCGGGCCTCCTGGGCCTGCGCCCAGGTCAGCGGGGATGCCGAGCCCGCCGCCTGGCCGTCGGTGAAGCCGATCGACGCGGTCGTCGGGTCACTGCCGAACGGCGAGGCGGCCAGGGCCGGGTCTTCCCACGCCTGCTCGGGAACGAGGCCCACCCCGGACGAGAACTGCGCCATGGCTTCCAGCAGGGCTGACGCACCGGCCCGGTTTCCGGTGGCGATGTCGGACTCGGCCCGCTCCCCGGACAGCACCGGCCACAGGTGCCCGGTGCCTACATCTGTCGTCGGCCACGGCTGGCCCGGTGTGGTGCAGGATGTCTGGCTCGGCTGATAGCAGTCGCCGTAGCCGTCGGCGCTGCCCGCCGTCGCTGAGGTGCCATACCGGTAGTAGCCGGTCCCGCTCGGCGTGGACACCGAGATCTGCTTGTCCAGCACCCCCAGCGACGCCTGGACATCGGAGTCGCTGGCGGGCAGCTCACCGAGGCGCACCAGTTCCTGGAACCCGCCGTCGATCACAGCCCGCTGATCCACGGTCGGACCGCCGTTGCCCAGGCTGTAGGTGATGGGCGCGTTCGGGTCGCCGGTCTTGGACAGCCGGATGAAGTACCGCGGGCCGTCCAGGCCGGTCGTGGTCACGTCCCAGGTCTTGATGGTGCGCTGGAAGTGGTCGGCGGTGGCCTGGTACAGCTGCGAGCGGGCGGTGTCGCCGTGATCGGCCGCGATCACCGACGCGGCCGTCAACCCGGCGATCTCCGCGGCGATGGTGGAGGGGGAGTAGCCCGACTGCTCCTCCCACCGCTCCGAGCCGAACGACGGCCCCATCGCGACCAGGAAGTCGGCGGCCGGCCGGATGTGCTGCTGCCACAGCGTGGCGTCCCCGGCGAGCCCCGACTGCAGCGCCATCAGGATCGGGTAGGCCGTCTCGTCCAGCTGGTTTCCGCCGGTATCCGGGGCGGCCGCGCCGTTGACGAGGGAGTTGCGCGGGAGTTGTCCGTTGCGTAGCTGCTGTTTGTTGAACAGGAACAGGGTGGCCGCGCGGGCGGTGGCCAGATCACCATCCGTCAGCAGGCCAGTGAATGCCTCGTACAGGTCACGCGAGAACACCTCGCGGTAGGAGCCGTAGTAGACCGGCTTGCCATTGACCGCCGTTCCAGCGGCGACCGCCTGTCCCCACGGGCTGGCCATCGACGCGACGATCGCGCCGGGGAACGTCTTGTCCTCGCTCGACTTGATCACGTTCGCGGACAGGTAGTAGCGGCGCTGCAGCACCGACGCCTGTGCGCCGGAAAGGCCGGGGAAGCTCGACGGCGGCCGGTGCAGCCTCAGGTCGTAGCCGGCCCAGCCGGCCAGGTACGCCAGCTCGGTCAGGCGCAGCGGCCTGGCTAGCGAAGCGCCAGCGGTGGCGACCGCTTGAGCCTGGGTGCGGCCGAAGCCGAGGGCCAGCGTCACCTGGTCGCCGTGGCGCGGAGTGACGTCCTCAGTCGCCGTGACGTGGCCGTTGGGTGCCGAGCCGTAGCTGGTCAGCGCGTGAGTGGCGGCGAGCTGGGTGAGGCCGTCGCTCGCCGTCCCGGCGTAGCCGACGCTGGCCGCGGCCGATGGGCTGCTGGGGCGAAGCGCCATGTACGTGGGCACCGCGTAGCTGCGGTTGGCCGCCTGGGTCACGGTGTTGGTGCTGTAGACCACGGGAACGGGGGAGCCGGTCGAGGTGTCGATCGTCCCGGTGTTGCCGCCCGCGTTCTCGTTGCTGCCGGTGCCGCCGCCGCCGTCCCCGTTGACGTGCGCGTCCAGCCGCGCGTACAGGTGCAGCTTGCTCATCGCGGTGTGCGAGCCTGGCGTGGCGTCCAGCCGGGTGTCCATCAGCACGGTGTCCCGCGCCGGGTCGGTGATGTAGGTGGTGATCAGCTTGTAGCCGTGGCTGGCGCTGGTCGCGGTGACCGTGCAGGCCATGCCGGAGGGGTCGGCCGCCACGGTGTAGGTCATGTCGCGGGTCTGCAGATCGGTGAAGGTGGAGCCGTCGGTGACGATGTACTGCAGCGTCTGAACGTCCGTGTTGTCGATCGTCGGCTCGTACACGTCGGAGAGCACGCCGCCAGCGACCGTGTACCAGACCTTGGACGTGGCGTTGCGCGCCGTGCCGAGGCAGTCCTTGCGGGCCAGGTCGAAGTACGACATCGTGCCCGGGCCGCCGGGCGCGGTCACGGCGGGCTGCCCGGCGACCGCGCTGGCGGCGCCGGCTGGCCCGGCTGCGACCACCGCGAAGGAGAGCATGCACAGGGCGACCGCTGGTGGGACCAGTCTGCGCAGCCCGCGCCTGGCTGGCCGGGCCGATCTCCGTGGCGGGCGCGGGCCTGCCTGCGTCAATCCCCGCAGTCGGCGCGGGCCTGCCTGCGTCAATCCCCGCAGCTGACGTCCGCCTGCCTGCGCCAATCCCCGCATTGGAACCTCCGGTTCCCTCATTGGAACCTCTGGCTGGGCCAAATAAGCGAACCGGTCAGAGCGCCTGGCCGGGCCGTCACTTCGTATAAAGGACACCGTGCCGAAGCTTCCCGCCGCTTGGCCGGTGGTGTCAACGAAAAAATTCGTGAATGGCGGCCGCATCTGTCGGCCGCCCGCGGACTGCGTGTCTCGCGGCTCCCAGCCATGATCACGGAGTATTCCGGACGCATGGGCCCAGAAATCTTCCGTGATCATGGAAGGCGGCAGTGCCCGGGGGTTCCGGGGATGTTCCCCCGGGGTCCGGGGGTGTTCCCGCGGGGCCAGCAGAGCGTGATCATGAGAGCCTGGCTTGCGTGAGGCGCGTGGCGGTCATCGGTAACGCCGGGTCGGGCAAGTCCACCCTCGCGCGGGCCCTCGCGGCACGGCTGGGTGTCCCGCATGTGGAACTCGACGGGATCTACCATCAGCCGGACTGGATCCCGCTGGCGGATGACGAACTGGTCCGCCGCGTGGGCGCGGCCGCCGCCGGGGACGGCTGGGTCATCGACGGCAACTACAGCGCGGTCCGCGCGCTGGTCTGGGCCCGGGCGGACACGGTCGTCTGGCTCGACCCGCCCCGGCGCGTTGTGATGCGCAGGCTCATCTGGCGCACCATCCGCCGGGTGATCAGCCGCACCGAGTTGTGGAACGGCAACCGGGAACCCTGGCAGAACCTGGTCCGCCGGGATCCCCAGATGTCGATCATCGCCTGGGCCTGGCATCAGCACGCCGTCTACCAGCAGCGCTACGCCGCTGCGGCCCTAGACCCGGCCTGGGCGCACCTCCGGTTCAGCCACGTCACCTCACGCCGTGACGTGCGCACCCTCCTCGACCGCGCACGGCCCGTGCCGCGCGGCTGAACTAAGGAGTTCCCGGCGGCCGGATCGCATCGCGCCGGGGCCGAGTGAGGTCGCGCTGGGGGTGGAGCAAGCCGCGCCGCTCCCGCGATGAGGTCCCGCCCGGGGCCTCGCCTCATGCCGTCCATCGGCAACTGATCAGAGATGCACGAGACGAACCGCTTGACGTGTACCGGCGCGGCCAGCTATAAACAAACATATAGTTGTACAACTATTAGGTTGTCTAGGAGAGAGCCATGATCACGGACTGGATTGCCGCGGAGCGCCGCGAACTGGCGGCGCTGCTGGACGGGCTCAGCGAGGACCAGTGGGATGCGCCGTCGTTGTGTGCCGGCTGGACCGTCGGGCACGTGGTGGCTCACCTCACGATGCCGCTGCGGTACTCAACGCCTCGGTTCCTGATCGAGCTCGCGAAGGCGGGCGGCCGGTTTCAGCGCATGTCCGACACCGTCGCGCGCCGCGACGTGACCCGGCCCAGGGAGGAGCTGATCGCGGCCCTCCGCGACAACGCGGAGCACCCGTGGAAGCCGCCGGGCGGCGGTTACGAAGGAGCGCTGACTCATGACGTGATCCACAGCCTCGACATCACCTGCCCGCTGGGGATCGAGCGTCATATCCCGGCCGAGCCGATGAGGACGGTGCTCGACATGGTCGCCGGCCCGAAGAGCCGAAGGCACTTCGGCGTGGATACCGGCGGCCGGGAGCTGCGGGCTGTTGACCTCGACTGGTCGTACGGGAGCGGCGCGCAGCTGCTCGGGCGGGCCCAGGATCTGGCGCTGCTGCTCACTGGACGGCGCGTCCGGCCGGGCGCCTTCAGCGGCGAAGGCAGCCTCCCGGGGGCAGGCAGCGCAGGCCGGTGACGATCGTCGACGAGGACCTGAGCCTCACCTTCGCGGCGCTCGCCGATCCGACGAGGCGGGCCATCCTGTCGCGGCTGGCCGGGGGGGAGGCGACGGTGAACCAGCTCGCCGAGCCCTTCGCCATGACGCAGCAAGCGATCTCCAAGCACATCAAGATCCTGGAGCGGGCAGGACTCATCTCGCGCACCCGCGCCGCCCAGCGCAGGCCCTGCCAGCTTGAAACCGGGCACCTCGATGCTGCGGCCGAATGGATCGGCCGCCACCGGCGGCTGTGGGAGGAACGGTACGACCGGCTCGACGAGCACCTCGCCACCCTCCGCCGACCCAGCCAGCCGGACACCAGCCAGAGCCAGCCGGACCTCAGCCGCCCGGACCCCACGCACCCGGACCCCACGCACCCGGACCCCACGCAACAGGACCCCACGCAACAGGAGCGCCCCGTATGAACGACATGGCCGATCGCGGCGAGCTGACCTACCGGCGCGTCCATGACGCCCCACGGGAACTGCTGTTCGACTGCATGACGGCTCCCGAGCACCTGACACATTTCTGGGGTCCAGCCGGGACGACGACGCCAATCAACGGCGTCACTGTCGACCTGCGACCTGGCGGCGTATTCGAGACGGTCATGGTCAGCGATGCCGACGGCAGCCAGTACACGATGCGTGCCGTCTACGTCGAGGTGCAGCGGCCCGGCAAGCTGGTGTGGACCGAGCCCGACGTCGAGGGCGGCATGACCACGACGATCACCTTCGTCGAGCTCGGCGACGGCCGGACAGAAGTCGTCACGCACCAGACCAACGTGCCCGCCATGGTCCGCAGCCCCGAGGCGCAGGAAGGCTTCTTGACCAGCCTCGACCGCTTCGGCGTGTACGTCGCCATGCTCGCCGGGCGGCGGTGATCTCGCCCACCGAACGGAGGCACCCAGACCGGCGTGGCGGGACAGTCCGGCGAGCCCGCAGGACATGCGCGGGGCGGCATCGAGCGGCGCGTGAACCAGCAGCGGGCCGCCGCGGGGCTGGCCGGTGTCAGCTGGGCTTGCGCAGGAACGCGGTCAGCCGGTCCAACGGCCAGGTGTTGATGACGTCGTCCGGGGTTAGCCAGCCGCGCTGTGCGGTGCCGATCCCGTACCTCATGTGAGCCAGATGGCCGACCGAGTGCGCGTCGCTGTCGATGGAGAACTTGACGCCGTGCCGGCGGGCCAGCCGGACGTGCTCCGCCGACAGGTCCAGCCGGTCCGGGTGAGAGTCGATCTCCATCGCGGTGCCGGTGCGGGCGCATGCCTTGAACACTTCCTCCAGGTCCACGTCGACCGGCGGACGCCTGCCGATGCGCCGCGTGGTCGGGTGACCAAGGATGTTGACGTGCGGGTTCTCGACAGCCCGGACGAACCGGCGGGTCATCTCGTGGCGCGGCTGGGTGAAGTGCGAGTGCACCGAGGCCACGCACAGGTCGAAGCCGGCCAGGAACTCCGCGGGCCAGTCGACGCCGCCATCGGGATCGATGTTGAGTTCGGTGCCGTGCAGCAGGCGCATCCCGGAGTGCTGGCCGTCCAGCCGGCGGACCTGCGCCCGCTGGGCCAGCATCTTCTCGTCGGTCATCCGCTGCATGAACAGGTTGGGCGCGTGGTCGGTGACCGCGTAGTAGGCGTAGCCGCGCGCGGCCGCCGCCTGCACCATGTCATCCAGGCTGGCCACGCCGTCGGTGAGATCCGTGTGGGTGTGCAGGTCCCCGCGCAGATCCTGCTCGGCGACCAGGGCGGGGAGTTCACCGCGCAGAGCCGCCTCGATCTCGCCAGTGTCCTCGCGGAGCGGGGGAGGGATCCAGGGCAGGCCCAGCCGCTCGTACACCTCCTCTTCGCCTCGCGAGGCGATGCTGCTCCCGGTTTCCACGTCGAAGAGCCCGTATTCGGAAAGCTTCAGCTTCTTGCGCACGGCGATTTCCCTGATGCGGATGTTGTGTGCCCGTGACCCGGTGAAGTACTGCAGTGCCGCCCCCCAACTCGCGGACGGCACAACCCGCAGGTCAACCTGGAGCCCGACCCCGGCGCGGATCGTGGTTTTGGTGTCGCCACCCACCACGATGTGATCGACGTGCGGCAGCCCGGTGAATGCCTGCATCAGCGCGCGGGGCTGGTCGGAGACGGCCAGGATGTCCACGTCGCCGATGGTGTCCCGCATCCGGCGCAGCGACCCGGCGTAACCCACGCGCTGACAGCCCGGCACCGCGGCCAGGAGGCCGGTGAGCTCCTCGGCGAAGTCCATCGCCACATCGAGCAGTACCCGGTCGCCCGTCTTGCGGATGACCTCGATCCCGCGCAGCAGGTTCTCTTCGGTCTTCGGGCCGAAGCCGCGCAACCCGTCGAGCCGGCCCGCGTCGATCGCGGCCGCGAGCCCGTCTACCGAGTCGATGCCACGTTCGGTGTACAGGACCATGGCCCGCTTCGGCCCGAGACCCGGCACCTCGGTCAGCCGGCGGACCCCGGCCGGAACCTTCGCCCGCAACTCCTCGAGCTGGTGGATGCCGCCGGTGCGCAGATACTCGGCGATCTTGGCTGCGATTGCCTTTCCCACGTTCGGTATCCGCCCCAGCGCCTCCGCGTCCAGCGTGGCGAGGTCGTCGGGGTAGCCGGCGACGGACCGGGCGGCCTTCTCATAGGACCGGATCCGGAACGCATCGCCACCGGTGATCGCCAAGAGATCGGCGTACTCCTCGAGCAGCGCTGCGACCTCGTCATTGGTCCGCATGACGGCTTATTCAGCTACGAGACGAATGCCGTGCAGCTCACCGATCCGGTGAAGCTCTTCGCTGGTTGAGGCCTTGTTGATCTGCCGGAAGTAATCTTCGACGCCACCTGGAACGGCGATCAGGAGCAGCCTGGCTGGCTGGTCCCTGGCCCAGAATCGGTGTGGTCGGCCGCGGGGCAGGAATACGAAGCTGCCCGTCAGGGCGTCGAAGACGTCACCGCCGCAGCGGACGGTCAGCCCGCCGTCGAGTACGTAGAAGCACTCGTCCTCCCGGTCATGGACATGCAGCGGCGGTCCAGCTTCGATGCTGGTCTCAAACACGCTCAATGCCCCTCCCGTAGAGCGGTGCGACGCCTTCAGGCTTGGATCGTCACCAGTTACGCCCGCGCCAGGCGGAACCATGTAGCCCGGGAAGTCGGTCATGGACACATGATCGCCCCTCAGTCGCGTCAGGCCCAGTCGCGGGGCGCGCCAGGACGGCTGCGCCAGCCCGGTGCGGGGGCCGTGTACGGCGTCGCCGGGTACAGCATGCCGTCCCGCTCGACCACGGCCCGGGCGCGGCGCATCTCGGCCAGCAGATCTTCGGCCAGCGTTTCCGGGGTCACGTTCAGCACCCGGGTCGCGAAGTCGATCAGCCACGCCCTGGATGTCAGGTAGCCGCCCAGGCTGTCCAGTGGCATCCCGTCATTGATCATCAATGCGTAGGCGAAGATCCTCTTCATACCGTGCCAGGCCGCCCGGGAGGGGTCGGCTAGCATCCGCTCGTAGCGGCTGCGGGCTTGCGCGAACGCAGCCGGCGGGTCAGTGATGTGCGGGCCGTGGCCGGACAGGCAGCAGCGGGCCGGCAGAGCAGCCAGGTGCTCCACGCTCTGCAGTGCGACCCCGATGGCGCCGGGTCCGTCCAGTACGAGGTTGATCCAGCCGACGTCATCCGCGTGCAGGGCGTCACCGAGCAGCAGCACCCGCTCGTCCGGCTGGTAGAAGCTCAGGTGGTGCGGGGTGTGGCCGGGTGTCGCCAGCACCTGCCAGTCCGCCTCCCCGGCCCGGAGCCGGTCGCCGCCGTCCAGCAGCACGTCCACGCGGTACTGCTCGACCGGCTGGTCCAGCCATTCGGCCTCGCACGCGGAAGGGTCACGGCGGTTGACCGCCTCTCCGTCCACCCGGGCCGCCGCGACAGGCACTCCGTGGGCCTGAATCCAGGCGTTGCCGCCGGAATGGTCACTGTGCCAGTGCGAATTGAGCAGCAGGGCCAGCTCGGAGACCGCGAGACCAGCAGCGCCGATCAGCCCGCCCAGGGCAGCGGCGTCGCTGCCGTAGCCCGAATCGAGCATGACCGGGGTCGCTCCGGTAAGGAGTACCAGGTTGGAACTGGGATAGGGGCGGGGCACGAACCGGACCCAGCCGGGCAACGCCGGATGCACCCTGGAACGCTACCGGCATGTCCCTGGCCACCACCCCGGAAATGCCGGGCCGGCCTGATTTGATGCGGCCATTGCCTTTCCGAGCCGAATGGACAGATCGCCCATGCTTGGCCGTACTCACGCACTGTCCGGGGCCGTGGTCGGCGCGGCGGTTGGCCTTACCGCCACGCACCTGACCCCCGGGCGGCTTGCCGTCGGCGTGGTGCTGACCGCGGGCGCCGCGGTCCTCCCCGATATCGACCACCCGGACGGCACGTGCGCCCGGTCGTTCGGCTTCATCACCCAGGCGTTCGCCTGGCTGATCGAGCATGTGTCCGGCGGCCACCGGCACGGCACTCATTCCCTGGTCGGCATCGCCGCCTTCAGCGCGGCCGCGTACGCTGCCGACGCCTACCGGCACGTGACCGCCGGGAAGATCGCGCTCGGCCTGCTGCTGACCCTGGTGGTCGCCTCCGCGCTGCGCGCGCTCAAAATCGGCGGTCACTGGGCCGACCTGCTCGCCATCGGGGGAGCGGCGGCGCTGATCTGGTCGGGCTACGGCGTGGCCGGCATCCCGTGGGCGATCGCGATCGGCACGGCCACACACATCGCCGGGGACATGCTGACCGACGAGGGCGTTCCGCTGTTCTGGCCGCTCTCGCGCCAGCACATCCGGGTGCTGCCCGAGCCGCTCGCATTCACCACCGGCACCCGCCCGGAGCGCTGGTTCGTCGCACCCCTCCTGTTCGTCGCGCTGGCCGGGCTGGGAGTCATCGCGGCCGAGGGCGTGTACCTGGCGGCCGGCGGGCCAGTGACCCTGGGCTAGAGCCAGTGACCCTGGGCTAGAGCCAGTGACCCTGGGTCAACGGCAGGGCGGGTCATAGCTGCGGCCGGGGATGTCGCTGGCCCATTCGGGCCTGGTGATCGGCTGGCCCGCGTTGGCGCACACGCCGGCGGCCGCGGCGGCCGGCGAGGTATCCCAGATCCGGACCATGCCATCGGCGCTTCCGGCGGCGAGCGTGCGGTCCGCGCGGCCGAACGCCACGCTGTACACCTGGCCGGCCGGGCCGGCCAGCTCGGCGACCAGGGCCGGCGCGGCGCGATGCGTGACGTTCCACAACCACACCGTGCCGTCGGTGGCGCCCGCCGCCAGGGTCTGCCCGTTCCCGCTGAACGCGACCGAGTACACGTACCCGGCCGGCCCATCCAGCGGCGCGCCCAGCGGCGCGGGCCGGGCGGGCTGGCTGACATCCCATAGCCGCACTGTCTTGTCTGCGCTGCCGACCGCCAGGGTGCGCCCGTCTGGGCTGAAGGCCACCGAGATCGCGTAGCTCGCCGGGCCGGCCAGTGGCCTGGCCAGCGGGACCGGCCGGGCTGGATTCGCGATGTCCCAGAGCCGGGTGAGGTTGTCACCGCTGGCCGCGGCCAGCGTCCGCCCGTCCGGGCTGAACGCGACCGAGAACACGTAGTTGACGGAGTCATTCAGGGTAGTGAGCAGGCGGGGCCGCCGCGGATCACTGACCGACCAGACCCGCACGGTCCCGTCGTCGCCGGCACTGGCCAGGAGCCGTCCGTTGCGGCTGAACGTGACGAACTCGGCCAGGCCGTGGGAGGACGCGAGCAGCGGCTGGCCGAGCGGTGTCTCAGCGCCGCCGCTGGTCACCTGCCACAACTGCACCCTCCCGTCGCCATACCCGGCCGCGAGGGCCCGCCCGCCATGCGAGCGGGCGCCGGGGGCGAATGCGACGGCATTGATGAACGTGCCCGGCGCCTTCGCGGCGGCGGTCATGGTGCGCCGGCTGGGATTCCACAGCTCAAGGTCCTGGCTTCCGACGGCCAGCATCCCCCCGCCCGGACTGAAGGCGACACTGTTCACCGGTCCGCCGGCCAGCAGGACCGGTGCGGGCAGGGCCCAGTTCCGGACGGCCCCGTCCGCGTCGCCGGTGATCAGCCGCCCGCCGTCCCAGACGAGGGAGGTGACCGGCTGCGGGTGCGGAAGCGACGCGGCCGGCGCGCGGGTGGCCAGGTGCCAGACCAGGACGTGGTCGTCGCTGCTGCCGGCCGCGAGGCTGGTCCCGTCCGGGCTGAACGCGACCGTGTTCACCCAGTCCGTGGCCCCGGTCAGCGGGGCGGCCCGCACCGGCCGGGCCGGCTGGCTGATGTTCCACAGCCATACCTTGTCGTCCTGGCTGCCGGCCGCGAGCATGGTCCCGTCCCGGCTGAACGCCAGCGAGGTGACCAGCGCCGCTGGCCCGGCCAGCAGCCGGCCGAGCAGCGCGGGCCGGCGCGGGTCGGTGACGGCCCAGAGCCGGACGGCCCGGTCCGCGCTGCCCGCCGCGAGGGTCCTGCCGTCCGGGCTGAACGCGACGGACTCGACGTACCCGGTGGCGCCGGCCAGCGTCGCGATGGGCCGGGCCTGCCCCCCGCCGGTCACGTTCCAGAGCCGGACTGTGTCATCGGCGCTGCCCCCGGCCAGGACGTCTCCGCTGGGACTGAACGCGACGGAGTACACGGTGTTGGCCGGCCCGGTCAGAACAGCATTTAACGCAACGGGACGGGCAGGGTCACTCACGTCCCACAACTGCACCGTCTTGGCCGCACCTGCGGCTGCGAGCAGCCGCCCGTCCGGGCTGAATGCCGTCGTATACAGCGGGTTCCGGTTCGCCGCCACCAGCGGCGGGCCGAGCGGGGCCGGCCGCCCGGGATGGGCCACGTCCCACAGCCGCAACGTCCCGTCAGCGGCGGCCACCGCGAGGACCCGGTGGTCCGGGCTGAGGCTCACCGCCTGCACCACGTCCGTGGAGTCGACCAGCCGCGCGGCGGCCGGGGTGCCGGACGATTCCAGCAACGCGGCGCGGGCCTGCGCGGTCGGCGAGATCCGGTAGGCCGCCAGGCTGAGCTGCGCGGCGAGGGAAACCGACTGACCGCGGATCTGGCTCGCCTGGATGGCCACCTCGCGCGAGTCCGAGTCGTCGCGGGCGGTAGCGGCCGCCTCGCGCTGCTGGAAGGCGTACCCGGCGAACGTGACGGTCGCGAGCATCGCCGCGGTGAGAGTGGCCACCAGGCGGCGCAGTCTGCGGGTGCGCTTTCGTTCTGCTTCCGCGTGGATCTTCTCCTGGGCGGTACCCGAGTCGACGAACTCCTGGGCCAGCGGGGCCAGGCTGACCCGGTTGACCGGGTCGGCGGCCCAGGCCCTGGCCGTCACCAGCAGGCCGCCGCGGAGCAGGGCCGCGCTGTCCCGGCCGGCTTCGTCCCAGGCCTGGGCGGCCTCGGTGATGCGCTGCCGGGCCCGCAGGCCCTCGCGGTCGGCGTCTATCCAGGCCCGCAGCCGGGGCCACGCTGTGATCAGCGCTTCGTGCGTGATCCGCGCCGTGTCCGCGTCCAGCGTGATCAGGCGCTGGTCGACGAACCTGGCCAGCGCGTCATCGGCGGACGCGGCGCCGAACGGGCATTCCCGCAGCTCGGTGAGCGCCGTGGTGCTGCGGGTCTCCGGTGCCCCGTCCACGACGTGCACGAGGCGCAGGAACAGCCGCCGCGCTACGTCGCGCTGATCGTCCGACAGCCCCTCGTAGGCGGCCTCGGCGGTCCGCGCGATCGCGTCCCGGATGCCGCCGCTGGCCTGGTAGCCCGCTACCGTCAGGCGGCCGCGGTGGCCGCTGTGCCAGGTGGCGAGCAAGGCGTGGGAGAGCAGCGGCAGGACTCCTGGCTCGGGCCCGGCGCTGGATGCGCTGCCCGCGCCCGCCGTTGGAGTGAGATCGCGCAACAGCAGCTCGACCAGTCCGTCGTCCACCAGGAGCCGGGCCTTGCGGGCCGGCTCCACGATGGCCCGGCGCACCTGGTCCCAGGTCATCGGCCCGACGACAACCTGCCGTTCCTGGAGCGCCCGGGACAGGCCGGGGTGGCGCAGCGCGCGATCGTAGAAATCGGCGCGCAGGGCCAGCACGACCACGGCCGGACCGGAGAGCGCGCACAGGGCCGTGATGAAGGCCTGCCGCTCGCCGGAGTCCGGGCAGGTGGTGAACACCTCCTCGAACTGGTCCACGACGATGACCGGCCTGATCCGGCCCGCTTCGCCCGGCGGCCCGGCTACGGTGATGCGGCTGGTCAGGCGCGCGAAACCGGCGGGATCAGATCTCAGGGCCGCCTCAATCTCGCTGGCGGCCGTCCCGGAAGGTGCTCCGGGTTCGGCCGCCGCGATGGCCCCGGCCAGCTGCCTGGCCAGTTCGGTCAGCGGGGCGGCGCCCGGGGTGAACAGCGCCAGCGGTCCCGGGGCATCGCCGGTGAGCAGGCCGGGGATCAGCCCGGCGCGCAGCAGCGAGGACTTGCC
Source organism: Streptosporangiaceae bacterium (assembly GCA_033854735.1). GTDB lineage: Bacteria > Actinomycetota > Actinomycetes > Streptosporangiales > Streptosporangiaceae > JAWWPY01. The sequence goes on along the minus strand of JAWWPY010000598.1, from coordinate 75,833 downwards.
CGAGCCGGAGGATCCGATCACCACCAGCGGAACCCCGGCCGCAGCGCCGGAGCCGGGAATGCTGCCGGGGTCAGCGGTCGCACGGATCAGCAGGTGCCGGGTGAGCTCCTCACGGCCGAAGAACCACTCGGCATCCTCCGGCTCGAAGCTCGCCAGGCCCCGGTAGGGCGCGGTGGTGCCGGCGGCCCGGCGGCCCGGTGTCCTGCGGGCCCGGGCCAGCGCGCGGCCCCACTCGCGCAGCCGCGCTGGGTCGGTTTCGCCGCAGGCGGCGAGGATCCTGGGCAGCGACTCCGGCTGGGTCGGCGGCGGCAGGTGGCGGCCGGAAAAGTAGTCGCCGGCCGTGCTGGTCGGAATCCCGGCCGCCTTCGCGACCTCCCGGACGCTCAGCCCGGCGCGCTGCCTGCTCCGGGTGAGTTCACGGCCGAAGTCCTGCTGGGTGGCGACGCGCCGGGGGTCGGGTTGCTCGTCCCGATCCGCCGGGCCGCCGATGCCTTCGGCCGGGTCTTCGTCAAAGTCGCGCGGCTCTTCGTCAAGGTTGTGCGGCTCTTCGTCAAGGTTGTGCGGATCATCAGCCATTGGTCCCCCTGGCCTGGCTCATTCCGGAATCCCGCCGGCTACGCCTTTCCGCCCCGTTTGCGTGGCGCGCCCGCCGGCCCCTGTCTTGATGACTCCCGGATGTCCCCGTGCGTTCACAATGTTGCCTGAATCGGTACCGGCGCAATGGATCCGCCGGGCCGCCTCATGCTCGATCCGTCCGACTTTGTCCGAGAGGCAACAGAATGCTCGTTGCGGCGCCGCCGGGCGCACAGACTTGGTCCCGGACTCGTTTCGCATGCGAAACGGCCGCGACTGTCCGCGAGCGACTGCCACGCCCACGGGGGCCGGGGTGCGTTCTCACGGCGGTCGGAGTCCGGGCCGCCGCACACGGTCCCGTCTGGCCCGGGAGGTGGGCCCGGGCCGGATGGGACCGTGTGCGGTTACCCACCGCCTCGAGGATCCGGTGCGTTCGATCCCACCGGCGGCAGGGATGGCCGGAGACGCAGCCGGCGGTTGAGTTTGCGGCACCCGCTTGTGGCGGGTACCCGGCACGTGCCACGATCGCGGTGTAGATACATCAGATGTTTTGTCGTGGTGGCGAAGCGGGCTGCGAGGCGCGCGGGCACCTGGGACGCCGCGCTGCTCCGGCCAGGGCTTGTGCTCATGAACCGGCGGCAGGTTGGCCGCACCGGGCTCAGCGTCACCGAACTCGGCTTCGGCGGGGCGGCGATCGGAGGGCTCTTCCGGCCCTCGTCCGCCGACGTGGCGCGGGGGGCCGTGGACGCGGCGTGGGATGCGGGCATCCGTTACTTCGACACCGCGCCCCACTATGGGCTCGGGATGTCCGAGCGCCGCCTGGGCGAGGCCCTTCGGGGGAGGCCGCGCGAGGAGTACGTGCTGTCCACGAAAGTGGGCCGGCTGCTGGCGGCCAACCCGGCGCCGACCGGCTCGGACCTCGGCGCCGGCGGCTTCGCGGTGCCCGACGACCTGGTCAGGGTCCTCGACTACAGCGCGGACGGCGTGCGCCGCAGCCTTGACGCCAGCTTGCTGCGACTTGGCCTGGACCGGGTGGACATTGTCCTCGTGCACGACCCGGACGACCACGCGGACCAGGCCGTGACCGAGGCGCTGCCCGCGTTGATCGAGCTACGCGAGCAGGGCGTGATCGGGGCGGTCGGCCTCGGCATGAATCAGTGGCAGGTGCCCCTGCGGGCGGTCCGGGAGACTGACCTGGACGTGGTGATGCTGGCCGGCCGGTGGACGCTGGCGGATCGCAGCGGTGCGCCGCTGCTCGAGGCGTGTGCCGACCGCAATGTGTCGGTCCTGGCCGCAGGCCCGTTCAACTCCGGCCTGCTGGCCAGGGCGTGGCCACCGGATGACGCCTATTTCAACTACGCGCCGGCGTCCGCGCCCATGCTGGAGCGGGCCCGGCTGCTCGCGCGCCGCAGCGAGCAGCACGGCCTCACGCTGCCGCAGGCGGCACTGCGCTTCCCGCTCCTGCACCAGGCGGTCGCCTCCGTGGTCGCGGGACTGGGATCGGCCGGGCACGTCCGGTCGGCGGCCGGCTGGCTCGCCGGACCCGTGCCGGATACCGGCTGGATGCAGGAGGTGGCGGAATCATGAGGATCGCCCGGACCGGCCCGTTCGGGCCGGAGCCGCTGACATCCGACGACATCGCCGGCCCGCGGGCCTGATTCGTCGTGACAGATCCGCAAGCACATGACGTGCGCGACCACGATGTGCGCGACCACGATCTAGCCGAACACGACCTGGCCGAACACGACCTGGCCGAACAGGATCTGCGGGAACAGGGGCTGGCTGATTTCCGGCGGCGGCGGTTCGGCCTTTTCCTGCACTGGGGCCTGTACTCACTGGCCGCGCGGCACGAATGGGTTAAGAACACCGAGCGCCTGACCGACGACGAGTACCGCGCGTACTTCGAGCATTTCGACCCCGACCTGCACGATCCTGCCCGGTGGGCGGACGAGGCGAAAAACGCCGGCATGCGCTACATGGTGCTGACCACCAAGCATCATGAGGGATTCGCCCTCTGGGACTCCGCGCTGTCGGATTACACAGTGGCCCATACTCCGTTGGGGAAGGATCTGGTCGGTCCGCTCGTGAGCGCATTCCGCGCCCGTGGCCTCGGCATCGGCTTCTACCACTCCCTGGTCGATTGGCATCACCCCGACTTCCCGGTCGACGGACTGCATCCCCGCCGTGACGACCGGCAGTTCATTGAGGCGGCCGGCCGCCGGGACATTGCGCGGTACCGGGAGTTCCTGCATGGGCAGGTCGCCGAGTTGCTGACTCGCTATGGCGACATCGACACCATGTGGTTCGACTTCTCCTACCCCGATCTTGTCCATTACGGCGAGCGTGTCTGGGGCGGCAAGGGGCGCGACGACTGGGGCTCACAGCAGCTGATGGATCTGGTCCGGCGGCTGCAGCCCGGGATCCTGGTCAACGACCGGCTCGACCTGCCTGCCGCCGCCGACTTCAGTACGCCCGAGCAGTACCAGCCAGCCGGGCCGATGCTGGTGGATGGGCGGGCGGTGGCCTGGGAGGCGTGCCAGACGCTCAACGGCAGCTGGGGATATGACCGCGACAACCTGGACTGGAAGCCGGTCGACCTGCTGGTCCGGATGCTCGTCGACACCGTGTCCAAGGACGGCAACCTGCTGCTCAACGTGGGGCCCAACGGCCGCGGCGAGATGGACGAGCGGGCGATAGCGACGCTGCGCGGCATCGGCCGCTGGATGCGCCTGCACGAGCGGTCGGTCATCGGCGCCGGGCCCAGTGCCTTCAGCCCGCCCGCCGACTGCCGCTACACGCAGCGCGGCGACCGGCTGTACCTGCACGTGTTCGCCTGGCCGTTCGGGCACCTGCACCTGCCCGGGCTGGCCGGACGGGTGCGGTACGCACAATTCCTGCACGACGCCTCGGAGGTCAAGCGGCACGTACCGGACCCCGGCCAGCCGGCGCACGGCATCAGCCCCGGCGGCCAGCCGCCGGGAACACTGACCCTGCAACTGCCGGTCCAGCGCCCCGACGTCGCCGTCCCCGTTATCGAGCTGTTCCTCACCGGCGACTGAGCTCGCCCGGCGACGACAGCAGAGCCACAACGGGGTCGGCCGAACGCGTCCGAACGACACCAGAGCCACGTCGGTGCCGTTGCCGGGCGGGCTGGCGGGTGACCTGCTGGCAGTACAAATCGTAATCATATGATTACTATTGGTAGTTTACGGGAATCCTCATAGTGACACGTTCGTAGCCGGCCGACCGCAGGAGTCGGCTTTCGGCGGTCGAACTTCCCGGATGCGAGGGCTGCGCCCGTGAGGGTGCACGGCGCTGGCGTCCAGGGCAAACTTAACGGAGGCAGAAATGACGTTTTTGGTCTGGCTGAGCCTCGCGCTCGGCCTGGTGATGTTCCTCGCCGTCGCAGCGACCCCGCTGTGGCTTGTCGTCCGGCACCCGGACCGGGGACCCGCTTCTGACCGGCCGAGCGTGACGGCGACCGCGTCCGATGTCCCAGCCCAGGCCCGGGACAAGGTGCCGGTAGGTGGCCCGGACAGGCGGCCGGTCCCCGGCCGTAGCAGGGCGATCCCGCGGACTGCCAATTCCCGGGCGGCCCGTGTGCCCCGCTCGGCCAGCGTCCGCCGCAGCGGGCTGACCGCCCGGTCGCAGGCGAAGGCGTCCAAGAGCCCGAGGTAGGGCGCTCCGGTGTCGTTCCCGGCCCGGGACCTGGGCCCGGGCCGGGCAGCGGTATAGCGTCGGGCGGGTGGCTGACAACGGGAAGGCGGTCGCGGGACGGGTGTCACGGGGGGCGGCACCGGAGTGACATTGGTGTCGTTGGCGGTAAAACTGGTAAGAAGCCAGGTCTTCGTGCGCGGAGGAGTGAGCCGGTGACGAGTATTGCCGCTGTGGCCAGCCCGGTGGATTTCACTGAGTACGGCGACTACATGGTCAAGGCCCCCACCCGGCCGGACGGGGCGTTCGTCCGCCCGCTCTATCGCTTTCAGGATCGGGTCACCGCGGACGGGTCCAGTGGCTATCTCGCCGAGCCCGGCCGCTACCACCTGTACGTCTCGCTGGCCTGCCCGTGGGCGCACCGCGCCGTGATCGTGCGCCGCCTGCTCGGCCTGGAGGACGTGGTCACGCTGTCCGTGGTCGACCCGATCCGGGACGGCCGCGGCTGGGCGTTCCGCGAGGGCCCGGGCTACACGGCGGATCCGGTGAACGGCTTCACGCTGCTGCGCGAGGCGTATGAGGCCACTGAACCCGGTTACGACGGGCACGTGTCGGTGCCGGTGCTCTGGGACCGGGAGACCGGGCGGATCGTTTCCAACAACTTCCCGGACATCACGATCAACCTGGCCACCGAGTTCGGCCAGTGGGCGAACCCGGGCGTCGACCTCTACCCGGCCGCGCGGCGCGCGGAGATCGACGCGATGAACGAGCGGGTCTATGCGACCGTCAACAACGGGGTGTACCGCTGCGGGTTCGCCACCTCGCAGTCGGCCTACGCCGCCGCGGTGGCCGACCTTTTCGCCACCCTCGAAGACCTAGAGGAGCGGCTGGCCGGCCGCCGTTACCTGTTCGGCGGGCAGATCACCGAGGCGGACGTCCGGCTGTGGGTGACCCTGGCCCGCTTCGACGCCGTGTACGTCACCCACTTCAAGGCGAACCTGCGCCGCCTCGTCGACTACCCGAACCTGTGGGGCTACGCCCGCGACCTCTACCAGCAGCCGGCCTTCGGCCAGACCACCAACTTCGACCACATCAAGCGCCACTACTACGGCACCCACCCGCAGATCAACCCGCTGCGGATCGTGCCTGCCGGGCCGATTCTGGACTGGGCCGCGCCGCACCACCGCGAGTCACTGCCGTCCTGAGCCTCCCATCGGCGCCGCGGGAAGGCAGTGCATCGTCAGCACCCGTCGTAATTCGTCCAGTTCGACGCGCCACCTGCGGCGATGGCGTTGTCGAATATCTGATCCTGGTAAGCGGAGCCGGCGACGCCGTATTCGCTGGCCGCGCCGCCATACTTTTCCCAGGTGCCTAGCACGAACTGGTAAGCCCCACCGCCGTTACCGGGTCCCCAGGCATAGCTGCCGCCCTCTTCGGCCTTGCGGATGCAGATGCCGAGCGATGAACTGGCGGCGTTCCCGCCGCTGCTGGATGGCTGGGCCGCCTGGCTCGGGCTCGGCTGCGCCGCTGCCTGCTGCGCCGCTGCCTGCTGCGCCGCTGCCCGCTGCTGCGCTGCGTGCTGCTGGGCGAGCCGGGCGGCTGCCAGCGCGGCGAGGTACTTGGTCCGGGTCGCGTTCGCGGCCTCACGGGCCATGCGGGACGCGACCTGGCGACGAACGTCGATCGTCACCTCGTCGCTGGTGAGACCTGCCGCCGCAGTCGTCACCGTATTCCTGTAATGAGAGGGCTTGGCGGCTGCGGGGCCGCCGGGCAGGAACACGAAGGCCGCAGCCACGCCTGCGAGCGCTGCTGCGGCCGATACTGGTACCCCCAGCCTGGTGGCGGGAGTCTTGAGCCTGATGGCGGGTGTCTTGAGCCTGGTGGCGGGTGTCTTGGGCTTGGAATGACGGGGTGCTGCGGGCATCACGCTCCTGACCGCGAGGCTTCGCGTTCACCCGGCGAGCTGGCGCCAAACTGACGTCAGGTGGCCGGGGAACGCCTGTCCTCGGGGAACTTACGGGGACGCGAGTGGGGGCGCAGGGGAACGCGGGAATGGCCAACTCGCCGGCAAAAACTGTGATAAAGGCCGATAGCTCCCCGCCCGGGAACGTTGATAGTGCCGCCCACGGAAGCCCGCCCACGGAAGCCCGCCCACGGAAGCCGCCGGCGACGGCAGGCGTGCATCTTGACGAAGCCTGGGCGCCGTGGCTCAATGTGAGCAGCCCGAACAGTATCGACCACTTTCGATCAGAGCCGATCAGCGCACGTCCCGACGGTTGATCACCCGCCGGCGGACGATGGCGCACGAAAGGGAGCCACGTTATCGTGATCCAGCGCGCAGGCTTACGGCATCTCACCGCGCGGCTTCTGACCGGACGGCTTCTGACCGGGCGGCGCCTGACCGGACGGCTTCTGACCGCACGGCGCCTGACCGCTGCGACCGCGGCGGTCGTGCTCGGCTCGGCCTGCGCCCTGGCGGCTGTCCCGGTGCAGCCTGCCGCGGCGGCGACCGCTATCACCGTGAACGGCACGAGCGCCGGCCGCACCTTCGGCGGGATCGGCGCGATCAGCGGCGGGGGAGGCAACTCGCGGCTGCTGTCCGACTACCCGGCCGCGCAGCAGCAGCAGATCCTGGATTACCTGTTCACGCCCGGCTATGGCGCCGACCTGCAGATCCTCAAGGTGGAGATCGGCGGCGACACCAACTCCACGGACGGCTCCGAGTCCAGCCACATGCACACCGCGTCGGCCGTGAACTGCAACACCGGTTACGAGTGGTCGCTGATGGAGCAGGCCAAGGCGCGCAACCCGAACATCAAGTTCTACGGCCTGGCCTGGGGCGCGCCCGGCTGGATCAGCGGCGGCTTCTGGTCCACTGGCACGATCAACTACCTGGTGAACTGGCTGAACTGCGCCAAGTCGCACGGCCTGACCATCAGCTACCTCGGCGGCTGGAACGAACGCAACTATGTCATCTCCTGGTATGAGCAACTGCGGTCCACGCTCAACGCCGACGGCTACTCGGCCGTGCAGATAGTCGGCGCCGACAGCGGCTGGGGCATTGCCACTGACATCGCTTCCAACTCCACCTTCGCCCAGGCCGTCTCAGTCATCGGCGTGCATTATCCGTGCGGATACCTGAGCGCGGCCACGAGCTGCGCGGCGAACTCCACGGCCATCGGCACCGGCAAGCCGCTGTGGGCGAGTGAGAACGGCTCGGAGGACATGAATTCGGGCGCGCCCGCGCTGATCCGCTCCATCACCCGCGGCTACACCGACGCGGACCTGACCGCGTACATCAACTGGCCGATAATCGCTGCCATCTACCCGAACCTGCCCTACAACACCGTCGGGCTGATCCAGGCCAACCAGCCATGGTCGGGCGCGTACAGCGTCGGGGAGAGCCTGTGGGCCACCGCCCAGGTCACCCAGTTCACCCAGCCGGGCTGGCAGTTCCTCAACTCGGGCTCTGGCTACCTCGGCGGCAGCGAGTCCAACGGCAGCTATGTCTCGCTGAAGTCCACCAATGGCACCGACTACTCGACGATCATCGAGACCACCACCGCCGCCGCGGCGCAGACCGTCAACGTGTCCGTGTCCGGAGGCCTGTCCACCGGCACCGTGCACGTGTGGGCCACCAACGTGAACACCCCGACCGCCGCCAACACCTTCGTCCAGCAGGCCAGCATCACGCCGTCCAATGGCGCCTACTCGCTGACGGTGCAGCCGGGCTACATCTACTCGCTGACCACCACCACCGGCCAGGGCAAGGGCACCGCAGCGAGCCCGTCCCAGAGCACCCTGGCGCTGCCCTACTCCGACACCTTCGACAGCGACGCCGTCGACCAGCAGCCGCGTTACCTGGCGCAGCAGCAGGGCGCCTTCGAGGTCGAGCCGTGCACCGGAGGACGGTCCGGGCGGTGCGTCCAGCAGCAGGCGCCGGTCCAGCCGATCGAATGGGATGGCAACTCGAACCCCTACACCATCGGCGGCAACCTGAGCTGGAGCAACTACACGGTCTCCGCTGACGCCCTGATGGAGCAGGCAGGCGCGGTGCAGCTGCTGGGCCGCGTCGGCACCCAGCACCCCTTCGGCGTGGCCGGCATCAACGAGTATTACCTGCAGCTCAGCAACACCGGTGCCTGGTCGATCGTGCGCAACAACACCAGCGACACGCTCACCACGCTGGCCAGCGGCACGGTGGCCGCGCCCGGCACCGGCACCTGGCACCACATGGCGCTGACCTTCAACGGCACGGCCATCAGCGCGGCCATCGACGGGACGACCGTCGGCAGCGTGACCGACAGCACCTATCACTCGGGCATGGCCGGGCTCGGTACCTCCGGCTACCAGACCGACCAGTTCGACAACCTGTCCGTCACGCCGGCCGGCTCCACCCCACCGACCGGCCCGATCGTCGCGGGCGACAACACCAGCGACTGCGTGGACGACAACGCCAATTCCAGCTCCAACGGAACGAAGGTGCAGATGTGGGGGTGCAACGGCGGCGCCGCGCAGAACTGGACCATCGAAAGCAACGGCACGATCGGCATCAACGGCAAGTGCATGGACATCACCGGCGCCGGCACCGCCAACGGCACCCTCGTCGAAGAATGGAGCTGCACCGGTGGCGGGAACCAGCAGTGGCTGCCGGTCAACGGCATGCTGGTGAACCCGGTGTCCGGCAAGTGCCTCGATGATCCTGGATTCAATACGGCACAGGGCACCCAGCTGGACATCTGGACCTGCGACGGCGGCACCAACCAGCAGTGGTCGATTCCCTGACCATGGGCCCGCGCCGGCTGCCCAGGCGCGGGCACCCGGCCCTCTCAGTCCTTGCGGCCGGTGACGGCCACGGTGACGCCCAAGCCGATCATGGCGAGGCCGCCCGCGCCGCCCACCAGCGCGAGCCGGCGCGGTGACCCGGCGAACCAGGACCGCACGGCGCTCGCGGCCAGGCCCCATACGCTGTCGGACGCCAGCGCGATCGCGAACGACACCAGGCTCAGCAGGAGCATCTGGACCTGCACATGCCCGGCCGGGCGGTCCACGAACTGAGGGAGCACCGCCGCGAAGAGGATCACCACCTTCGGGTTGGCCACCCCGACGACGAAGCCCTCCCGCAGCGCCCGTCGCCGGCCGGCCAGCGGGTCGGCCTGGGCCAGGACGTCCTGCAGCGAGCCGCGCTGCCTGATCGCCTTGACGCCGAGCCAGACCAGGTAGCCCGCACCGGCCAGCTTCACCACCGTGAACAGCAGCGCCGAGCGCTGCACCAGCGGGCCGAGGCCAAACGCCACGCAGGCGGCGACCACGTACACGCCGGCGGCATTGCCCACGACCGTCGCCAGGGCGGTGCGGCGGCCATGCGCCAGCGCGCGCCCGATCACGAACAGGACGCTGGGACCGGGAATCACGATCAGGATGAACGACGCGACCGCGAACGCGAGAACCTGGCCAATGGTCACCATGCCGCCACGCTAACCACCCCGGCCGCCAACCGCACCTGCGTTTCCGGCGATCATGGGTGTCACGGAGGTGACGCTATGACCTCCTGTGGTCAGCAAGCTACCGAAGAAAGACCGCCCGGTCCCATGACGGTTGTCATGGGCGTCTCGTGACAGCCATCCGGGCGGTGAGCCTTTTTTCGGTGCGACCATTGGCCCATGACAATGACAAATGTGGGGTATGGGCGGGGACCGGGCCGGGTCGGCAACGGCCAGCCCCTGGCGATCGGCTTGCGGGGGGTGCACAAGAACTTCGGCTCCGTTGAAGCGGTGAAGGGCATTGACCTGGACATTGCTTCGGGGGAGATCGTCGCGTTCCTCGGCCCCAACGGGGCGGGCAAGACATCGACGATTGACATCATCCTGGGGCTGTCCCGGCCCACCTCCGGCGAGGTGTCGGTGTTCGGCATGCAGCCCCGGCAGGCCATCACGCGGGGGCTGGTCTCCGCCGTGATGCAGACCGGCGGCCTGCTCAAGGACCTCACCGTCGCCGAGACCGCCCAGTACACCGCCAGCCTGTTCGCGCATTCCACGCCGGTCGGGGAGGTCCTGAAGCGGGCTGGCATCAGCGGCATCGCGGATCGCCGGGTCGGCAAGTGCTCCGGTGGTGAGCAGCAGCGGCTGCGCTTCGCCATGGCCCTGCTGTCCGATCCGGAACTGCTCATCCTCGACGAGCCCACGACCGGCATGGACGTGGAGGGCCGCCGCAGCTTCTGGGGGGCGATCCGGCAGGACGCGGCCATGGGGCGGACCGTGCTCTTCGCCACGCACTACCTCGAGGAGGCCGACGCCTACGCCGACCGCATCATCCTGCTGCGCCACGGCCAGATCGTGGCCGACGGCACGTCGTCGGAGGTCAAGGCGCTGGCGGCCGGGCGGACGGTGCGTGCCACCCTGCCCGGCGCCGACCAGGCGACACTGGCCGCGATACCCGGAGCGGACAGCGTCGAGGTACGCGGCGACACCGTGCTGATCCACTCCAGCGACAGCGATGCGGTGGCCAGGTACCTGCTCACCAGCACGCAGGCCAAGGACCTCGAGATCAACACCCGCGGCCTTGAAGACGCCTTCATTGCCCTGACCAGCGACGACAACAACATCGACGGCAGTCACACAGGAGCATCACGATGAGCACCCAGTCGCTTCCAGCGCCCGACCTGACCACCCGCCGGGCTCCGGGCCTGGGCGGATTCAATGTCACCGTCCTGGCCCTGGAGATCCGGCGGATGCTGCGTAACCGGCGCACCCTGCTGTTCACGATGGTGCTGCCGGTCGTGTTTTTCCTGATCTTCGGTCTGAACAGTCAGTACGCCAACCAGCGCGACGGCCACGGCAACGTCTCCGCGTTCATCATGATCAGCATGGCGCTCTACGGCGGGATCCTGGCCACGACCAGCGGCGGGGCGATGGTCTCGATCGAGCGCGCTGCGGGCTGGAGCCGCCAGTTGCGGCTGACCCCGCTGGCACCAGTGGCCTACATCGCCATCAAGATGCTCACCGCACTGGTGCTCGGGCTCGGCTCAGTCGTGGCGGTCTATGTCGTGGGGATGCTGACCGGCAAGCCCTCGATGCCGGGCTACCTCTGGCTGGTGACCGGGCTGTGCGTCTGGGTCGGCTCGCTGGTCTTCGCGGCGTTCGGCCTGTTCATGGGCTATCTGCTGCCCACTGAGAACGTCATGCAGATCCTGTCGTTCGCGCTCGTGCTGTTCTCCTTCGGTGGCGGCCTCTTCATCCCGCTGAGCCAGTTCCCGCACGTGCTCCAGACGATTGCCGAGTTCACTCCGCTCTACGGCCTGAACCAGCTCGTACACGCTCCGCTGCTAGGTGTCGGCATCCACGTGGCGTGGGTGGCGAACGCCATCGTCTGGCTAGCCATCTTCGCCGGCGGCGCGACATGGCGCTTCCGTAAGGACACCGCGCGGGTCTGAGCAACGCCCGTGGCTCGGAGCGCCGGCGCCGGTGGCAACCGCCGTCAGCCCGCCGAGGCCCTGATCTCTTCCGCGAACGCCCCTGGCGCCTCCAGCGGCGAGAAGTGACCGGCCGACGGCAGCGGCCGCAGCCGCAGGGTGTCGAAGAAGTCGTCGAGCCGGTCCGACCAGGCGGGCGGGAAGAGTGGGTCGTGTTCCGGCCACAGCACCGTCGTCGGGACGTGCACCCTTCCTGCCCGCGGCGGCGGCTGCTCGGCCAGTGACCGGGCCACCGAGCCCGCGCCGGCCCGGTACCACCCGATAGAGGCGGTGAACGCCCCCGGCGCGGCGTAATGCGCGGTGAGACGGTCGAGGTCTGTCTCCGCGAGCTCGAACGAGGGCCCTGACCAGTGCGCCCAGAAGTGCGCCAGGTAGCCGCGTACCGCGTCAGGCTGGCCGTCGATCAGCTGTTCCGCCAGGGCGAGCTGGTGGAATGCCTGGTACCAGAACTCGCGCTGAGCGGCGGGTTCGAGGATCCGTGCGCCGATGCCCGGCAGCGGCGGGGCGACGACCAGGCCGCGGAGCAGATCGGGGCGGTCGGCCGCGACCGCCTGGCCGATGCGGCTGCCAATGTCGTATCCCGCGATCACCACATCGCGCAGGCCGAGTTCCTCGATCAGGGCGACAACGCTGCGGGCCTGGGCAGCGGCCGAGTATGCGGCTGCCGAGTCGAGCAGATGCTTGTCTGACTCGCCGAACCCGCGCAGGTCGGGAACGACAACGTCATGCCCGGTCAGCAGGGGGACCACCGCGCGGTAGTCACCCCGGTCCCCGGGCCAGCCATGCAGGAGCACGACCGGCAGCCCCTCCCCGTGCCGGTCATAGGCGAGCCGGAAACCGTCTGTCGCATCACTCATCCGCACGCCAGGAGCCTAAACCTGGTGACCGGTCAGGGCTGGTAGGAGCCGGGGACCCAGGCGCGCGTGCTCACGCCGATCGCGTTCCAGGCATTGATGGTCACGATCAGGCTGACCAGGGCCGCGATTTCCTCCTGGCTGAACTCCGCCGCGACGTCCTGGTACGCCTGCGCCGGGACATGTGCGTCGGCCAGCAGCGTCACGGCCTCGGTGAAGGCGAGCGCGGCACGCTCACGGCTGGTGAAGTATGGTGCCTCCGGCCAGGCCGGGAGCGCGTAGATGCGCTGCTCGGTCTCGCCGATCGCCCGGGCGTCCTTGGTGTGCATGTCGATGCAGTACGCGCATCCGTTCAGCTGCGAGGCCCGGATCCGTACCAGCTCACGGAGCTGTGGGTCGAAGCCGGCTCGGTCGAGTTCCTTGGTGGCGGCCTGGTCAAGGTGGGCCATCGCCCGGGAGAAGCCGGGTGCGATGGAATCGAAGTCGAGGCGGACAGGGATCTGCTGGGTGGTGTCGGTCGCTGTCATAGACCTCACGCTACGGTCCTGAGCGGCCCAAGGTAAGATCCATATCTGTGGCAAAAACTTGGGCCAATCAGGGAGGCGACCTGCATCTCGAGCTGGCCGGCTCCCGGGTGCGGGCCGGGCTGGAAGCCGCGCTGCGGGACGCGGTGCAGGCGGGCCGGCTGCCGCCGGGCGCGCGGCTGCCGTCTTCCCGCGCTCTCGCGGCGGATCTGGGAATCGCCCGCAACACGGTCGCCGACGCCTACGGGCAACTGGCCGCGGAGGGCTGGCTGGCCGCGCGGACCGGTTCCGGCACGTGGGTGACCCAGCACCGGGTCGCTACCCCCGAGTCGCCCGGCGTTTCCCAGCCTGACGTCGTGCATCCCCGCTACGACCTGCGCCCGGGCGTTCCCGACCTGTCCGCGTTCCCGCGCCGGGCGTGGCTGACGGCGGCCCGCAAAACGCTCAGCGCCGTTCCGGATCACGTCCTGGGCTACCCCGACCCGCGCGGTCTCCCGCAGCTTCGGATGGCGCTGGCTGACTACCTCGCGCGGGCCCGGGGCGTCACCGTCAGCCCCGGGCGCATCGTGGTCTGCGCGGGGTTCGCGCAGGGGCTGGCCCTGCTCTGCCAGGTGCTCAGGGAACGCGGGGCGAGAACCATCGCCATGGAAGCCAGCGGCCATCCAGCCCACCGTCATCTGGCCGAGGCCCACGGGCTTCGCCCGGTGTCGCTGCCCGTGGACGCGGGCGGCGCGGTCCCCGACGGCCTGGGCGCCGCGGACGCCGTCCTGCTGACGCCGGCCCACCAGTTCCCGCTGGGCGTGACCCTGCAGCCGCAGCGGCGCAGAGCCATCGTGGAATGGGTCGTTGATACGGCCGGACTGGTGATCGAGGACGACTATGACGGGGAGTTCCGCTATGACCGCCAGCCGGTGGGAGCCATGCAGGCGCTCGCGCCGGAGCACATGGTCTACGCCGGCACGGCCAGCAAGAGCCTGATGCCCGGGCTGCGGCTCGGCTGGCTGGTGCTGCCCGCGCCTCTCCTCGACGAGGTCATCACGGCGAAGGAGTCAGCTGGCTGCCTCACCAGCAGCCTCGACCAGCTTACGCTGGCCGAATTCATCAGCTCAGGTGCCTACGACCGGCAGATCCGGCTCGCCCGGCTGGCCTACCGGCGGCGCCGGGACCGGCTGGCTGCCGCGTTGCGGCGGCAGGCGCCGCACGTCCGCGTCACCGGGATCGCCGCCGGCCTGCACGCGCTGGTGGAACTGGCCGGCCCGGACAGCGAGGAGGACGTCATCGCGCGCGCCGCCCGCCGTGGGCTCGCCATCGAGGGGCTCGGCAGCTACAGCGCCGCGGGCCAGCACGTCCCGGGCCAGCACGGGCCGGCCCTGGTGATCGGTTACGGGCGGCCGCCCGAGCACGCATTCACCACAGCCCTCGCCCGGCTCTGCGCGGCGCTGGCCGGTCACCAGAGCGTGTAGCCGCCGTCGATGACCAGCACCGACCCGGTGATGAACGATGAGGCGGGGCTGGCCAGGAACACGACGCTCGGTGCGATCTCCTCCGGCAGCGCGTACCGCTGCTGCGGGGTGTCCTCGATCCAGTGCCGGCGAAACTCCGGGCGGTCAACCGGCGCCATCTCGGTCTTCACGTAGCCGGGAGCGACCGCGTTGACCCGGATACCCACCCCGGCCCATTCCGCGGCCAGCGACTTGGTCAGCTGGTGCACCGCGGCCTTGGACGCGTTGTACGCGGGCTGCCACTGCGGGCGATTGACGATCATCCCCGAAATCGAGCCGACGTTGATGATCGAGCCCCCTCCCGACCCGGCCATCTGACGGCCGCCGGCGACGCTGCACTTCCAGAGCGCCCGTACATTCAGGTCAAACACCTGCGCCCATTCGTCGTCAGTCACCTGCCAGGATTCGTTGTGGATGCAGAGACCGGCGTTGTTGACGAGAATGTCCAGGCCGCTGAGCTCGTCGATGGCCCGCTGGGTGATCCCATCGGCGTCGTGGGTGATGTCGGCGTCGATCGAGGACACGTCGAGGCCCTGGTCGCGCAGTTCGCGGATGGCGGCCGCGTTGCGGTCGGCGTCGCGCGCGACGATGACCACCCGGGCACCGGCCTGCGCCAGGGCGGCGGCGAAGGCTTTGCCCAGGCCCTGATTCCCACCGGTGACCAGGGCTTTCTTGCCGGTCAGGGCGAAACGCTCCAGCACCTTCACTGCTTCCTCCCGTTGCCTAGCCCGAGATCAGCGATCCTGGCACAGAGGGCAGTCCGGGCCGAGCATCGGCGTGGCCAGGGCGTCCAGGGAAATGCCGCGATGACGCAACCACCTCCGGCCGGGCGCGTCTGACCGGGCATGACGGTACCGGAGACACCACGGTCGGCTGAACGTGCGACGGGGCCGTCAGCCTGAGCGGAGGGCCTCGGTGGGTGACATGCGTGCTGCGCGTGCGGCCGGGTAGACGCCGGCGCCGCTGCCGATGACGATGGCCAGCCCCAGGCCGCCCCACAGGGCCTCAGGCGGGATGAGCAGCCCCCAGTGCTGCGCTTTCGCAGTCGCTGCCGTGACGGCCGCGCCGAGCAGCAGGCCCGCGGCCCCACCGAGCCCGCTGAGCAGGACCGACTCGGTCAGGAACTGCGCCGCGATATGACTCCGGCGCGCGCCGAGCGCACGGCGCAGGCCGATCTCGGTGCGGCGCTCAAGCACCGCGATCACCATAACGTTGGCGATGCCGATCCCGCCGACCAGTAGCGCCACGATGCCGAGCCCGAGGAACAGCGTGGCGCCCGCGCTGACCACCGCGACGCGGGAGGTGAGCGCGGCCGACGGCTGGCTTACCGCCACACTGCCCGGGGTTTCCGGCGCCGCCGACCGCCCGAGCAACGCCGCCACCTGCGTTGTCCTGGCGACGTCCGTGCGGACGTAAATGTGGCCCGGATGCCCGTCATAGCCGAGCAGCGTGGCCGCCACACCGAATCCGACCAGGGCGCTGCGGTCGATCTCCGGCGCGAACGGCAGCGGGTTGAGTATCCCGGCGACAGCGAACCACTGCCCGCCGATGAACACGCGGACCGGCTGCCGCAGGCTGGAGAGGCCAAGGCTCTGGGCGGCCTGGAAGCCCAGAACGGTGACCGGGAAATGCTCCGTCGCCCCGTTGAGGAACGTGCCCTGCCTGACGCTCGCGCCAAGCGTGCGGAGCAGCGACGGATCCGCGGCCCGCACCCCGAGCCCGCCCGTGTCGTAGGCCGGGACCTTGTCGGTCCGGTAGACCCTCGCCCCGGCCAGCAGGGCGGTGGGCGCAACGCCGGTCACCCCGGGCACCCGCCGGATCATGGCCGTCGCATACGAGGGAAGCTCGGCTTCCTGCCCGCCGATGGTCTGGCCATTCGCGACGGTAAGCAGGTTCGTGCCCAGCTGGTCGATCTCGGCGAGCAGCGCCGATTCGCTCGATGAGGTGATGCCGAGCACCGAGACCAGGGCGGCGATGCCGATGGCGATCCCGAGCGCGGAGAGCATGGCCCGGGCCCGGCGGGTGCGCAGCCCGACGGTGCCGGTGCGGAGGACATCGGCGGCCAGCAGCCGCGATGCGCGCAGGCCCGTCGCGGGCGGGACGCTCACCGGGCCGGCCTTTCCAGGGTCACCGGGTTCCGCTGCTCCGCGGCAGGCTGGTTTCGCCGCTCCGCGACGATCCGGCCATCCCGCAGCTCAACCTGCCGGTCCATCGCGGAGGCGACTGCCTGATCGTGCGTGATGACCACCAGGGCTGTCCCCTCGGCCGCGTTCAGCTCCCTGAGCAGCGCCACGATCTCCCGGCCCGTGGCCTGGTCCAGGTTCCCGGTCGGCTCGTCGGCGAGCATCACGGCCGGCCGGCCGACCAGGGCGCGCGCGATGGCGACGCGCTGCTGCTCGCCACCGGAGAGCTGGCCGGGCCGGTGGCTGAGCCGGTGGCCCAGGCCGACCAGGTGCAGCGCATCGATCGCCCGCTCCTGCCGCTGCCGCGCGGCGATCCCGCAATACAGCAGTCCCGCCGCCACGTTCTGCACCGCCGAGAGCGCATCGAGCAGGAAGAACTGCTGGAAGATCACGCCGAGATGGTGGGCGCGCAGGCCCGACAATTCGCCGTCGGACAGCCGGCCGACATCATGGCCGGCCACCCGGACCGTTCCTGAGGTCGGCCGTTCAAGCGCGGCCATCAGGTGCACCAGCGTGCTCTTGCCCGACCCGGAAGGGCCGACCACGGCCAGCAGCTCGCCGGGAAACACCGCGAGCGAAACTCCTGCCACCGAATCCACGGGCGGTGAGCCCGGATAGGTCCTGCGCACGTCAGCAAGCTCAAGGACCGGCTGCGCGTTCATCCCTGCGCCACCTCGATGGTCAGGCCGGCCGCCAGGGCCTTCCCCGTCACCTCGACCAGGCCGGCGGCGTCATCGAACAGTCCTGTGGTCACCCGGATAAGGCGCGACGGGTTCCCCGCGGTCCGCACCGCGTAGGTCCCGTCAGGCCGCGCGAGCAGCGCGGTCACCGGTACCGCGAGCACCCCGCGATCTTCGGCTTCGGTAATGGTCACCTGCACGGGGGCTTGGTCAAGGCCGGAGTCGATGCTGCGGCCCAGGCCGATCGTCACCGGGATCTGCGGCGTCTGCGTGCTGCCCGAGCTCTGGCTGCTCCCCGTTCCCGGCGCGGCGGCCGCGCTCGGCGCGGAGACCGTGGCGACGCGGCCCACCGACGTTACCGTGCCCGGCACCGTGCTGGTTCCATCAGGCAGCGTGACGAGCACAGAATCACCAGGCCGGGCCGCCGGGCCGCCCGGCGTGAGTGAGACCAGGACGGAAGGCGTGGTCGACGTACCGCCGAGCACCGCGGTCCCGGCGCCGACCGGTCCCCCAATCGATGCGGATTCGGCGCTGACCAGAAGCGGTGCGGGCAGGAAGGCCACCTCACCGAGCGGGATGCTCCCGGTTTCCGGCACACCATGGGCCCGCTGCCACAGCTCGATCGCCGCCACCGTGGCCCAGCCGAACTGATCACCGGCCGAAATCTGGCGATCAGGGTCAAACCCGAGGGCGATCAGGTTCACGTCGAGCTCGCGGACGTCCGCTCCGGGAGTCATGCCGGGCTGGAACGGCCGCCATGCGGGGATCGATCCGTAGAGCAGCGTCACGCTCTGGCCGTCTATCCGGTAGAGGGCCTGGCCACGGCGGATGACCTGCCCGGCGGCCGGCAGCCAGGTGACGATCCCGGCTGGCAGCTCGTTCGACACGCTGAACGTCCCCCGGTAGCCGAGGGTGCCGGGCACGACCTGACGCTCGGCGACGTCGGTCCGCACCACCCGGCCCGTGCTGACCGGCACAGCGGACGCCGACGGCGATGCCGCCGAACTCGGCGTCATGGGCCAGAAGCCACGGATGGTGAACCCGGCCGCGGCGGTGGCCAGCACGACGCCGGCCGGAACCAGCCAGCCCGCCCGGGAGCCTGGCCGGCCGGCTTTACGGGGCCGCGACGACATTGATGCCTCCGCTCGGCGCATAACGCTGGCATGCCGTACGCGCGTGCTGCTCGGCCGGTGACTTCTGCATCAGCGCCTGCGGGAGCGGGAATTCACCCTGAGGGTTCGGGTCGGGCCAGCTAGGCACACCGTGCTGACGGATGCACCCGGCGAGCTGGACGAGCTTCCGGAACTGGGCCTGCGGGACCGGGGGCGACGGGGAGGTGGCCGGGAAGAGATGCTGGCACGCCTGCTGTGTGCTCTGCGGAGCGCTCCCGGGGGAGGTGCCGAAGTGCCAGCGCCCGTCTCCCGGGTCGTACACGGGGTCCGGGAAGCTCGGATCGCCGTGCGCCCGGTAGCACTGCACGATCGCGGCGGTGTTGGAATCCGGCGTTGCGCCGGATTCGCGTCCGGGCGCACCGGCCGCCGTATGCTGGCCGGCCGGGCCAGAGCATGCGGTCAGCACCGAGCCGAGGATGAGCGGCGCCGCGAACGCGATGAGTCGCTTGCGTATCATGATCGTCTCCTTCTTGCCTGCCGCCCGCCGGGGGTGGCGGGCTGGACGGGCAAGCTCGACGCTCGCACCGGGACCACGCGCGGGCATCGCGGCGAAGAGCGAATACGGCTGCGACTTTCGAGTGAGCCGCGATCCCCCGGCATGGGGTGGTGCGTGGCGGACCAGCGGATTTACCGTTCGAGGATGAAGCGACGCAACGGCATGCAGGCCAAGATGACCGCCTCCTACGTGGCGATCACCGCTGGTGCCGTCCTCATCGCCGAGATCGTGATCATCGGCGTGGCGGCGCTCAGTTCCGCTCACCCGCTGCCGGTCAAAGAACTGCAGGCGCGCGCCCAGGTCACCGCGGCCGGGCTGGCCGCGAAACTCGCGGCGACGGCGGGCGGGACGGGCGGTCTGCCGAAGACCGCTCTCGGTGATCAAGCCGTCAGCCTCACGCCGGGATTTGCGCAGCCCGATAAGTACGGCGGCGTCGGCATTCCCGAGACTTCCGGCCCCGGTTGCGTGCTCGCGCCCGCGTCGTTCGCGGTCGTGGTCTCGCCGGCCGGGACGGTCATCGCCACGTCATATCCGGCGTGCTTCACGGTGGGCCAGTCCGGCGGGCCGACGAACATGATCATGTCGCTCGCGCCGCATGCGGGCGGATCGGGGATCGCGTATCTTCCATCGGGCAAGGCGGTCTGGGGCGCGGCTCCCATCGAGGCGGGCGGTGCCTCGCCCAAGGGCACGGCGGCGGCGAGCGCGGGCGGAAAATCTCCCGGCCAGCAGCTCTTGGGGGACGTATACGTCGAAGTTCCCCCAACGTCGAAGGGCTCGGGCGGGATTGGCGTTTCCTGGCCGCTCATCCTGGCCGGCCTGCTTGTCCTCGGGCTCTCCGTCCCGGTCGGGATCGTCTTCGGGCTGCTCAGCACCCGGCCGCTGACCCGCAGGCTCAGCAGGCTGACCGCGTCCACCCTGGAAGTGGCGGGCGGGGCCTTCGAGCAGCGCATTCCCGTGGCCGGCCACGACGAGCTCGCGCAGCTCGAGGAGAACTTCAACCGGATGGCCGAGCAGCTGCACGCCTCGCTGGAGACCGAGCGCAAGCTCGCGGCGGCGAACGCGCGGCACAAGGAGCGTTCCCGGATCGCCAGGGAACTGCACGATTCCATTTCCCAGGACCTGTTCTCGCTGAGCGTGCTCGCCGGCGGTCTGCGCCGCGCCCTGCCGTCCGGTTCGCCCGTCCTGCCTGAGGTGGCGACCATGGAACGGACCGCTGGTGAGACGATGCGGGAGATGCAGGCGCTGCTGCTCGAACTGCGGCCGATGGCGCTGGACGAGGTCGGGCTGCCTGCCGCGCTCGCCGAGATCTGCCGGGCTTACCGTGACCGCCTCGGTGTTGAGGTGCAGGCCGAGCTGGAGCCGGTCGTCCTCTCGCCGGCACTGGAACATGCCGTGCTGCGGGTGACCCAGGAGGCGATCGCCAACGCGGTGAAGCACTCCGCGGCGGGCACCGTCCGGGTCAGGCTGCACGGGGACGAGAATCAGATAATGCTGCAGGTGACCGATGACGGCCGCGGGTTCGACGTTACCGATGACGGCGGCGGCATCGGCCTGCGTGCCATGCGGGACCGCGTCCGGGAGCACGGCGGCGTGCTGACCATCGAGAGCGCCCGCGGCCAGGGCACCGCCGTGACCGCCACGTTCCCCGGTAGGCAGCGGTGATCAGGGTCCTGATCGCCGACGACCACAAGATCGTCCGTCAGGGGCTCCGATTCCTGCTGTCCCAGGAATCAGGCATCGAAGTGGCCGGCGAGGCCGCCGACGGCGTCGCGGCGCTCGAAGCCGTCCGCGCGCTGCGGCCCGATGTGGTGCTGCTCGATCTCTTCATGCCTGGCCTGGACGGCATCGCCGTGCTCAAGGCATTGCAGGCGGATGGGCTGGCATCGGGCGTCCTCGTTCTCACCTCGTCGCAGGACGACGCGCATCTCGTCCAGGCCATCAGGGCCGGAGCGCTCTCCTACCTGCCCAAGACCGCCGACGTCGACCAGGTCGTGGCCTCGGTACGCGCCGCGGCACGGGGCGAGAGCGTGCTGCAGCCTGCCGCTACCGCGCGGCTGCTCAGGGAACTGCGCCGAGGATCAGCCGCCGACCCGCTCGGCCGCCTGACGCCCAGGGAGCGTGACGTGCTGACGGAAGTAGCCCGCGGGCGGTCGAACCGGGAGATAGCGCGGGCCCTTTCAGTCAGCGAGGAAACAGTGAAGAGCCACGTCTCCAGCATCCTGGCCAAGCTCGGCCTCGCGGACAGGACCCAGGCCGCCATCTTCGGGCTGCAGCGTCAACTCGTCCCGCTCGATGAAGCGCTCGACCCGTAACCCGGCCCGCCGGCCAGCCAGATGCCCGGCTCGGATCGGCCCTGCGGTGATCCATCGGGATTGACGATGGAGATGTCACCCGGAACGCTGGCCTGATGATCGCCGAGGGGGCGCGGGCCGAGCGGTTCGCCGAGCTGTTTCGTGCCGTGTACCTCACGTTTCATCGTCGCGACGGCCCGCGCGGCCAGCTGGCGGGCGCGTCGCGTGCCGTGCTGGAGCACCTGGCGATGGCTGGGCCCCTCACCGTCGGCGAGGCCGCCGCGCATCTGAGCCGGGCTCAGTCGGTCGTCAGCGAGATCGTCAGCCACCTGGAGCGACAGGGCCTGCTCGAGCGGGAAAGCGACCCGGCTGACCGGCGGCGGACGCTGATCTGGCTGACACCAGACGGTCGCGACGCCTTGCGCCGGGACCGCGAGGTGCTCGGCACCGACCTGCTGGCCCGCGCGATGTCCCGGATGCCGCCCGCCCAGGCTGATGGACTCATCACCGGGCTCCAGGCCCTGGTTGACCTGGCCGCCCCAGCTCCGGCACCGCCGGAGCAATCCAAAGGAGAAACATCATGACGACCGCACCGGCCTGTGAAAGCTGCGGCATGCCCATCGAAACTGGGCGGTACTGCAGCCACTGCACCGACGAAACGGGCAACCTGCAGGGATTCGACGAGCGGTTCGCACGGATGGTCGCGTGGCAAGCACGGCGCAACCCGGACGCGTCCAGGCAAGAACTCGAGCGCCAGACCCTCGACTACATGGCCACGATGCCGGCCTGGCGAAACCACCCCCGCCTCGAGGCACACGCAGAGTAACGGCCCCGGCCCTGCTCACCTTCGTCCAGCCGGCCGCTGCCTGATCGCCGGGCGGCCCGGCCGCTGCCAGCGGGTCTGATTAGCTTGACCCGGAGGAGGGTGGCGGGTGACGACAGCTTTCGTGCTCGGCGGTGGGGGCCTGCTCGGCGCTAACGAGGTCGGCATGCTCCGGGCTCTGTCAGAAGCCGGGATCCGGCCCGATGTCATCGTCGGCACGTCGGTGGGCGCCATAAATGGCGCGTTCGTGGCCGCCGACCCGGCGGGCGCCGCAGCACGGCTGGGCGAGATATGGCAAGGCGGTGCTTTGCGGCAGGCGTTCAGCGAATCGCTGTGGGGCCGGGCGGCGCGGCTGGCGCGTTCGGGCACGCACCTGCATTCGATCGAGCCGCTGCGCCACATGCTGGACGATGTGCTTCCGGGGAATGATTTCACCGATCTCGAATTGCCCTTCCACTGCGTTGCGGCCAGCATCGAGCACGCGTGCGCGCGCTGGTTCAGCAGCGGGCCGCTCGTGCCTGCGGTGCTGGCCTCGTGCGCCGTACCCGGGCTGCTCCCGCCCGTCGAGGTCGACGGCGAGCACTACTTCGACGGCGGCCTGGTCCATTCCATCCCGGTCGGCCGGGCCGTTGCCCTGGGGGCCAGCGTTGTCTACGTCCTGCACGTGGGGCGGATCGAGCGTCCGCTGGAGGTGCCCCGGCGTCCCTGGGAGGTAGGCCTGGTCGCCTTCGAGATCGCCCGCAGGCATCGATTCCACGAGGAGATGTCGGCGCTGCCCAGCGACGTGCGGGTACATGTCCTGCCTGCGGGCGGAGATCAGCGCCCGCCCGATCTCTCCCAGCTTCGGTACCGCGACAGGACTAAGGTCGGGGTCAGTATCGACCGTGCGTACGCCGCCTCCGCGAGCTATCTCGCCGGGTTGACCGGGCACTGACCGCGCCATCGAGGACAGGAGCCGGCCGTGGTCCCACCCAGGCTGGTTCGCCGATTCGTGCTGGCGCCGCTGGCGGTTGTCATCGCGATCGCCTTCGTGGTGTTGTTTCCGTTGCTGGCCCTAGGGTTCGGGGTCACCGGGCTCTCCCGGCGCAGCCGCATGCGCGGCCTTCGGCTGCTGTGCTTCGCGCTCATCTGGCTCCTGGCCGAGACTTCCGCGTTGTTCATGTGCCTGGGCCTGTGGATAGCCAGCGGGTTCGGTGGCCGGCTGCGCACCGAGCCCTACCAGAGCCGCCATTACGCGGTCATGCGATGGTTCCTTGACCTGGTCTTCCGGGCCGGTACCCGGATGTTCAGGGTCCGGGTCGAGGTGGACGAACCAGTACTTGGCGCCGAGGAGCAGGCGGCCAGGCTGGCCCGCCCGGTCATTGTGCTCAGCCGGCATGCGGGGCCGGGTGATTCCTTTCTGCTCGTTCATCATCTGCTCAGCGTCTACGGGCGGCGTCCGCGCGTCGTCATGAAGGCGACCATGCAGCTGGATCCCGGACTGGATGTCGTGGCCAACCGCCTGCCCAACGTGTTCGTCCAGGGTCGCCGCATCGGCGAGAAGGTCTACGTCGAACAGATCGGGCGGCTGGCCCGGGGGCTCGATCGCACTGGTGCGCTGGTGATCTTCCCGGAGGGCGGTAACTGGACGCCGGGCCGGTGGTGGCGGGCCATCGGGCGGCTGGAGCGGGCAGGCCGCAGCGATCTGGCCGCCCGCGCACGGGAGATGCCGAACCTTCTCCCGCCCCGGACCGGGGGAGCGCTCGCGGCCATCGCCGCCTGCCCCGCTGCCGACGTGATCTTCGTAGCCCACGCCGGGCTGGACCGGCTCGTCACTGTCGGCGATGTCTGGCGCAGCCTGCCGATGGATCAGATCGTTCACGCGAAATGGTGGCGGGTACCGGTCGGCGTGGTGCCGCGTTCAGACGATCACGAGGCTCAGGTGCGTTGGCTCTATGACTGGTGGGCGCTCATCGACAGGTGGATCTCCGAGGACCGGTCAAGCGGCGCCGGACCTCCAGCGGTAACGCGGATGTAACAAAGAAACGCATGATGAAAGCATGGGCTATTACTCCGCTGGTCACGGCGGCCAGGGTGCTCCGCCGACCGGCTACCTGCCGATCGAAGAGCACGGGATCGTCGGTGACCTGCGGACGGTGGCACTGGTGGGGACGGACGGCACGGTCGACTGGTACTGCCCGTCCCGCTTTGACGCCCCCTCGCTGTTCGGCGCGCTGCTGGATGCGCGCAAGGGCGGCTATTTCTCCTTGTCGAGCCGTAGTAACACGCGCCCGAAGCAGCTCTACCTTCCCGACACGAACATCCTGCTGACCCGGTTTCACGGCACGGAGGCGGTCGGCGAGGTGATCGACTTCATGGTGCCGGAGACCAGCGGTACCGGCAAGGCGCGCGACCTGCTCGTCCGGCAGGCTCGCGCGGTCCGTGGCCGGGCGACCTTCGAGCTGGCCTGCCATCCGGCGTTCGACTACGGCCGGGCCCCGCACACCGTCGAGGTGGTGACCGGGGTCGGCGCGGTGTTCGAGTCATCGGCCGGCCGCTTCGTGCTGCGGACCAACGTGGCGCTGAAGATCGAGGAGCGCGGCGTCGCCGCGACGTTCACCCTGGATGAAGGTGAGACCGTCGACATCGAGCTGGAGTGGCTCGGCGAAGTGCGGGCCCTCGCGCCGGGGGAGACCGACCGGCTGTTCACCCTGACCTCAGATTTCTGGCAGGGCTGGGTTAGCCAGTCCCGTTATCGCGGGCGGTGGCGGGAGACGGTACAGCGCTCGGCGCTCGCCCTCAAGCTGCTCGTGTACCACCCGACCGGCGCCCTGGTCGCGGCGCCGACCACCTCGCTGCCGGAGGAATTCGGCGGTGGCCGCAACTGGGATTACCGGTTCAGCTGGCTGCGCGACGCGGCGTTCACCGTCTATGCGCTGATGACCCTGGGCTTCCTGGAGGAGGCGGCGTCGTTCATGGAGTGGGTTCAGCGGCGCTGTGAGCTGGCCACGCCCGACCACGATGTGATGATCATGTATGGCGTCGACGGCAGCGAGGACATTCAGGAAACCATCCTGGATCACCTGGAGGGTTACCGTGGCTCACGGCCCGTCCGCATCGGCAACAACGCGGTGCACCAGCGGCAGATAGACGTGTATGGCGAGCTGATGGACTCGGTCTACCTGTACAACCGCGAGGTCCCGATCTCCTATGACCTGTGGGTCGGGCTGTCCAAGCGGCTCGACTGGCTGTCCAAGCACTGGAGCGAGCCGGACGAGGGTGTCTGGGAGATCCGGGGCCCTCGCCAGCGCTTCACCTACTCGGCGCTGATGACCTGGGTGGCCTACGACCGGGCCGGCCGCCTGGCCCGCGACCGGGGCCTGCCCGCGCCGGTCGAGCGGTGGCGCAAGCTGGCCGCGGCGGCCCACCGGTTCGTGCAGGACGAGTGCTGGGACCGTGAGCTGCAGACCTACGTGATGCACCCGGGCAGCAGGTTGCTCGATGCATCAGTGCTGGTGATGCCGCTGGTGAAGTTCGCCGGGCCGACTGATCCGCGGTTCCTGTCCACGCTTGACCGCATCGGCACCGAACTCACCTCCGACAGCCTCGTCTACCGGTACGCCATCACCGGCCACGACGGGATCGACGGCGGCGAAGGCACCTTCAACCTCTGCTCGTTCTGGTACGTCGAGGCGCTCACCCGGGCCGGGCGGGTCAAGGAGGCCCGGACCATCTTCGAGAAGATGCTCACCTACGCCAACCATCTCGGGCTCTACGCCGAGCAGATCGGCGCCTCGGGTGAGGCGCTGGGGAACTTCCCCCAGGCCTTCACCCACCTGGCTCTGATCAGCGCGGCGGTAAACCTGGATCGCGCGCTTGACCGCCACTGATCTCGGTAACCGGAACCGAGACCACGACACGCCGGCCCATGCCCGGGGGATCGCCAGTGAGGCCTCGCGGACCTGGCATAATGGGGAGTAATGAAGAACTCGGCCTCATCCCGCTTCCCGGTGACTGTCACGCACCTACCGGTCGTGCGTTGCCATATCTGCCAGCGCACCATCGCGTACCGGCCCGGTCAGGTCAGTGCCGTGCTGACCGAGCACTACCGGAGAGAGCACCCCGAGGCGCTCGACGCCGTGGTGGCTGGGTAAATCGTCAGGCAGAAACATCCCGGATGATGGTTCGGGCCTCCGCCGCCAGGCGAAGGATCGAGTCGATGTCGGGTTCGTCGCCAGCCGGCTGGAGCACGACGGTCGTTGCCCCCGCCGCAGCGAAAGCTCGGACAGTGCCGGCGACATCGCTGGGAGATCCCACCGCCACGCGGGCCGAACCGGAGCCGCGTGATGGGTCCAGCTTCGCTTCGAGCCGCTGCCTGGCCCCGTGTCCCGCACCACAGGGCAGGTAGACGACCACTTCTTGACGCCTGGTCGCTGCGGCGGTCGCCACCGCGGTGCGCACGCCGTCGGGCGACAGGCCAGCGTCCAGGACGAGGCCATCAGCGATTTCGCCCGCCAATTCGAGAGTCTTCCGACCTCGAGCCCCGACCAGCAGAGGGGGCGCCGAGGTGGGAGGCCAGTCCAGCGAAACTCCGTCGAGCCGAACATAAGCGCCGTTTACTGTGACGGTCTCGGCATTGAGCAGTGCACGGGTCGCACTCACCCATTCGCTCAGCAATGTCATCGGGGACGCGGCACTGGCACCGACTTGCCTCATCCACGGCGTCACGCCATGTCCGGCCGCAGGAACAAAGCGGCCCGGGAACAAACGCGCCAGGGTGGCGATCTCCATGGCCGCAAGCGCCGCGTTACGGAACGGTACTGGCATCAGGCCCAGGCCAACCCGCAGCGACGTAGTCCAGGCCAGAGCGGCCGCAGCGCTGGTCAGCCCGCCTTCCAGAAAGCAGTCTTCCCACAGCCAGACGTCGTCGAGCCCGGCGGCCTCAGCCGCGTGGACGAACCCGCGTAGCTGCTCGGGCGGGAGCTCTGGACGAAAGATCACACCAACTCTCGGTGCCGCGTTCGGTGCTGGCATCGCGCCTCCTGGAAATCTGGCCTTCGCAGGCCACCCCGGCGGCCGCGGCCCCGGTGGCCGACGCTGTCACCGTCGCCCGGCAGGCGAGAGACTACCTGGGCCGACCTCCCACCTGACGTTGCCAGGCCGCCCGACGATCGGAGTATGGACGAGCTCGCGTCAGGCGGTCATGGTCGGGTCGATGATGACAACGACCCGCCGGTTGCGTGGCTGGCCGCTAGGACTGTTTGGGGCGAGTGGGTCGGCGTCCCCGTAGCCGGCCGCCTGCAGTCGGCTGGCTGCCACTCCGTGCGCGACCAGCCAGGCTTCGACCGCCTGTGCGCGCCGCTGAGACAGCTGGAGATTGCCACCGGCGACAGGAAGATTGTCCGTGTATCCGTTGATGCTGGCCGTCGACTGGGGGTAGGTGACCGTGATCCTCCGCAACAACGTGCGCAACTGCGCAAGGGCAGCAGGCCGCAGCGCGTACTGGCCGGGGCCGAACGAGACGCTGGTCAAGGTGTCCGTGATCGCCCCGTCCAGGCCCTGCCGCGTGGCGGTGGCGAGCTGATCGCCGGTGGCCGGGGTGAGTAGCACTGCCCTGCTCGCTCCCGCTTGGAGCAGGCCAGCCTGCCACGCCGCTTCATCGTCGCTGCTGCCGGGGAAGTCGTCGATCACCACTGTGCTGTGCTGCAGTCCCATGCTGAGGCCCGGCACGGAGCTGGCCGTCGCGTCATCCATGCCCAGGATCACGACGACCTTGCGAGCGCCGTAGGCTACCCCGGCCTGACTCAGGCTGGACATGTCGGTGGCGGCCGCCCCAAGAGCCGCACGGATGCCCCTGTCACCCGTAACATGCCGCAGCAGCTGGGCATCGGTCCGTGCCACGAGGGTGCGGGCCCAGGCCATCAACTCTTCCTTCTGGCGCAACTGGATTGCTGCGCGGGCGTTCCGCAATCTGGCCCGGTACTGGTGTATCGCGCGCAGATAGCGGGACTTCTGGAAGCTGGTCGCGGCTGCGGGCAACGGCGCGGGACGACCTGACACGGAGAGGCTGGGAGGAGCGGGGGCCGTCGAGGAGGCCAGGACGGCCCCGCTGCGATCGTCGAGAATCAGGATTCGCTCCCCTCCGCGAATAGTGGCCGTTATCAGTGCCCGCATGACCGCGAGGACGGATGGTGAGCCACCATCCGTGAGCACCTCAAGCAGCGACGGTTTGGCCCGGGGGACGCTGACTCGCTGTGTCGCGGGCGGCGTGCTCAGCGCCATGAGCTTGCAGCCAGAGATGCCGAGGACGAGAGCGGCGACCAAGGCCACGAGGAGGGCGGGCGCCGCGACCCCGAAGGTCTTCATACCGGTGCCTTTCCGAGCAGGTGCGTCCGCACCGCCGTTTCCATCGTCAACTGCTGCCCCGCCGGGCAGGTCTTCAGCACCTGGCGCCTGACCTGGCCGAGGTAGGCGTCGATCAGGCGGTCTCGTTCGGCCGCGTCTCGTTCCGCCACGCCGCAGGCGGCCTGGGCCGACCGGTGTGCCGCACGCGCCCACCGGCGCGCCCGCCAGGCCGGCGGCGTCTCGGCGGCCCGCAGTGCGCGGTAACCAAGGAAGAGGAAGCCCGCGGTGGCCGCCGTGAACAGGCATGCCCCGGCGACCGCCGGCACCAGGCCGCCGGTTCCCACAGTCGCCAGGTACGAGAAGCGAAGAACCCCGAGCACCGTGACGAACGCCGCGAGCAGGACGCCCAGCACGCGCCAGGCGCCCTGATGACGGTCCCGGTAGAAGTCGAGGGCCACTTCGCCCCCGGCCAGGACGGCGAGGAACAGGCCGGCCCACACCAGGGTGGCGTCCTGGCTGCCATCGAGTGCCTGGGCGGCGAAGTAGCACGCCAGGCCATCCAGCACCACTGTCACCAGCGCGAAGACCACCTGCCGGGGCAGCGACGCCCGGCGCCGGGGGCGCTCGGCCTGGATTGTCCGGTGCGCGACCTTCGCCCCCTCGGCCGTAGCCGCGGACAGCTCCGCGATCTTCTCGCTGCGGTCGGCGACGTCGGTGGCCTGCCGGGCCCTCAGGCACTGGTCCTCCACCGCCTCGTTCGACTGGTTGACATCGCGGATCAGGTCCGCCACATCCGCCGGCCGCTCCAGGCCATGAACTGGCCCGTCCGACGGCGGGGATGGTCCAGCCGCCCGAACCTCTGGCTCCTCGGCCGGCAAGTGCAAGGTAGTCATGGTCGACCTCCTCCGGTTCACCAACGCCGCGCGGCGCCGGCACTTCAAGCGTCTCACGAGTTTGGCAAATGCCATAGACCTATGCCTATGGAGATCGCATTAGACACATGCCGTTTAGTTAACGCCCTCAGGGATGCAGGAGGGCGGGCGGCCGGCGCCGGCTGGAGGCGTGGCCGGCAGGCGCGGGGCCCGGTCGTAGGCCGCCGAGAAGTCACCCTGGCTGTCAGTGACCGACGCCCATTTGGCCCTCACCAGGGAAGTCGTGGCACATGGTGCAACGATCGCGACGTTGGCTCATCGCGGGGACGCTGCGCGATAGGTGCGCCAGTCGCGGCGCGCACGGCCGCCGCGCGATCAGCCAGGCTCAATGAGGCGTTTGGGTTGGCGGTATCATACCTACGTGTGGTATAGCTGGCACATGCCAGCGGTATAGTCCCCGGGCCAAGGCTAGAGGAACGTGCGGTAGGGCCGGGAGCGGCGCCTCCCCTCCGGGGGCTCGTCGCGTGCGGCTGAGTTCAACGAGGAGCAGATGCCGTGACAGGAGCGAGCCCGACCGTACGTCAGCGCGAACTTGGCGCTCGTCTTAGGCAGTTGCGCACAGAACTGGGCCTGACGGTCGAAGACGTGGGGGAGAAGCTGCTCTGCTCAGCGACCAAAATCAGCCGGATGGAGACGGCGACACGTCGTCCGAGCCTGCGGGACGTCCGAGACCTGTGCGGAATCTACGGCGTTGATGTGCCGACGTCGGCTGAGCTGATGGATCTCGCCCGGAAGGCGCGGGAGCAAAGCTGGTGGAACGAATACGATGATCTCGGGCTCAATCCGTATATCGGGCTGGAGGAAGCAGCCACGTCGATTACCAGTTTCACCATGTACTACGTGCCGGCGCTGCTGCAGACTGAGGACTATGCTCGGGCGATTATCAAGGGGATCGCGCCGAAAATTGATCCCAGAATACTTCAACGACGAGTCGAGGTCCGGCTCCGTCGCCAGCAGTTGCTGGTACAGGACAAGCCGCCACGCTATCGCGTTCTGCTGGACGAAGCGGCGCTGCACCGCCGGGTTGGCGGCTCCGCCGTGATGGCGGCGCAGCTTGACAAGGTTCTGGAGCTGGAGCTGGATGGCAAGGCAACGGTGCAGGTCATTCCGTTTGACGTTGGCGCGCACGCCGGCCAGGACAGCAATTTCGTCCTCTTTGATTTCGAAAAGCCGCTGGAATCGGTCGTATTCGTCGAGGGACTAATCAACCATCAATACCAGGAGCGCAAACTCGACCTGGATCGTTACCGCGAGGCCATCGAGTCTCTCCGTGATTCCGCCTTGAGCCCACGGGATTCGGTGCTGCGCATAACTGAGATGCGAAGAGCCTACGCCAGCGGGTAATATACTCGCTTGCGTAGTTCCCATGAATTACTCTAATGAAAGGATGACTATGTCAGTTTATCCATCAGCGCCGGAGGACGTCTCCTGGCGCGTCTCACGCACGTGCGAGAGTGGCGTGTGTGTCATGGTGGCGCGCCAGGGCGACTCAGTCGTGCTTGGTAACACAAGCCAGCCTAATGGTCCAGTATATCGATATACAAAGGATGAATGGAAAGAGTTTCTCGCGGGCGCTAAGCTGGGCGACTTCGACGATCTCGCTTAAATGTAACTTATTGAAATATGTTTGCCGTAGGGGCTAGCGTCTGTGTGCCAGCCCCTACGGCGCTACATAGGTGGCAATGATCACTTTTGCATAATTGGTTGACCGCCCCGATTGACGAGGTCGGATAAATCGTGTGTCTGCATGGGGCAGCGGACTTGGTTCTTTACCACCTTGGAGGTGTAGTGAGTAGCCGACCGGCAGGAGAACTGGTGTGGCAATGCGGCAGGTTGTGCGATGGGGGTGCGTGTATCGAGATCGCGAGACTCGGTGATGCGATCGTGATGCGTAGCTTTATAAACCCGGATGGGGCGTCCCTCACCGTGAGTCGCGATGAGTGGCGACGCTTTGTCGCCGGAATTAAGGCTGGCGTATTCGACGAGCTTCAGACGTCATCCCGTTGCCCTGCCGATCTTCTGTCACGAGCAGTCGGGACAGACTTGTTGCTCGCATAGGCCATGAAGGCAACGATCCCACGGTCTGCTGCTGAGGCACCATGCTGGGTGGCGCCCAAACTGAGGAGGCCCGTTCGATGAAGCCCAGCGTGCGCGGGCAGGAGGTCGGCGGGCGGCTGCGTCAACTTCGTACCGGACTCTACCTTACCGTCGAGTTCCACGAAAAGGCGCTTCCGGGCGTCGTCTTCGTGGAGGGGCCGTACGTCAACCTCCGCAAGGAACGCCCAGCCGAGGTCGAGCGTCGCCGCGAGGCGATAGAGTATCTCCGCTATGAGTCGCTTCCTCCCTGGGACTCCCTGCACCTGATCGCCGACATCAGCGAAAGAGTACGCCACCTAACAGGCAGACTGGTCGGCATGCCTGACATCAGCGATAAGGAGGAAAATAGTCAATGGCATTGTCAGATTCACCAGACGGAGGGAACGTTTCGTGGCGCGTCGCACGGCACTGCGATGGCGGAGCGTGCGTCCGAGTGGCGCCCGCGGGTGAAATGATCCTGTTGGGGGATTCTAAGAGCCCCGATGGCCCCGTCCTTTCCTACACCAGGGCCGAATGGGAAGCGTTCGTAACAGGTATTAAACGGGGCGAATTCGACAGTATCCACTGAAGAGATCTGCCGATTTCAAGCAGGCAAGGGGTCGATACCATGTGATCGGCCCCTTGTCTATGCCCTAAGCGGTATAAATCACTGGCGTCCTCTCAGCAACACAGGTAACGTCAGATTCTCATATAACACTAGCGGTGTGATTAGTTGACAGCGACTAATTAGTCATGCATAGCATGATTAGGGACGTGGGTGCGGCCCAAACGGCGTCGATTGTTACGGGAGGACCCGGTGACTGAGGACTCGGCGACGAGGGCATGGCCAGATCCGATCGCCTGGCGTCGTAGCCGGTCATGCGAGAGCGGTGCATGCGTCGAAGTCGCGTTCCTGGGCCGGTCGGTCGCTGTTCGTGACTCTGAGAGTCCCGGAAACCCGATGCTCACCTGCGCGTCTCAGCAATGGGAGGTCTTTGTCGCCGCCGTGAAGGACGGCACCTTCTGCGGCGAGGCCTAGCTGGGCGGTCGCGCCGGCGCTGGGCAGACATAGTTCGGGTCGATGGGGGTCCGGGACCTGGGCGGCTCCTGCGCTCAGTCGGCTGAGCCGCCGGCGACCTCGTAGGACCACAGCTCGCTGCTGACGCCGACCGGGGCGGGCGCCTCGCCGCCGCTGCGCTCGGCCGCGGAGCGGTGACCGTGCCCGAACGCGGGCGAGTGCAGCCACGCCTTGAAAGAAGCGTCGTCCCGCCAGCGTGTCACCACGAGCCAGGTGGTGCGCTCGTCGGCCGGCTTCAGCAGTTCGAAGCCTTCAAAGCCGTCCTGGTTGTCGACCGCGCCCGCCCGGGCCGCGAACCGCCGGGCAAGCTCGTCCCCGCTATCGGCCGGCACTGTAATCGCATTGATCTTCACAACGGTCATGTGCTCGATGATGCCATCCTGGCCGCACGACCCGGGACTGGGCTAGCCGACTGCGGCCGGCAGCGGCAGGCGATCCGGCTCGACCCAGCGGGCGCGGCTGCCGGCGCTGGCGAGCAGGTCGGGGGAGTAGTGGGAATCAAGCAACCGGCCATCGAGCAGCCGGGGGAACCGTCCCAGGAACGCGTCGAACCCTAGGTCCGGGGCCTCGGCGAGATGGTGGGCGACCAGAGCGACCCACACGGCTGTCCTCGTCGCCGAGTACCGTTCCGGATGGCCGTGCGACGCGGCCAGCGCGCGCAAGCCGGTCTCCGCACGGCGCACCGCCTCGTGCTGCCCATATCTGCGCACATACAGCCAGGCCATCCGCAGGTGGTCGCGATGACCGAAGCCGTGATGCTGCAGGGCACCGCGCTCGAACGCGTCTAGGAATGCCTCGTCGTCCATGGGCACACAGTAGATTTCCCGCCGCTTCGGCGCCACGGAATTCCCCGCCGCGGTGGCGGCACTGGGGGCCGCTGCGAGAACGCCCGGCAGAGGGTCGAGAACGGGCTCCCGGCCATCGAGCCCTGGCGGTCCATCGAGCCCTGGCGGCCTATTGACCGCTGGCGACCGAGTTCGGAGGGGCGCTTCCAGCCCGGCCAGCAGGCGGGGCCGGGTCTGGTCGCGCACCACTCCGAGGACGTCGGCTACCTCATCGTGCGGCCTGGCGCAGCGGCGAGGTGCGGGGTCAGACCCTCCGCACCAGAAAGACGATGAGGATGATGATCAGAATAAGCACGAGCGTCCCAACGCCGATATACATCGGTGGTTCCTCTCTTATTACGCCGAAACAAGCCTGACCGGCCTGAATCGACTCCGGTGAAGCGTGGCTTCCGCTACCCGCCCGTTACCGTCCCAAACGACGGTCGGCCCCGCGGTGACGAGATAGCGCGCTGGGCATCTTCGCGCCGGCGAGAGGCGCGCACCGGCTGCGGCCCGGAGCGGCAGCCCCATGATCACGGAATATTTCTGGGGCTATTTGACAGAAATATTCCGTGATCATGAGACCCGGCCGTGCGGCCGGTGATGGGCGCCCGGCCGTGCGGCCGGTGATGGGCGCCCGGCCATGCGGCCGGTGTGGGCCCGGCCGTGCGGCCGGTGATGGGGGGCCCAGCCGTACCGCAACGGGGATATCGGGCGGTTCCCGCTGCCCCGCCGCTAGCCTGGTCGTGGCAGGTACGGGCCACCGGGAGGTGCCGGATGAGCAGGGTTCACGATGTCGGCGGGCAGAGCGGCTTCGGGCCGGTCCCGGTGGGCGGCGACGGCCAGCCGTTCCATGCTGACTGGGAGGCACGGGTCTACGCGCTGAACGGGGTGCTGCGGGCGCGCGGGCTCTACAACGTCGACGAGTTCAGGGACGCGATCGAACGGATCCCGCCGGCGGAGTACCTGGAAGCGTCGTATTACGAACGCTGGCTGCGGGCGATAGAGACACTGCTCACGGAGAAGGGCATCCGGTGAGGTTCCCGCCCGGGACCAAGGTCCGCACCCGCCTGCTTGATCCCGATCATCACACCCGGCTGCCCCGGTATGTACGGGGGCAGGTGGGGGAGATCGTTGAGGTGGAAGGGGTTTGTCCGCTGCCGGACGACCGCGCGCGGGGCATAGTGCCTCCCCGGGAGGAGACGGTGTACGCGGTACGGTTCCCCGCCGCCACACTGTGGGGTGCGGGCACGCATACGGTGACCGTCGACCTGTGGGAGTCCTACCTGGAGGAGGCCGGCTGATGGGGGAGCATCACACGGACGTGCCGGTCGCCGCGCGGGTGCGGCAGCTGGAGGAACGGGTGACCGCCGCCGGGCTGGCGACCGACGAGGAGCTGGACGCGGTGCTGACCCGGCTGTACGCCAACGCGTCGCCGGTGAACGGGGCGCGGATGGTGGCCCGCGGCTGGGCCGATCCCGCGTACCGGGAACGGCTGCTCGCTGATGGCAACGCGGCGGCTGCGGACATGGGGCTGGGTGACCTGGTCAGCGGGTACCGGCTGAAGGTGGTCGGCAACGAGCCGGGGCTGCACAACATGATCGTGTGCACGCTGTGCTCCTGCTATCCGGTATCCCTGCTCGGGCCATCGCCGAGCTGGTACAAGAGCCTGGCGTACCGGTCACGGGCGGTCCGCGAGCCGCGGGCGGTACTGGCCGAGTTCGGGCTGCGGCTGCCGGAGCAGACCGAGATCGCGGTCTGGGACGCCAGCGCCGAGTCCCGCTACCTGGTCCTGCCGAGCCGGCCCGATGAGGCCGCGGGCCTGCCCGAGGCTGACCTGGCCGCGCTGGTCACCCTGGGTGGCCTGATCGGCACCGCGGCGCTCTAGGCGCCTGCCAGCCGCTCGATCCGGGTGTGCAATTGCGGAACGTAGCTCTCAGTTTCGGGCTTCATCAGGACACTGCGCAGGATCCGGGCACCGTCGCGGTCCGCCGCGACATCCGGGTGACGGCGGCCGAATTCGCTGGCCGGGACGCGCAGCGTGCTGAGGAACACCGGGTCGGCCGGGTCCGCCATGCCGTCGGCCAGCATCCGCGCGGACGCCTCGTCGATGGCAGCCAGGCTGCGCGGGCTGGTGGCCGGGAAGTAGCAGACGATGTCCAGCTCGGGCCGCTGGTACAGGTCAATGACACCGGAGGCCTCGATCAGCCGCGACCAGTCGAGCGCGGCCCGGCGCCCGGCCGCCAGCACCTGGCCGAGCCCGTCCGGGGTGGGCGGCAGCACCTGGAAGGTCAGCCACAGCGCGGCCGCCGCCGCACCGGACCTGGAGCACTCCAGGCTGATCTCACCGAGGTGCAGCTCGTCAGAGGTGAAGTAGGTATAGGGCGAGTCGTGCAGGTAGAGGCGGCCGACGCCCGGGTCCCGGAACAGCACCACCCCGCACCCATAGGGCTGCAGCCCGTGCTTGTGCGGGTCGACGACGACAGAGTCACACCCCGCGATGGCCCGCCACGGCGGCTCCGCCAGGCCGGCCCGGTCCTCCAGGCCTGCCAGCAGGGTGAAGAAGCCGCCGTAGGCCGCGTCGACGTGGACCCGGACGCCGTGCGTGCGGGCGATGGCGAGCACCTCGTGCACGGGATCGATGGCGCCGAGGCCGGTCGTGCCGGCCGTCACGACCACCGTTCCGATCCGGCCGCCCGCCAGCAGGTCCGCCAGGGCGCCGGGATCCAGCCGGCCGGCCGCGTCGACCGGCACCGGGGTTCCCTCGATGCCGAGCACGCCGCACATCCGGCCGTGCGTGTAGTGGGCCTCGGTGCTGTAGGCGATGCCACGCCTGGGGTGCAGCTCACGGGCCACGTACAGGGCCTCCAGGTTCGCGATGGTGCCGCTGCTGGTCAGGTGGCCCAGGTGGGTGGCGAAGCCGAACATCTGGGCCAGCTGGGCGGTGACCTCCTTCTCCATCTGCGAAGTCGCGCGGCTGGAGTCGAGCGCGTGGTTGTTCGGGTTGATCAGCATCGCAGTGAGATAGCCGATCACGGCGGCGGGATGCGGGGGCTTCAGCATCTGCCCGGCATAGCTCGGATGGAAGTAGGGATAGTTGTCCCGCAGCCGCTCGGTGAAGGCCCCGAACGCGGCGGCGAACCGCTCGTCACTGACCTGCGCGGAAGGGCCGGGCTGGAATGCGGCGAAGCCAGCTTCCCAGTCCGCGACCGCGTCCACTCCGCTGCTCAGCCACCGTTGAACATCCACACCGGACCTCGCTTCATCCTCGTGGCCGTCCGCCGCCCGACGGCCCGACTATGCCAGGATCCGGACCGGGCGGCCGTCCAGCCACGCGGCGATGTCCTGCACGGCCTCGCCATAGAAGACCGCGTACGTCTCCCGCGAGACATATCCGATATGCGGCGTGAGCACAGTGTTCGGCATCGTCCGCAACGGATGGCCCGCCGGCAGCGGCTCGATGTCGAACACGTCCAGCGCCGCGCCGCCGATGCGGCCCTGGCGCAGCGCGTCGACCAGCGCCGCCTCATCCACGATCGGCCCCCGAGAGGTGTTCACCAGCAGCCCGCCGGGCCCGAGCAGGTCCAGCTCGGCCGCGCCGACCAGGCCGACGGTGCGCTCGGAGAGCTTGAGGTGGACGGACACGATGCCAGCCTCGGCGAAGAGCTGCTCTCTGGTCACCAGCCGGGCCCCGGCCGCGTCGGCCCGCTCCTCGGTCAGATTCTGGCTCCACGCGATGCAGTTCATGTCGAAGGCGTGCGCGTAGTGCGCGATCCGCTGCCCGATCCGGCCCAGGCCGAGCAGGCCGAGCGTCGATCCGGCGAGCTCCCGGCCGACGGTGCACTGCCAGCCACCGTCGCGGGCCGTGGCGTCCTCCTGGGGGATATGCCGCGCCAGCGCGAGGATCAGCCCCCAGACCAGCTCCGGCGTGGCGGCCGATGAACCGCCGGTGCCGCACACGGCAATGCCGAGCCGGGCGGCCGCCTGGAGGTCGATGGACGCGTTCCCCATCCCGGTCGTGATCAGCAGGCGCAGCCGGGGCAGCCGCTCCAGCACCGCCGCGGGAAACGCCGTGCGCTCACGCATCGCCACGACGACATCGAACGGGGCGAGCCGCCGGATCAGCGCCGTCTCATCCGCGATGTGGTCGGTGAATACGGTCACGTCCGCCCGGCCGGCCACCGGAGACCAGTCCGCGCTGGACAGGGCGACTTTCTGGTAGTCGTCCAGGATCGCGACATCCACCATCGTGATCGGCTCCGTTCCGTTGGAGGGGGAAGGTCACAGCGGGACCGCCCGCTGGGATGCGATCCTGCCGCACCGGCTGGCTGTCGTTGGGCCACATCGGCCCGGTCATCCCCGCGCGTGGCCTGGACACCCAGGGTGTGCGAGATGATCGTGGGGATCAGAGGGCTATCGATGTCGGCCCATGACTCCACCTTGGTGAGGGCGATGCGTTGACCGATGAGCGGACGGTCCGGTGCTCACACTGATCCTGGCCGCTTTCGCGGTCGGGCTGGGCAATTTCGGGGCGTCGATAGGCATCGGGCTCTCGGGCGTGGCACCGTCCACCCGGATCAGGGTCAGCCTGGTTTTCGGGATCTTCGAGGCGGGCATGCCCCTGGTCGGCTTGCTGGTCGGACGGGGCGCCGCGCACGCGATGGGGGACGCCGCGCGTTATGCCGGGGGAGCGCTGCTCATCGCGATCGGTGCCTGGCAGCTGATCCAGACCGCCCGTCTCAGCCAGAGAGGCGAGCCCGCGCCGCCCATCGCGCTGAGCCGGCTGATCCTCACTGCCCTCGCGCTCTCGACGGACAACCTGGTCGTGGGGTTCAGCCTGGGCGTCGAGCACGTGCCCGTGGTCGCCGCCGTCGCCGTGTTCGCAGCGGTGAGCGTGGGCCTGAGCCTGCTCGGACTCGAATTCGGGCAGCGGCTCGCCTCGGCGGTCGAGGTCGGCAGCCAGTACCTGGCCGGGATCGTGCTGGTGGCGGTCGGGATCCTGGTCGCCGTGGGTGTGCTCTAGCCAGAGCCGACCTCCGGGCATATCCGGCGCTAAGGTGATGCCCGGAGGTGTCTGCGTACCTGGTGGTCGCCGCGGTCTTCAAAATCGTTGAGCCCGAGGACCTCGGGCTGGCGGGTTCGATTCCCGTCCACCTCCGCTGACCTGCACAGGCCCGGTATCCGCCGCCGGGGCCGGCTGCTCTTGCTGCGGGCAGGGCCAAGATCGGCTAGCTCCGGCTCACCATGGTGCCCGGCATCCCCTGGTACGACCGGCCAGGCAGAGCCCGCCGATACCACCGCCGACGACGAGCGTTGAGTCGGGCGCGCCCAGTTCTCAGCCTGCGGGGCGCTCGCCGTCAACCGTGAGTTCGACCCGGTCAGGGTAGAAGCACATGAGGCCCGCGATCCCCGCGGACTGGGGGATCGGCGTCTCGTAGCTCCACACGAGGTCGTCGTAGGTTTCCCCGCCGACCTGCGCCGACCAGTACGTGGCCTGGCCCTTGAACGGGCAGGTGGTCTGGCTGCTGGTGGGCTTGAGCAGGTCCGTCCGCACGTCCGCGCGGGGCAGGTAGTAGCGGGTCGGCAGGCCCGTCTCGTCCAGCAGGACGGCGCGGTCGGATTCGGCCAGCTTCTCCCCGTTGAGGGTGACCTCGACGTGCTGCCGGGTGGGGGTGATCGTGATCTGATGCCCTGATGTCATGTCCCTGCCAACCCCCCGCCGCCCCGGATGATTCCGCGCGGCCAGGGTCAAAGGCCGGGCCTCCGGCCCGAGCGCACCTCAGGCCAGGTCGAACTGGCCAGCCCTGATTCCGGCCGTGAATGCCACCCACTCATCCGGGGTGAAGGTGAGCTTCGGCCCTTCCGGGTCCTTCGAATCACGCACCGCCACGGCACCCGGCAGGTTACGGGCCACCTCCACGCACGTCCCGCCGTTGCCCGAACTCCACGACGACTTGCGCCACTCGGCGCCGGTCACGTCCATGTCTCCATCACCTTTGAGATCAGGTCAAGCGATGCCTTCGGCGCAAGGGCCTCGGCCCGCAATGTATCGAACACCAAGCTACACGCCTTGATGACGTCCGGCTGATCGCTTATTTGCCCCCGGGCCGCTGTCTCCAGGTACCCGATGTCGGGCGCATCATCGAAGCTCGCAATGACGAAGTGCCCCGACAGCCCGGCATGCGCGCCCACGGACAGCGGCACGATGAGAATCTTGATCCTCGGATTCCTGGCCGCCTCGATCATCCGGGCTAACTGCCCGCGCATCACCTTCGCGTTCCCGACCGGTCGGCGAAGCGCGCCCTCGTCAACGACAGCCCACAGAAACGGTGCGTCGTCCCTGGCCAAGACGGCCTGCCGTTCCATCCGGGCGCCTACATGCTGCTCGATCTGCTCATCGGTGTCGTTGGGCCGACCCGCCCGCAGCACCGCCCGCGCGTATTCGGCGGCCTGCAGCAAGCCAGGGATCACCAGCGGCTCCCACCACCGAAGCGACGACGCTTCCCGCTCGATCTCCACCCACTCGCGGAACCACGACTCGTAATTCTCCCGGGCCACGACGTGCTCATGCACGCGGGCCAGCAGGCCCCCGGTGCCCAGCGCCCCGTCGCAGCGCTCCGCGAAATCAAGGCTCGGCGGCCGTCGTCCGGTCTCGACCATCCCGATCAGGGAGCCGCTGTACCCGATCTCATCGCCCAACTGCTCCTGCGAAAGCCCGCCATTGGCCCGCGCCCGGCGAAGCTCCTCAGCGAACAGCCTTAACGCACCATGATCAAGATTTCGGCTGGCGACCACGCTCACACGTCCTCACCCATGCGGGATTCCGTCGTCTGAATCGACAACAGGCACACGCGACCTTTTCACCATCGTGATGTGCCCGCGCCCCCTCTGGTCAAGCGTATCCCCGGCGCGACAGGCTGTTTCGCGAGATCCCAGCAGGCCTTCGAAACTGAGAGAAGACGCGATGACCGTCCGCGAGACCCCGCCGGCATGTCCCGCGCTGCCGGTGCGGTCGCTCGCCTGGTCCCGGACCTTCCCGGCCACCCCTATGCAGCTTCGGGAGGCACGCCGGTTCCTGACCAGCGTCCTGGATGGCCGCCCCGCCGTCCATGACGCCATTCTGTGCCTGGGTGAACTGGCCGCCAACGCCACCATCCACAGCCGTTCACGTGACGGCGGCCAGTTCGCCGTCCGCGCCCAGATCCACGGCGGCCGGCTGCGGGTCGAAGTCCAGGATGGAGGCGGCCCGTGGAGCCACCCTGTCCGCCAGTGCGACGGGCCGCACGGGCGCGGGCTACTCATCGTCGCCGCGCTCGCCCACGACTGGGGACGGGCCGGTGACAGCGAGACCGGATGGCGGGTCTGGTTTGAGATGGATTGGCCGTGAGCTCCCACCCCCACACCCCCGCTGCTACCCAGCCCCCATCCACCCAGGAGAAAGCAACCGTGACCGAGCCCAGCGCCGCCGCAATCGCCCAGTACGACGCGGAACGCATGCGCGTGATCGAAGCCGGGCTCGCCGCCTGCGGCCTGACCACGCATCTGACCGACTCCCGCGCCGGGCTGGACTTAACCGCGACCCTCAGCCCCTCTGGCAAGCGCGAAGCCGAAATCATTATTGATGAAGATGGCTACGCTGAACTGCGTTACTGGAATCCCCCGGGCACCCCTCCAGCCGAGGTCACCGCGACCGCGCTACGCGTCCTCAAGGCCGTCACCAGTCCCGCGCCGCAGGCCGGCCCTACCGCCGAGTGACCGCCGCCCAGCCGCCGCCCGGCCGCCCCGCGCCGCCGCTCGCCCCCTGGTGGCCCTCCGCAGGAAACCCTGGTGGCCCTCCGCGGGGACACCCTGGTCCCTGGGCGGTCCCGCCGATCAGTAGCCCATGACGGCGTCGCCGACCCCGTCGGCCGCCACGCCCGGCTGCCCGGCGGCTACCTGCCGAGCGGCTGCCTGCGTCCGCGCGGCGCGGCCTGGGCGCAGCAGCACGAGGGCGTAGCAGAGCACCGCAGCGCCGGAGACGATGAGCGCCCCAGGCCCGCCGAACGCGCCGACGAGCACGGGCGCGATCAGCGACCCGACGACGATGCCGCCCAGCGAAGCCGGCAATGCCACGCCGTAGGCCCGGCCGAACACCTCCTCATCGAGCATCCGCTGCAGGCCAGTCTCGGTGAGGATCTCGACCAGGACGGCTCCGGCGCCGGTAACCGCGGCCAGGACCACGGCGGCAGCCGGCCAGGTGATCAGCGCCAGCAGGGGCATCGGGAGTCCGACGGCGGCCAGGGCGGCGATGAGCAGAAGGCGGGGGTGCTGCCAGCGGATCACCCGGCCTGCGACGGCGGTCCCCGCCAGGCCGCCGATCCCGATTCCCGCGAACAGGTATCCGTAGCCGTCCGCGCCGAGGCCAATGCGGCGGGCGACCAGAAGCAGCAGGACGGTCTGCATTCCGTAGAGCAGGCTGCACATGATGTCCGCCCCGACCAGCCGCAGCGCCTCTGGCTGCGAGCGCAAGGCGGACGCGCCAGCGGTGATCCCGCGCCAGAAGCCGGCCTGGCTCTCCTGCGACCGTACGGGCCGGAAGGCCGGGCCCGCAGGAATCGAGGCCACCGCGAGGGCGGACAACCCGAAGGTAACCGCGTTCGTCAGGAAGGCCAGCAAGGGTGATCCGACCAGGAGCAGGACACCCCCGAGCGCGGGTCCGGCCACGATACCGATGGCCGTGACCGCCGACCGGGCCGTGTTCGCGCCAGGCAGGTCTGCGTCGTCCACCAGCTGCGGGGTGGTCGCGGCGACGCACCCTAGGTAGGGCGTGGCGGCCACGGTCGCCGCCGCAGCGATCGCCGGCGCGAGCAGGATCGGCAGGTGCGCAGCGGCGACGAGGGCCAGCAGCAGCATGAGCGCCAGCCGCGCGATATCCGAGACGATCATGATCAGCCGCCGGTCGAAGCGGTCGGCGATCGCGCCGCCGAGCGGTCCCAGCACGACGATCGGCACCACACGCGCGGCCGTCGCGACACCGGCCCAGGCAGCCGAGTGCGTCCGGCTGTAGACCAGCGCCACCAGGGCCAGGTTGTACATCCAGTCGCCGACCTGCGACACAGCGAGCGCTGACAGCAGCCGGCGGAACGCCGGGTAGCGCAGCGAGGCGCGGATGGTCCCGGCGGCTGCGTTCTGCACCATGTTCATGAGGTCCACGTCCCTTTCGCCATCGATCCCGTCACCATCACGGTCGGGCTAAGGGGGTGGTCTGCACATCGGGCTGCCGCCCTAGTACGCAGCCCGCGGGGCCTTAGATCTCCGGCGCCTTAGATCTCCGCCGCCTTAGAGGCCGCGCGGAGAGGACTGCTGCGCTCGCGGCGCTCAGCCGCGCGGCCTCCTAGATTTCCGCGGCCTGCCCGGTGTGATCGACCACGCCAAGCCGGTGGGCGACCGCCGCGGCTTCGATCCGGCCTGTCACGCCGAGCTTGGCGAGAATGTTGGAGACGTGCACGCTGGCGGTCTTCGGACTGATGAACAGGGCGCGGGCGATCTGGGAGTTCGAGCGGCCAACGGCGAGGAGCATGAGCACCTCGCGCTCCCGGTCGGTCAGCCCGAAGCGGGCGAGCTCGTCTGGCGCGTCAGGCGGGGCGTCCGGTGCCTGGTCGCCTGTCCCGGCGTGGTCGCCTGCCCCGGCACCATCGCCTGCCCCGGTGCCGGTGCCTGGCTGGTCGTGCAGGCTGAGCCGGGCGCGGCGGGCCAGGGCCGCGGCGTCGTCGGCCAGCGGGATCGCCCCGATCCGGCGCGCAGTCGAGCTGGCCTCCCGCACGGCGTCGGTAGCGGCCTGCCGGTCACCGGTGCCGCAGTGCGCTTCGGCCAGCCGCAGCAGGGCGTAGGCCAGCGGGTAGGGTTCGCCAGTCGACCGCCATCCGCGCACGGCCGCCGCCCATGTCTCCTCGTCGTCCGTGCCATCAACCCGTGCGTGCTCGGCGGTGACCAGCGCCCGGTAGCCGCGGGCAGCGGGGGTCAGGGCAGTCAGCTCCCCAGCGAGGCGCACCAGCTCACGGCAGCGTTCGCTGCTCACATCCGGGATGGCCTCGCGACGGTCGCGGGAGCGGGTGGCATCATCAGCTTCGATGCGCATGCCCAGCCACAGCAAGGGCCAGACGTAGCGCGCCGACAACGGGATCGGCGCGGCGGCCAGCCCGTCCGCGAGCTTGGCCCGCGCCGCCGTGAGATCCCCCTGGCCATGCATGACCGTCGTCTCGATATGCAGGAACGTCAGGATGAACTGGGCGTCGGTCGTCGCGCCCAGTGTCTGCCGGGCGGCCTGAAGTTCTCTCGTGGCGTCCCCGTACCGGCCGCACAGCGCGGCCAGCTCGGCGCGCAGCTGTCGCAGCGTGCTGCTGAAGACACCCTCGGGCAGGGTGGCCAGCCCCTGAGTGATAAGCCGCCCGGCCTCATCCCACTGGCCCAGCCGCAGCAGCGGCTCGACCACATTGCCGGTGAGGAAGGAGCCCATGGTCCGGGACAGCCCGACGCGCGAGGC
Source organism: Streptosporangiaceae bacterium (assembly GCA_033854735.1). Classification (GTDB taxonomy): domain Bacteria; phylum Actinomycetota; class Actinomycetes; order Streptosporangiales; family Streptosporangiaceae; genus JAWWPY01. The sequence goes on along the minus strand of JAWWPY010000598.1, from coordinate 31,854 downwards.
GAGGGCCACACCCTCGGTCGCCACCTCGGCCGCCTCGGCGTGCCTGCCGAGAAGCTCGAGCACGTCGGAGAGATTGACGGAGCCACGCAGGGCGATCGTTGAGGCGTCAAGGCCGCGGGCCAGGCGCAGGCCGGCCCTGAGGTCGTCGAGCCCTTCCCCGGTGCTGCTGAGGTAAGACCGGGCGATACCGAGGGTGATGCAGGCGTCGGCCTCCTCGGCCGCCGCACCGGCCGCGCGGGCCGCCTGCACCGCGCGCTGCGCCGTCCGGACCGCTCCGGCATTGTCGCCGGTGCGGATCAGGGAACTCGCCAGGGATGACAGGACCGCCGCGTGGGCCCGCGTCGTCTGATCGGCCGGCAGCAGCGCCAGCGCCTGCTCCAGAGCGGTGATGGCCTCGGTCTCGCGGCCGACATCACGCAGCGCGAGCGCGCGGCGGTCCAGCAGCAGGGCCCGGCGGACGGCGTCGTCACCGCCGGGAAGCTCGGTGAGAGCCTGGTCGAGCAGGGACACCGCCCGGTCGACGGCGCCGGCCCGGTAGGCGGCGTCAGCCGAAAGCCTGCTCACCTCGGCCTGGTCGAGGCCGGTGCGCTGTTCCGCGTCGGGCACCCGCGGCCAGATCTGCAGGGCCCGTTCGAGATGCCGCAGCGCCTCGGCCGGGGCGTAGGAGGTCAACGCCTGCTGAGCCGCCGTGATCGACGCGGACAGCGCCAGCGGCAGATCGAGCGCGGCGTACCAGTGGTGGGCCAGCGCCGCCGGGACCGCGGCCTCGTCCTCCGTGAGCCCCGGATCGTTGGCCAGCGCCGCACCGTATGCGGCGTGCAGCCGGACTCGCTCGCCGGGGAGCATGTCCTCGTAAATGGCGTCGCGGGCGAGCGCATGCCGGAACGCGTAGCCGCGGCCCGTCTCGTCCACCACCAGCAAGTGACTCTCCACGGTCTCCCGCAGTGCACCGAAGAGCGTCGGTTCGTCCAGGTCAGCAACCCGGGCGAGCAGGCGGTCGGCGACCCGCCGCCCGGCCACCGACGCCGTGCGCAGCAGCAACTGCGCTGCCGGGCTCAGCGAATCGATGCGGCTCAGCAAGACATCCCGCAGCGAAGGCGGCAGGTCGGCGGGATCTCCTCCGGACCGCACGATGCCGGCCAGTTCCTCGACCAGGAACGCGTTGCCACCGGAACGGTCGCACACCAGATCGACCAGTTCAGGTCCGGGCTGCTCGGTCAGGATCGCGTCCAGCAGGGCGGCGACCTCGTCACGCTCGAAACGCGGCAGTTCGACGCGGTGCACCGACCGCACCCGCTCCCAGCCCGTGAGAAGCGGCCGCAACGGATGACGCCGGTGCAACTCGTCGGACCGGTACGTCGCCACCAGCAGGACCCGGACCTCACGCAGCGACCTGACCAGGAAGGCCAGCAGTTCCAGGGTCGACTGATCGGCCCAGTGCAGGTCTTCGAGGACGAGCATCACCGGCCGCGCCGCGCCGAGCCTGCTGATCAGCCCAAGCATCAGCTCAAGCAGCTGGCCAGCCTGGACGTCATCAGCGGGCGGGGCCGCCGCCGCGTCCCGGTCGAGTTCGGGCAGCAGCCGGGCCAGCCCGCGGCGGGCCGGGCCGAGCAACTCGGCGAGCTGGTCCGCGGGGATGGTACGGGCCAGCACGCGCAGCGCATCGACGAGGGGCGCCAGCGGCAGGCCCTCGGCGCCGAGTTCGATGCAATGGCCGACGAGCACGGTGAACCCGGCGCCGGACGCCTGCGCGGCCAGCTCCTCGACCAGCCGGGTCTTGCCTACGCCAGCCTCACCGCCGATGAGGGCGAATGCCGCCGCACCGTCATGTGCTCGCTTCATAAGGGCGGCCAGCGAAGCCATTTCCGCGCGGCGGCCTACGAATACCGGGCTGACAACGCTGGCGCTCATGAGCCAAACGCTGTCAGATGCGCTGGCCGAAGCCAAGGGGGGTCAGCCGGAGTGCGCGGGACTCGCGGTGTCCCGCGCAGTCGGCGGCTGGCCGCGGCCCACCAGGTATAACTGGCACCATGCGGATAGGTGCAGTGTTCCCCCAGACAGAGATCGGCGGAGACGTGGGCGCGGTGCGCGCGTACGCGCAGCGGGTCGAGGAGCTTGGCTTCACCCACGTCCTCGCGTACGACCATGTCCTCGGCGCCGACCCGGAGGCCCACGCGCCCTGGACCGGGCCTTATGACGTGCACACGACCTTCCACGAGCCGATGGTCCTCTACGGCTACCTGGCTGGGATCACATCGCTCGAGCTGGTCACCGGGATCATCATCCTGCCGCAGCGCCAGACCGCCCTCGCGGCCAAGCAGGCGGCCGAGGTCGACCTGCTCACCGGGGGTCACTTCCGGCTCGGCGTCGGGCTCGGCTGGAACGCGGTCGAATATGAGGCGCTCGGCCAGGATTTCTCGAACCGGGGCCGTCGTATCGAGGAGCAGATCGCGCTGATGCGCCGGCTGTGGACCGAGCAGAGCGTGACCTTCAACGGCGAATACGAGCGGGTCACGGCCGCCGGCCTGGCGCCGCTGCCGGTGCAGCGCCCCATCCCGGTATGGTTCGGGGCGCAGTCGCCGCGTGCCTATGAGCGGGTTGGCCGCCTGGCCGACGGCTGGTTTCCCCAGGTACCACCGGGACCGAAACTCGATGAGGCGCTCGCCATCGTGGCGGCTGCCGCCCAGGGAGCGGGCCGGGATCCATCGACGATCGGCATCGAGGCCCGGGTGAGCTGGAACCCGGCGGGCACAGCCCAGGTGGTGGAGGACGTGAGCAGGTGGCGTGGCGCAGGCGCGACCCATCTGTCGGTCAACACGATGGGTGCCGGGCTCAGCACGGTCGACGATCACCTGACCGCCCTCGCCGAGGTCGCGGGTGCGCTCGAACTCGCGCCCTGAACCCGGAGAGATCTGCCCGGGCGGGGTGGCTTTGAGGCAAATGTCCTGAAGAACTGGGTTCATCTGTTTGTGCGATGCCCACTCCCCCCAAAGGCCCAGGCCGTCATCCCCCTAAAGAGGGAGGTTGTAGTAGACCGCCTAGGCCAAGGAGTTCCTGCTCCTGGACGTGGCTGACCACCAGAGGGCCGATGCGCAGTTCCTGGCCGACCACGCCTTGAAGGAGCAAAATTTAGATGAAACCCACCAAGATCATCACGTTTCCTCGCGGTACCGGGCCCCGGGTTGACCGTGGGTTCCCTGGTGAGTGCGCCGTGAACCGGGTACGCACCGCGCTGGCCGCCCGGCTGAATCAGGACCGGGGACTCGCCGGGCTGGAGTACGCCCTTATGCTCGGGCTCCTGAGTCTGGTCATCGCCAGCGGTCTCAGCTCGGCCGGGACGTCCCTGGCCGGGGTGTACCGCGGCATCACGCCGGGCCTGAGCAGCAGCACATCCGCGCCGGCCACGCCAACGGCCAGCCCCAGCGCGACCCCGACGCCGACCGCGACTCCGACCAACTCTCTCACCCCACCGGTCTACGACGGCAATGGTAACTGTCTGATGTGTTGTGGTGACGGAGACGGACACGGTGGCGGACCATCAGGCCACTGATTTGACGGCGTCACCTGGGGCGTGATCACTCCGCGGTACCGGCCTCCACGATCCGCGGCGATCCGGTGGCAGCTCACGGTCCTCTGCCTGTTCTACCGATGGCGGATCTTGCTCGGTGGGCCACTGAGCAGCCACGGAAGTAATAGACCAAGATAAAGGGATGGCCAGCGAGCATGGCGCCGTGCCCGGGCGCAAGGTCGGCAGCGGAACTCCAGCCGCCACGTCCGCCAAGCCCGCCGAGGCGACGATGCTGTACCTCCAGAAGCAGGTCGAACTCGCCGTGCGCTCACATCTCGATGACCTGCTCAAGCCAGCCGAGATCACGGCCCTGCAGTACACCGCGCTCACCGTCCTCGAGCGGCATCCGGGTCTGACCTCGGCCCAGCTGGCCCGCAACTCATTCGTGACGACGCAGAGCATGGCGGACATGGTGACGACGCTGGAAGCCCGCAGGCTGATAGAGCGTCGCCGTGACCCGGCTGACCGGCGGCGGCTGGTCATCGGCCTGACGGCGGCCGGGAGCGAGCTGATCCGCCGGTACCGGGGCAAGGTCAGGGACCTGGAGCGGCGGATGCTGTCCGGCCTCACCGACCAGCAGGTCGAGGAGCTGCGCCGGTACCTCTACGCATGCCGGGTCGCACTCTCCGACGGCCCACCGCACTGAGGTCAGCAGGCCCCTGGTAGCACGGCATCCTGTTCAACAGGAAACCTGTACATCTGGCCGTTCCTGTGGCAACCTCGGCCCATCAGTGTTCCTCGTCGGAGAGGATCTCGGATGCACCAGCGACACCTGTTCCGGGCCGTCCTCGCGGCCACCGCAGTCACGTTCGTCCTGGCCTCCGGGGCGCCAAGCGCGACCGCCGCGTCCGGCGCCACCAGCACCCACTACACGGGCTCACTCGCCGATGGCGCGACATGGATCGCGGACGTGCCAGCGGCGTGGAACGGCACGATCATCCTGTACAGCCACGGGTTCGGCCCGCTGACCGCGCAGGACGCGCCCGACCCGGCGACGCAGGCCGATCTGCTCGGCCTCGGTTACGCGCTGGCCGGCTCGTCATACTCGGGCCCGTCGTGGTGGGCGCTCGCGTCGGCCGTGAAGGACCAGTTCGCCTCGCTCACGGCGGTTGAGAAGCTCACCGGCCGCCCCGGCCGGACGATTGCCTGGGGCACGTCGATGGGCGGCCTGGTCAGCGCCGAGGAGACCCAGGACTCCCAGGGCCGGATCGGCGGGACGCTGACGACCTGCGGCCTGGTCGCCGGTGCGCTGAGCCTCAACAACTACCAGCTTGACGGCGAATATGCACTCAACGAATTGCTCGCCCCCAGTCAGCACGTCCAGCTCGTGCGGTACGCGACAGCTGGTCAGGCCACCGCGGCGGCGGCTGCGCTGGCCACGGTGACGGGGAACGCGCAAGCGACGGCCCAAGGCCGGGCGCGCATCGCGCTCGGTGCCGCGCTGCTCAACGAGCCGACCTGGTTCAGCGGTGCGACGGCGCCGTCGCCGACCGACTACGTCGCGCAGGAGCAGCAGCAGGCTGACGAGCTGAGCAACTTCGTCCTGCCCTTCATCATGGGGGCGCGCTACCAGATCGAGCTCGCCGCCGGCGGCAACAGCTCCTTCACGAGGGGTGTCGACTACGCCCGGGTGCTGCGGCGGAGCAGCTTCCTGCCGGAGGTGAAATCCCTGTACCGGGCGGCCGGGCTCAGCCTTGACACCGACCTCGCCCGCCTGACCCGCAACGCCGACATCACCGCCGATCCTGGGGCCATCGCCACTCTCAGCCGGACCTCGGTGGTGACCGGCCGCCTGTCAGTGCCCGAGCTCGACATCCACACCATCGCCGACCAGCTTGTCCCGGTCGAGCAGGAGAACTGGTACCGCCAGCGCGTCACCCGGGCCGGCTCGTCGCCCCTCTTCCGGCAGGCCTTCGTCGGTGCGACCGGGCACTGCAACTTCCAGCCCGCCGGTTACATCGCCGCCCTGCGCGCACTGGAACACCGCCTGGACACCGGCCGCTGGGGTGAGCTGACCCGGCCCGCCGCCCTGAACGCCGCCGCCTCCGCGACCGGCCTGGGGCCATTCGATCCCTACATACCGTTCGACCCGCCCGCGCTGGTCAATGCGCGCAGTTGACGTTGCTGCGGCTGCGGCGGCTCCGTATCAGCCCCCTGCTATTTATGCTGTCACTGAAGGCTCATCGGGCCCAACAGTGACGGTGGAGGCGGGGCATGATGCCATCGGCGGCCGAGGACCCGGACGTGGCCATGGTGCTGGACGCCTATGCGGCCTATGCCCGTGGCGACATCGAGGCTGCCGTCGCGGGCCTGCACCCGGAGGTCGAGTGGATCGAGCCGGATGAGTTCCCCAACGGGGGACGCCGTCAGGGACCGGCGGCGGTCGCCGAGTACCTGCGCAGTGCCCGGGAGATGTGGGCGGAACTCGTATCGGAGCGATCTGCTGTCCGGCGGTGTGGCGACATCGTGATCATCCACCACGTGTCCGGCCGCCTGGTCGATGGCACTGAGCACGAAGCGACGGTCGCGGACGTATTCACTGTGCGCGACGGCCAGGCGGTCCGGATGAGAGCGTATGCGGATCCCGCGGAAGCGCTGGGCACCGGCCGCTGATCCGGGAAATGCTCTTCCCATGCACCGTGATTAGGAACCATGCTGGTGCACACGGCGGCGACGTTACGTTTTCCTGCCGAAGACCTAGCTGACCATCGGCCCGGCGCGGCGAGAGGGCACGGCATGCCCCACGGAACATTAGGCCTGAGCATTACCTTCGTTCTGGCGTGCGTGTCGGCGGCATTCTTTCTGCAGCTACGTTGCGAGGGCAAAGGGCGGATGTTCGGCCCCCGCAGCCGATGGTGGACCCTGTCGGTCATTTTTCTCACCGGCGTGCTTTCCACGTGTGCCGCGCTCGTCGCGCTGATCGTGGTGCACCGCCTGCCCACGGCGTTCGTAAGCCTCGGCGTCGTCGCCCCCAGTGGGCTGTGGCTCGGGCAGATACGCTCGGACAACGGAGATCGGCCCAGTCTTTACCGAGATGCTTCGACGCTCTGGCTTACCTCGCTTCTGGCCAGGATGCAGGAGGGTATGGCTGAGGACCGGATGGGCTGGTGCGACGCGCATACTGACCTGTCATGGGACACCGACGAATTGGCCATGGCGGCCCGCTTTTACCATGACTACCTGCAAGAGCGGCTATCGGCTGAGGAGCGCAGGCGGTACCGGATCAGCGCGCTCACGCGGAATATCGAAGTGAGGCTTGACGTGGCCAGGGTCGTCGACGGCAGCGCCGGACGGGCCAAGGTAGTCGCCACGCTGAATGCGTCACGGCTGGCGCAGGAAGCGCGTTACCGGCGGAGCCTCGATGACCTCAGCCGGCTGGGCCACCTGCTCCGTCATGATGCGCAGCGAGACCTGGGCCGCCTGCTCACCGTGGCCTACAACGCCGGATTTCGCCGGCTGGAGCGTTACCGGCGTCCCTCGCGCACGCTGCCACAAGATCAGCCGGCTGGATCGCATCGGTCGCATCCATGACGCCCGCTGGCAGCTACAAGTCGTCTTCGGCGGCTACCGCCGGCCCATCGACCGAGTGCAGGCTGACGTCGAGTTCGGCCCCGAGAGCCTCAACCACTCCGGAAAGAGTGCGCAGCGTCAGGTTCTCCTCGGCGGACAGAATCTGGCTGACCCGGCCGGCCGACACGCCCATGGACTGGGCGAGGTCGGCGCGCGAGATCTTATGCTCGCTCATATACCAGGTGACTTCGTCGACGAACGCACGGGCGAGATCAGCTCGATCGCCCCGGTTGTCGTCACGCCCGGCGGTTCGAACCACGCGTCTTAGGACCACCGCAGTCTCCCTCGGTCGGGCTCGCCCGCTGGATTCATGTTAGCCGTGCCTAAACGTTTAGGCAAGTCTAAACATCGGCAGGCTCCCGCCATCCACCGGTCAGCTTCCGGCGGACAGGGCTATGCCCAGTGCCGTGCGCTGGTGGAGCAGGAATCGCCCGGTGCGGCTGGTCGAGATCAGGCCCGCAGCACGCAGCACGGCCAGGTGCTCGCTGACACTGCTGACCGGGACGCCACAGCGCGCGGCCAGCCCAGTGGTGGAGGACGGCTCGGCGAGAGCACTGAGCAGTACTGCCCTGGTCCGGCCGATCAGGTGCGCGAGGTCGCTGTCCGGCCGGGTGGCTGGCTTCCAGATCCCGCCGATGCCACGGGCCGGGTAGGTCACGGACGGCGGGTCGAAGCTGACCGCGGCGCCTGGCCAGGCAAAGACGCTGGGCACGAGGACAAGCTCGGTCCCGCTGAGGTCAAGGTCTTCGTGCCCGGTGGCGGCGAACCGGAGGGCGCCGTCCCGCCAGGTGATCTTCGGGTGGAGGCCGTCCAGGGCGGCGGCGACGCCGACGTTCGCCAGTTGCCGGGCGCGGAAGGTGATGTCGGCGTCCAGCACGTCGCGCAGCCGCGGCCACCACGGCTCGACGAGCGCCGACCACGCGCGGTGCAGCATGCCCGCGAGCAGATCCCGGGTCCGCGCCGGGTCGCCGGACAGGTCGGGATGATCCCGCCACGCGGACCGCTGGGCCGGATGCCGGTCCAGGCATTGCGCCAGTTCGGCGGCGACCCGCTCCGGTACGGTCGCCCGTACTCGCTCCAGTTCGGCATCGATCTCGGTGAAGGGCCCGCTGGGGGCCGGAGAGATGAAGTCCGGCTGGTAGCCGCGCAACGACAGCAGGGCCAGCAGCGGCTCGATCCGCAGGTCCGGCAGCCTGCCCCGGACCTGGCGCTGCCAGGGCAGGTGGTAGCCCTCACCGCCACGCTGGGTCAGCGACCTCAGCGCGTCGGCTGTCTCGTTGAGGGGCGAGATCGCGAACCGGCATTGCAGCAGATCCTCGACCCGGAAGCGGAACGCAATGCTCATGTGGCTCCAGTTCGGCCAGAACCGAAATAACTGCACTAGCGTAACGGATCAGGCACCGTGGCCCGATGACCCTGACTTGGCGGCGACGGCGGACTCAGCGGCGCGGGCGGCCGCCCCGGACTCAGCGGCGCAGGCGGCTACCCCGGACTCCGCCGCAGCGGCGGCCGGGGCTGCTACGCGAGGCGCCGCGGTTCCGGTATCTCTGGCTGAGCCGGACCATCTCCGCCACCGGTACCGGGGTGAGCCGGGTGGCGCTCGTGCTTCTCGTGTCCTCGTCCGGGCCGGGTGCGGTCAGCCTGGTGCTGCTGTGCAGCGCCCTGCCGCAGTTGCTGGGCCCGCTCGCCGGGGCGGTGGCCGACCGGGTGGATCAGCGCCGGCTGCTGGCCGGCTGTGAGGCGGGCCAGGGCGTCATCTATGCGGTCGTGGCCATCGCGCATCCGCCGATGGCGGGACTGCTGCCGCTGGTCACCGCCGCCGGGCTGCTGGCCACGCTGATGTCGCCAGCCGGCAAGAGCAGTGTGCCCCGGCTGGTGCCCGCCGACCGGTTGCCCCGCGCCAACGCGATGCTGGGTCTGGCCCTCAACCTGCAGATCATCGCCGGTCCTGCGATCGGCGGGGCGCTGGCCGGGCTGGCCGGCCCCTCGGCCGCGTTCGCGGTCAACGCGGCGTCGTTCGGCGTGTCCGCGCTGCTGCTGACCAGGCTCGGCCCGCTGCCGCCGCAGCCCGCCGATGCTCCCGGCGGCCTGATGACCCAGACCTGGGCCGGCCTGCGGTACGCGGCGCACTCGCCTGTCCTGCGGGCTCTTGTCCTCGGCATGCTGGTGTTCGTCTCCTTCGCGGCCATGGACAACGTGGCGCTCGTCTTCCTGGTCCAGCGCAGCCTGCACGGATCGGGCGCCGAATACGGTGTCACTGCCGCCGCGTTCGGCGTGGGAATGGCCGCCGCGTCGCTCGCCCTGGCCGCCGTCGCGGGCCGTCGGCCGCCCGCGCAGTGGCTGATCGGCGGTGTCGCTCTGGGCTCCGTCGGGACCGTGGCGACTGGGTTGGCTCCCGGTATCGCGGCCGCGTCGCTGGCCCAGGCGGCGGCGGGCGCTGGCAATACCGCCGACCTCGTGGGGACCGACACGCTGATCCAGCAGTCCGTTCCCGCGCACCTGCTCGGCCGGGCGTTCGGCGCGGTCTACACGGCGGCCATGGCGGCATCGGCCATCGCGTACGCGGCCGCGGGCCCGTTGGTCGGGCTCACCGGCCCGCGGGGCGCGTTCCTGATTGCCGGACTAGGAATGCTGACCGGTCTCGCTGTCCTCGGTCCCGCCCTCCGCCGCTGAGGTCAGCCGCCGGTGGGCCGGCGGTCGTACCGGGCGCCGGTGACGTCGTAGAGGTGATGAACCGGATCGTGAATGAAATACCGTGCGAACGACTCAATCGTGAATTGCGCTCCGTCGCTCCGGCTGCCCGTGCGCTGCCACTGATCCGAGGACAGCCCCTCGAACCGTTCCGCGATCACGTCGGCGGCCTCGCGCAGGCCAGCGGCCACGACAGCAGGATCCTGCTCCGCGTAACGGTCGGCGACGGCGGTCGCGTCCTGGTCCCAGTTGGGATATCGCGGCGCATCGAGCATGAGCATCAACCGGAGCCGCTCGTCATACAGCCAGAGCACATCGCAGACATGGCAGCCATACTCCAGTGCCGACCAGACTTCCGGTGCCGGGCGGCGCCGAACATCCCCGGGGCCGGCCAGCACGCCCAGCCATGCGGCCGCGTTGACCCGGACCATCCCGGCGATCGCTTCGCGGGGAAAGCTCCGCGTGTCCAGCCCGCACTCCGGGCAGGGCCGCTGAAGCACCCAGGTCCAGTCCTTGGTGTCTGGCACGATCGTCACGACTCGTAACCATACAGCCGGACCCGGTAGGGCCTGGGAAACTCGGCGCATCAGGTCCTTCCAGGTCATTCGGCGAGCGCACGCCCGTCACCCCCAGCACATCGATGCCGTACGTGCCCTCTGCTGCCGCCGTCAGGAGGAGGGCTCGGCGGCGGGCGGGCTGGCCTGCCGGTAGAGGCCGAGCAGCATTCCGTAGCGGGGCTGGTCCGGCCCGGCTTCCTCGGTGTCATGGGCGAGTTCGGTGAGCACCCCGACGATGTGCTCGGCCTGGCCGTGGGTCAGCCTGATGTTGCGTAGCACGAGAAAGGGGTCCGGTGCGGCCGAGGCGATCTCGTCGGCGATCGCGCGGAACGTGATCGGCAGATTCGCGGCGGAGTGCTCGCCAGCGAAGCGGAGGATGGGGGCGGCCCGCCGGTAATACTGCTCCGTCCCGCCGCGCACCTGCCGGGCCCCGGCCGGCGTGACCAGGCCCGCTTCGCGGAGCACCTTGAGGTGATGGGCAATGTTGCCCTTGTGGCTGCTGAGGGTGACGGCGAGCTGGCTGACCGTCGCCGGCTGAGCCAGCGCGAAGAGCAGCCGCTGGCGCAGCGGATGGGCGAGCGCCTTGAAGTGCTCCGGGGAGTGGACGTCCATCGGCTCGTCGGCCATGCGTTAAGTGTCAAAGAGTCTTGACGCTTTGTCAAGCGAGTGCTTGGCTGGACCGCATGGATACCGCAGATGTGACCAGCGTGGTCGAGGAAGTTATCGGGCTGGTCGGTGAGCGCTATGTCGACCCGGCCGCCGCGCCGAGGATTTCGCAGGTGGTGGCCGCAGCCCTGGCCGCTGGGCGTTACGGCGCGGACGAGAGGTCGCTGGCCGCGGCGGTGACCGCGGACCTGCAGTCGGTGAATGGGGACAAGCATCTGCGGCTGCTTTACCACGCCGACCCGCTGCCCGAGCGGGAGCACGGCGACGATGCCGCGGAGTGGGACGCGATGGCCCGCTGGGCCGGGCAGACCTGCGGCGGCGTCGCCGCCCTGGAGCGGCAGCCGGGAAACGTGGGCTACCTGGACATCCAGCCCGTCCTGTTCCCGGCGGCGATCAGCGGCCACGCGATCACGGCCGCGCTGAGCCTGGTCGCGCCCACCGAAGCGCTCATCATCGACCTGCGCAGATGCATTGGCGGAGAACCGGCGACGGCGGCATTCCTGCACACCTACCTGCACGGCCCGGAGCCGGTCGAACTGACCGGCCTGTACGAACGCGCGACCGGCCGTGTCCGCCAGTTCTGGACGCTGCCGTTCGTGCCCGGCCGCAGGTTCGGTGCCACCAAGCCCGTTTACGTGCTGACCAGCGGCGCCACGTTTTCCGGCGGCGAGCAGGTCAGCTACGACCTGCAGCAAACCGGCCGGGCGGTGGTCATCGGTGAGCGCACGAAGGGAGGAGCCCACGCCCGCGAAGGCTTCCGGGTGCACCCTCACCTGGAGGCGACCATCTCCGTCGCCCGCGCTGTCAGCCCGGTCACCGGGGGCAACTGGGAAGGAACCGGTGTCGTGCCCGACATCGAGGTCCCGGCTGGGCGCGCCCGTGATCGGGCCTACCGGCTCGCGCTTGAACACGTGATCACGCTGCCCGGTGCGATCGCCGCCGAGGCCCGCCACGCTCTCGCGGCATTGACCGGAACCGCCGGCTGACCGCGGCGCAGCCCCCGGCCTGGCGCGGCCGGGCTGATGCCCGGCCGGTTGTGGGAGGATTTTCGCGCGGGCCGTGATCCTGATACCCAACCCGGGGGACGAGTGCCGATCACCGACGAGAAGATCAGTGATTTCCTGGACCGGCTCGCTGATCGCGTGCCTGCCCCCGGCGGGGGAGCGGTGGCGGCCTTGCACGCCGCGCAGGGTGCTGCCCTGCTCGGCATGGTCGCCCGCTATACGACCGGTGAGAGGTACGCCGCGCATCAGGTGATGATCGGCCGCATCATCACCGAGGTCGACGAACTGCGCAGTATTGCGCTGCGGCTCGCCGAGGCGGACGCGGACGCCTTCACGGCCGTGGCCGACGCCTACCAGCTACCCAAGTCCACCGGCGATGAGCGGACCGCCCGCTCGGCGGCCGTGGCCCAGGCGCTGGTCAACGCGGCCTGGCCACCAGCCCAGGTCATAGGGGTGGCCGGGATGGTGGTGGATCTCGCCGAGGCACTGGTGGGGATCGGTAACCCCAACGTCATCAGCGACGTCGCCGCCGCTGCCGAGGCGGCGCGCGCCGCGGCGGCCACCGCCCGGGTCAACGTCGAGATCAACCTGGCCGGGATCATCGACGAGCAGACCAGCCTGGAGATGATCGCGGAGACAGGCAAGGCCGACGACATCATCGCCCGGGCCGAGCAGGTCACTGCGGCCGTCCGCGAGCAGATCCGCGCCTGAAGCGCGACCAGCAGAGCCGGACGGCACTGAAGACCAGGCACAGCACCCGGCGGATCCGCGTACCGCGGCCGCCGGGTGCCGTGCCCGGTGACTAGCCGATGATCCGTCGGTAGCTGGTGGTCACGTTGGATGAGGCGACGGTCCCGGCGGGCGGGAACGTCGGCGAGTCATAGGCGATGAAGGCGACCAGGCTGGTGCCGCTGTAGCCCGGCGAGAACGTCGTCGAGCAGGTGCTGCCGACCCCGCACGCGGCCACCAGGGCACCGGTGCTGGCGTTGAAGATGTCGATGTAGTACGGCGTGGGCCCGACGTTGCCGTTGGCGGTGGCCGTGGCGGTGACGTTGCCGAAGCTGGCGGACGGTGCGCTCAGCGAGACCCGCCAGCCGGTGTTCGACCAGGTGACGAAGTTGATCAGGGACGTCTTCTGGATGCCGGACGGCGGGTAGGCCGCGCTGAAGTACGACAGGTACGCGACGAACTCGTGGGTGGTCGCGGCGCTCTCGCTGACCGTGGCGCTGCACGAGGTGCCCGACCCGCAGACGCCGACCCGGGTCTGGGTCGTGGCGTCGTAGATCTCGGTCCAGAAGGGCGACGGCCCGATGTTCGTGCTGGTGGTCGCGGTCAACGTGGTCGCGGCGCCGATTGGCACGGTGGTCGGGCTGGCCGACAGGGACAGGTTGACCCCCTGCCAGACCACGCCGACAGCGCTGGACGTGGCCTGCACGCTGCCGGGCGGGTAGCTGGCCGAGGGGTCCGACACGATGGCCACGTAGTAGTGCGTGGCCGGCGTCAGCTGGGTGACGGGAACGGCGCAGGTCGTGCCCGTTCCGCAGGTGACGACGTAAGCGTTCGCTGTCTCGTCGTAGATACGCAGGTAGTACGGGGTCGGGCCGACGTTCATGCTGGCCGTGGCGGTCAGTGTCGAGTACTGCGTTGGCCACAGCCAGTTGGAGCTGTCGGTCAGCGACACCGTCCACGCCGCCAGCCGCCTGGTCACGGCGGCCCGGTGCGGCTTGGCGGGGATCGCCGCGCCGAGTCCGGCACCCGGAGAAATGGTCGCCGGCCGTGTGGGCACCCGTTTCCCGGCGTGCGTGGCCGCCCCCGTGCTGGCCGCCCCCGTGCTGGCCGCCCCAGTGGTGGCCGCCTGGTTGGCCGCCGCCGGCGTCGGCGCTGAGCTGGCCGCGGCGGACATAGCCCCGGCGGCGAGCAGGCCTGGCACGGCGAATGCGGCCAGGGCGAGCCTCGCCTGCCGGCCATGAAGAACACTCTTGAGACGCATCTTTCCCCCCGTAGGACGCGCACCCGGTGATTCCGCTTCCGTAGCGGCCTCACGGACCGTCCGTGGGCCCGGGTGCACTCGATAAGAGGGCGCCGCCCGCTCCCAGATACACCCGGCCCGCTGGTCAGCCGCCGAATGTGCGCCCCAGCAGCCCCGCGCTGGCTCCGTAGATGAGTTCTGAGGCCAGTTACCGTGAAGCCAGTCATCCGACATAGCGGACGAACGACGACCCCGTCGCTGCTCTTCTGGCCGGGATGGGTCAGAGCCGCCGGGAGTCGGCGGATGCGAGCAGGGGCTCGGCGAAACGGCAGATCTCATCGGCCGCGTCGAACTCCTGGGTGCTTGGCTCGGCGAGCCCTGGCGGGGGCGGGCGAACCCGGCCAGATGTGGCCGCCGCCGAACACGGTCCATGAAACTACCCGCGTGCGTGCGGGTTACCCGGCCCCCACCACCAGTAGGTGTTGTGCCCGCTCACGGCTTCCGGCAGGCCCGTTCCGCGGCCCAGCTCGTTGATGGCGCTGGCCTCGCCGTAGTTAGAGGTGAAGATCACCGCGCTGGCCCGCTGCCGGGGCGGCAGGGAGGTCCAGACCGTGCGGACGGTGCTGACCAGATGGGGCCAGCCGATGGACTCAGCTAGCTCCGGGTTCACCGTGCTGGTCCCGATGTCGGCGGGGGGCAGCACCGGCGGCCATGCGCACCGCGGTGCGGCCCTTGCCAAGAAAAATAGATATCAGTATGCTAAGCAATTGTTATCAGATCCGTCAAGCGGAGGAGGCCCCAGATGGCTACCCAGGACGCAACGGCCACCGGACCGGAAATGGTTATCCACGGCGCCGTAGGCCCGGAACTGCCTGGCCGGCAGGTGACTGAGCAGAAGGCCCGGTTCTGGCCCGGCCTGCGCATGCTGGTGCTGGGCATCGCCCTGATACTGGCCGGGGTGGCGGTTCTCGTGCTGTCCAGTCACCAGAGCCACGGCGCGTCCGCGGCGCTGGTTCTGCTCGGCGTCCTGATCTTTATCGCCAGCGCCCTCGCGCTGGGGGGGCTCACCTCTGTCGTCCCCGGGCGGGCACGCGTTGTCCAGCTGTTCGGCAAGTACCGCGGCACCATCCGCGACCCGGGCTTGCAGTGGGTCAACCCGTTCACCAAGCGCATCGCGGTCTCCACCAGGATCCGCAACCAGGAATCAGCGCAGGCCAAGGTCAACGACGCCGACGGCAACCCGATCGAGATCGCCGCCGTCGTCGTCTGGCAGGTCCAGGACACGGCCAGCGCCGTCTACTCGGTCGACGACTTCACGGAGTTCGTCACGATCCAGACCGAGACCGCCGTCCGGCACATCGCCTCCAGCTACCCGTATGACAACCGGGGCAGCGGCGCGATGTCGCTGCGCGACAACGCCGATGAGATCACCCAGAAGCTCTCCGCCGAGATCACCGTGCGGGTCGCGCCGGCCGGCGTGCACATCATCGAATCCCGGCTGACCCGGCTGTCGTATGCCCCGGAGATCGCGCAGGCCATGCTGCGCCAGCAGCAGGCCAACGCCGTCGTGGGCGCGCGGGCACGTATCGTTGAGGGTGCCGTGGGCATGGTCCGCCTGGCCCTGGAGCGGCTCCAGGAAGAGGGCGTCGTCGAGCTGGATGAGGAGCGCAAAGCCACGATGGTCTCCAACCTGCTCGTGGTCCTGTGCAGCGAGCAGGCCACCCAGCCAGTCGTGAACACCGGCTCCCTTTACCAGTGACGACAGTACTAGTGACCACGGGCACGGAACCGCGGTGACCGAACGCAAGAGCGTCCTGCTCCGGCTCGACCCCGCCGTCCACGACGCGCTGGCCAGATGGGCCAGCGACGAACTGCGCAGCACCAACGCCCAGATCGAGTTCCTGCTGCGCCGCGCGCTCGCCGAGGCGGGGCGACTGCCGAGCCACGCCGGACGGATGCGCCCCCGCGGGCGGCCACCCGCCGGCCACCCGGCCGAAACCCAGCCGGACAGCGGGCGATAACAGTCCAGCCAACGCCGCCACGGCGTCCGGCGGGTCAGTGGTCTCCGCCGCGGGCGAGCAGGTTGGGGTCCTGGCCGGCGGAGTTCAGCCGCCAGGTGGTGGCCAGCAGGTCAGGCGGAAGACGGAGGGTGGCCGCGTCGCCGGGCCACCTGCAGAACGGTGCCCCAGTGACGGCGCAGCCGCCCGTCAGGCCGCTCCGCCAGGCGGCGGCGGATTTCGCCGAACAGGCGGTCACGTTTCCAGCTATCCATGGCGATGTGACCGGAGAACGTGCTGAGCAGGCGGATGTACCCGTCGGCGGTGTAGGTGAGTGGCCAGTCGAAGTGCCGCACCGTGACGTCCTCGAAGAGGCCGCTGCCCTCGATCTCGGCCTGGTCGACGGGCAACTCGCCTGGCTTCGGCCGGGTCTCGCCCGGCGGGACCCCTTCGCCGATCTCGTCATAGACCTCCTGGATGTCACGGAAGAACGTATCCCCGCCGACCGGGAACACGTGCATGGCACTCCAGATGGCGAGGTGGCCGCCGGGGCGCAGCAGTTCCCAGGCCCGCCGGTACTTCACGGCCGGATCGATCCAGTGCCACGCTGTCGCGGCGAACACGAGGTCGAAAGCAGTTCCCGGCGACGGCCGCCAGGTCTCGAAGTCAGCCTCGAATACGTCCACGTCAGGGAATTCCGCGAGGTTGCGGCGGCCCGCCGCGGCCAGCTGAGCCCCGATCTCAACGCAGGTGATCCGGAATCCACGCCGGGCCAGAGGGGCCGTCGCCTTGCCGGTAGCACATCCGATCTCCAGGAGCCGATCACCAGATCCGAGATCCGCCAGGCGCACCAACTCGTCGTACAGGCCGTCCGGGTAACCGGGCCGGGAGTCCTGATACATGGCGGCCGCGGAGTCGAAGGTCGCTCTGAGCTGGGTCCGGTCTGCTGCCATCATCGGCCACCTGCAGGCCAGGTGGCGGAGGTGCGGAAAACTGGCCAGCCGATCTCGGTGCGCCAGGCGGGGCGGTCGCTGGTTTCCCTCGGCCCGACGAGGTAAGTCTCGCGTACCGGCCCGGCGAGGGCCAGCGCGTGCTCGGTGACGTACGTGCCGAGCTGCCCGTAGGACACATCGATGTCGTCGTGCGGGCCGTGATGCACAGTGATCGCGAGTTCCGCGGCGGGCACCACGAAAGGCCGGACACGTCCGTCGCTCGGCGGGTCGGCGACCGGGATGTACACGATCGCGGTGCCGCGTTCGTCGGTGAACAGCTCGTTGTCGTACAGGCCGCCGACCGGCCCAGTTGGCGTTATGCGCAGCGAGCCGAGCGTCCGGTCGAGTTCGGCCATGGCTGCGTCGTACCACTCGAGCACCTCGCCATGATCGACCGTGGCCCGGATCGCGGCCGCTGTCACCGCCTCCGCCGCCCGGAGCTCGATCTCGATGGGCGGGCTGGTGGGCTGGAGCAGGCGGCGCAGCGAGGCCACCGCCGCCCGGGTCTCGTCGAGCTGGCTCTCCAGGCGCTCGAGATGCCCGGCGATCAGGGCGCTCCTGGCCTCCGGGTCCGTGGTGGAGAGCACTTCGCCGACCTCGCGGACCGGCATGCCGAGATCGCGGAACCGGCGGATGACCTGCGCGGCCGGCACCTGCGTCGTGGCGTAGTAGCGGTAGCCGGTATACGGGTCGACCTCGGCGGGCTCGAGCAGCCCGGCTTCATGGTAACGACGCAGCGTCTTCACGCTCAGGTGCGTGATCTGGGAGAAGTCACCGATGCTCAGGGCCGCGCGCATGACTCCACTCTGGACCCTCCCTCGCGGGGAGAGTCAACCGGCACCGGGCCTCCGGCGGTTCACACGATGGCGCCTTGACTCTCCCTCCGGGGGAGATTCCACGGTGGTGACATCCGCTACCGAGGAGGACGACCGTGACCATCACCCTGCCGGCCCCAGTCCAGGGCTACATCGATGCGAGCAACGCGATAGACGGTGACGCGCTGATCGAGTGCTTCGCCGACGATGCCCTCGTCAACGACGCCCGCCGTGAGTTCCGGGGTAAGGCCGCGATCCGGGCCTGGCTCAGCCGCGAGGTCATCGGCGACAAGGTGACGATGGACGTCACCGCCACCTCCGCGCACCACGGGGACGTCGCCGTGGATGCCGTCATGGACGGCGACTACGACAAGACCGGGCTGCCGAGCCCGCTCGTCCTCACCCACTACTTCACCGTCCGCGACGACCGCATCGTCCGGCTGATCATTATCCGCAACGAGCCGACACCTCCGTGGGCCCGTGGCTGAGGCGGAAGGGAGCGCACGGCGTCGCCCTGCCCGCCCCGGCCGCGCACCCAGCCCGAAGCTGACCGCCGCGCCAGCCGAGCTGTGGACAACGAAGAGCAGTGAACTTTTTTGCCCGCATGGGGGCAAAAAAGTTCACTGCTAACGAGCTTCCCCGGGTTACGGCGTTCCGGCTGGCCAGTGCGGGTCCAGACCGTGGGCGAGGGTGTCAGGCAGGCGGTAGAACTCGTCGAGGATCTGGCGGGCTGTGTCGTCGTCAACGACCGACGCGTCCCACCAGACTTCGCCGCCGTGGGCGGCGACGGTGAAGCTGAAGAAGGCACAGCAGGCCTTTTCCCGGCCGGCCAGGTCGCGCACCCAGTCCTCCAGGCCTGGGCCGGCCCGGAAGCGGAACCTGATCCCGGTGCTGGTGCGGTCGCGACTCAGGAGGGACTGCGCGAACAGGCGCTGGTACTCGGCCATGCGTTCGGCGATGGTGTCGGCCGCGCCGGTCATGTCACACATGATGGGCGGATTGTCGTTGCGGTAATTCATGGGTTGCCTCCAGTAGGTGCGGGCCCGGCGCGGTGGTAGCGGCCGTTCGCCACCCAACGTAAAGTCTGGAGTCAGGTCCAGGGTCAAGGGGTTGCCGTGAAGATCGGGCAGGTTGCTTCGGAGTCAGGGGTCAGCATTGACACCGTCCGCTTCTATGAGCGCCGCGGCGTGTTGCCGGCCCCGCCGCGCACGGCGTCGGGCTACCGCACCTACACCGGTGCGAGCGTGGTGCGGATCCGGCTCGCCCGGCGGCTGCAGGGCCTCGGGCTCACTCTCGATGAGGTCATCGGCGCACTGCATGCGAACGACGAGGGACACGCCTCCTGCCAGACGCAGCGCTGGCGCCTGGAGGCCGTACTCGACCGCATCGAGGCGAGGATCGCTGAGCTGGCCCGGCTGCGCGCCGAGGTGCACGGGGTACTCGCCGCGTGCGACGCTGGCTCGTGCCCGCTCACCGATCCGCGGGCAGGCTGACACGGCCGGGGGACGGGCGGCCACCGCTCCGGACTAGTAGCGCGTGGTCCCTGGACGTTGGGCGAGCACGGCAACGTTATGCCGCGGCCTTGTCCTCTGGCCTGGCTGCCGGGTGGTGCCAGACTCGGGCGACCGCTGCGGCAGGCCACTGGGCATGCTGACGTCGGCGGGGGATCGTAGCGGCGGCGTCTGCATCGCGAATGGAAAGGGCCGACGCTACCCCGGCGAGGCAGAAAGCCGCGGCCACCAGGAAGGCGATCCGGTAAGCGGTCAGGTTGGCCACCTCCTGCCCGGCGACGACATGGGTCGCCCCGACCAGCACGATGGCCGTGGTGAACAGGGCGACGCCGATGGCGCCGCCGAGCTGGCGCGCCGTGTTGAACAGCGTCGAGGCACTGCCGGTAGCCCCCGGCGAGATGGTGGCGAACGCTGCCGCCTGGGTGGGCACGAACACCTGAGCCATGGCGAGTCCCATGGTGAACATCAGCAGGCGGGCCCACCACAGGCTGGAGTGGGCGGTCATCAGGGAGAGCAGGCCTATGGAGACGGCGGTGCCGGTTAGCCCGAGGGCGATGTGCCGGCGGGGCCCAAGGAGCGGGTAGAGCACCCGGCTGGCCAGCTGGGCACCGATCATGACCCCGATGGCCTCGGGGAACGTGCTCAGGCCGGCGGTGAGCGCGCTCAGGCCGCGGCCGTCCTGGTAGTACAGCGCGATGACGTACAGGGTGCCGAGAAAGGCGATCGAGGCCGTGAGCATGACGCCGGTGGACGAACGGAACAGGCGGTTACCCAACAGCCGCAGCGCCACGATGGGCTCGGTGGTGCGAAGTTCGACGGCGACCATGGCGATGAGCAGCACGATCCCGGCCGCGACGGTGATGAGCACCTCGGCCGATCCCCAGCCCAGGTCCGGTCCCTCCGAGACGCCATACATGAGCAGCCCCAGGCCGATGCCCGAAAGCAGGAACCCGGCCAGGTCGAAGTGCCCGGGCCGGGTCTCGGTGCGCTGGCGCAGGAATATGGCGCCGAAGACGAGCGCGGCCGCCCCGATGGGCACGTTGACGTAGAACACCCAGCGCCACGACAGGTCGGTGACCAGCAGACCACCGAGTACCGGGCCGAGAGCCGGCGCGAGGGTGGTCGGCACGGTGAGAATCGAGGAGGCCCGGATGCGTTCCTCGGGGGGAAAGACCCGGAACAGCATGGCCATCCCGACCGGGGCGAGCATGCCGCCGCCGGCCCCCTGGAGGACCCGGAATGCCACCAGCTCACCGAGGCTGGACGCCACGCCGCACAGCGCCGAGGCAACGGAGAAGACCGCGATGGCGGTCAGCAGCACCCGCTTGCCGCCGAACCGGTCGCCGAGCCAGCCGGACGCCGGGATGAACACCGCCAGGCTGACCAGGAAGGCGATGGAGACGCTGTCGACCGCCGTCGGGCTCACCGAGAAATCACGGCCGATGGTCGGCAGGGCCACGTTGACGATGGTCGTGTCCATGATGGACATGAACATGGCGGCGACGAAGACGACGCTTACCGCTACCTTCTCGCTGACTCGCGCCGTCATGCGCGGACTCCCGGACAGCGGCTGAGCGGCACCATCCGACCGCGCCTTCATGATGTCCTTCCTGGACCTAGCTCGTGCGTCAGTGATGTGCGGCCGGGCCGGGTCAGCCTGGCCGTTCCTGGTCTCGGCCGATGAACGGCCAGTTCGTGCTATGTAGCCACGATCACGCATGAACGGGGATACGTCTTTCCCGCAGGCGGCCAGCTTTAGTACCGGTTAGCGGGTAGGCGCGGGACGCAGCCCTTCGCCGGTCTGCGATCTTCAGGGAACTCTGGGGTTATTTATTACGATCAGTTCCCCGCGTTCGCGCCGGCTGTGCTTCCGTCGGCGGCGCGCCGCATGTCATCCCGGCGCTGAAACTCCGCCGGCCGGTCCGGCTCGGGGGAGAGTTCCCCCATGGAGCGCGCGCGTACCGGGGACCGCTTCACGCCGACCGGGAGCCTGGTCGCGGCCACCGCCACCGACCCGTCCAGTTCCGTCTGCCAGAGCCACCCCTCGGCGCGGGTGACCCCGGGGCCGAGGAACGTCCCAGCTCCCCGCAGCCAGATGGCGGCCGCGCCCGCCAGCCAGGCGACGTCACCGGCCAGCCGGACCAGGGGAGGGACATTGTGCAGGTAGGAACCGGCGAAGATCACCCCAGCGATCAGGAGTACGGCCGCCGCTATCAGCCACCAGAAGCGCATGAGAACTCCGGCCGCGGCCCGCCGCCCGGCAGCGAAATAGTCGGACAGGCTCAGGATGTCCCGTGCTGCCTTCTCGCCGGTCAGCAGCTCCCTCCAGATCCGGCCCTGAACCCGGATCGCGGACCGCGCCGGCCCCCAGTCACCGGCGGCCGGGTTTCCCGCCAGCCATTCGTGCCAGTCATGCAGGCTGCGGCTCACGGCGTAAGCGGTGTGATCGGGCAGGAGCGTTTTCAGGTCGGCGAGCCAGTCCTTGATGGTGATGAGCCGGCCGGCGTCCAGCACGCTCCGGAACTGCTGCGCTCTCAGCTCATCGGTGGTCGCGTCGGCCGGCAGCATGGCCGTTTCCGCCATCGCCCGGCCCAGGCCGTACGCCTTGCCCAGCCGGAAGTCCTCGACGGTCAGGGCCTCCAGGAGCCGGCAATGCAGGGTGAAGATGGCATCCAGGGTGACCTCCCGGTCGCGGCCGGGATCAGCGAGGAGCGCGCGGACATCCGACAGCGCCTCCCGCACTACCTGGGCCGGCTTCCCAAGGAGTGCCTGCGCCTGCGACTGAATCTGCTCGCCCAGCCACGTCGACTGGCTGGCGCCCGGGAATTCGGCCCGCCCCGGCAGATGATCACCCCGCGGCGGGTCAGCGGCCGGGCCCCGGTGCACCGGCGCGTGAAACAGCTGAGCTACCTGCCACCCCAGGGCAACCGCAGCGCAAACCCCCCATGACTCCGAGCGTGGCACCGCGGCGCCCGCCATTGCGGGCTCCCCTCCAGCCAGCACGATCCATTCCCGGCCCGGGGTGCACCCGCCCCGGTCAGCAACCACACCGGGCGCATAAGAGGCAAACAGCACAACGCATGAGTGTAGCTGTCAGGCAGGCCCGCGGAGCGGCTACGCCACCGGCCCGGCTCGGCTACCCCGAACCCCTGTGGAGCCGTAGGATTCGGTAGGCGCCCGACCCAGGGATGGAATAGATGCAAGCGCTGTCTGCCGAGCCTGTGGCCTCGGGTGCTTCGCCCGAGGCGCCCGGGGGTGCCCCCGTGATGCGGGTTGACCGGTTCCTTCGGTTCGCCCGCTCATACTGGGTGGACATCGCCTGGGTGGCCTTCATCGGGCTGAACCTCATCGCCATGCGCCTCATCCCGGCCTGGCAGACCGTCCCGTTCCTCGTCATCTGGGTCAGCCTGACCACGATCTACGGCTTTCGCCTGTGGCATCTGGGATCCACGGTCCTCATGGTCGCGGTGGTGACGCTGTCCACTGGCGCCTTGATCGGCTGGCAGGTCCTGCGGGGGCAACAGGACGGGGACTACCTCGCGGAGGTGCCGCTGGTCGCCACGATGTTCGTGGTGATGGTCTGGCACTCCCGCAGGCGGCTCGCGGCCATGGAGGAAATGAAGCGCGTGTCGGAGCACAACCTGCTCCTGCTGGATCAGCAGCGTCAGTTCCTCCAGGACGTCTCCCACGAGCTGGGCACCCCCATCACCATCGCTCTTGGCCACACCGAGCTCATCACCCACGCTGCCACTGATCAGGCCATCGCCAAGGACGCGCGCGTGGCCGTGGATGAACTGCTTCGGATGCGCAGGCTCGCCAACCGGCTGATGCTTCTAGCCGCAACGGACAGCCCTGACTTCCTGCGCTTGGCTCCTGTCGACGCCGCGGGACTGGTCGTGGAGACCTTGCACCGGTGGGGCCAGGAACCCCGGCGGTGGTTGCTTGGCCCACTGACCGAGGCCAGTGTGCAGGCGGACGGGGACCGGCTGACCCTGGCCCTGGACGCGCTCATCGAGAACGCGGTCGACCACACTGACGTCGGCGGCCAGATCGAGCTGAGCGCCCGCCGCGATGGCGAGAATGTGATCCTCGCCGTGACGGACTCAGGATCCGGCATCCCAGCGGCCGAGGTCGGACGGATCTTCGGCCGGTTTACCCGGGTCGACACCGGCCGTAACCGGGAGACCGGCGGGTTCGGCCTCGGCCTGGCGGTAGTGAAGGCGATCGCGGAAGCCCACCGCGGATCGATTCGTGTCCAGAGCACCGTGGGGCGGGGCTCCGTGTTCGAGCTGGTTCTGCCCGCGTTACTGCCCCGGCCCGGCTCCGGGATGCCACTGGAACGGCCGGCCCTGCCCGGGTAGCCGACGATTCATCTGGACGCTGACCGTGTCCCCGGGTCGATTGACCGGATGGCCCGCCGACGGGTGCATCCGTCGGCGGGCCCATCCGCACCGCAGAGTGTCAGCCGGGAGGGCCCGGCGATGGCCCGGGGGGCAGAGGAGGTCAGCCCGCGGTCGCTAGGTCATCGTTTGCCTGCCGGGCGGCCGCGCTGACCGCCTGCGGGACGTTCTTCCCGGTCAGGTAGGCGGGCGCGAGCAGGTTGGCGATGTCGAGCTGGGCCTTGTTCATGCCGGGCGTGACTGGCCAGTAGACCGTGTTCCAGGTGGCCTCGGTCAGGAAGGGCTGGATGTCGATGCCGTGCGCCTTCCAGTAGGTGGCCATCAGCGGGTCGAGCGACGGGATGCCGGGCCAGATGTACCCGCCGGAACCCATGATCTTCTCCGAAGCCGGGGATCCGAGCCACTGCTCGAGTTCCCACGCGGCCTGCTGGTTGGGGGAGTGCGTGTTGATCGAGTCGATGAGCCCGTTCAGCACGGTCCACTTGCCGGCCGGGCCCGTGGGGAACGGCAGGACCCCGATCGGGAACTTGACCTCGGACGGCAACCCGGCCGTGATCCAGTCGCCGTTCTCGATCATCGCGACCTTGCCCTTGGCGAACAGTTGCTGGTCTTCATTGTTGTTGGCTGCGGCGTCGGTGCCGAGGTCGGAGCCGGGGGCGGCGACGTGGTACTTGTACATGAGGTCGGCCAGGAACTGGAAGGTCTGCTGCGCGGCGGGCGTGTTGAACGCCACGGTTTTCGCGTACGGCTTGCCGATGATCTTCACGCCGTTTTCGGCCAGGTAAGGCTCGAATCCCCACTGCATCTCGTTCGGCGAGTCGGTGCCGTAAGTGGCGACCGAGGCCGGGTTGAACTGAGGTGACAGGGCATTGTGGCCGCTGGTGTCGACCGTCAGCTCCTTGAGGAAAGTAAGCCATGTCCCGCCGTTGGCCGGGTTCCAGGTCAGCGAGGACGGGACCACGATGTGGTGCTGCTTGAAGTAGTTGATGTTGTAGTAGTAGGCGATCGTGTCCCAGTCCTTGGGCAGGCCGTAGATCTTGCCGCCGAACTGGTGCAGGTTGACCAGGGTCGGGATGTACTGGCTCATGTTGATTTTGGCCGCCTTGATCTTGGCCGTCAGGTCCTCCATCACGCCGTCCTTGAGCCAGGACGCGATCATCGGCGTGTTGACCCAGTACACGTCGGGGCCACCGCCCGAGCTGAATTCGGTGGTCAGCTTGGGCTGGTAGTCGTTGTAGGCGATGCTCTGGATCGTGACGTGAATGTTCGGGTGCGCCTTCTCGAACACGTTGATCGATTTCTGATAGCCCGTGCTCTCGGGCGTGACCCACTGCGCGTAGGTCAGATTGATCTTCTTGCCGGAGCTGCTGGATCCGCCCGACGAGCATGCCGCGCCCGCGACCAGGAGCGCGGCGCACCCGCCTACGACAGCAAGCCGCCGTGGCGATGCCCGGAAGAGTCTTTTTCTGTGCATCAGGGTTCTTGGCATGAAGGCTTCCTCCTTTTCGCCGCCGGAACCTCAGCCAAGTCCGGCGGGGCTCTTGGGTTGGTTGACGTGTGGGGCTCAGCGATTGACCCCGGTGAGCTGCAGGGACCGCACAATGTGCTTCTGGAACACGGCGAAGATCACGAGTAGCGGGATGAGGGAGACGAGCGACGCGGCGAGCACGAGGTTCCACTGGTCGTTGAAGGCCGACTGCAGGCCCGCAGTGGCGACGGTGAGGACCTGCTTGGAATTGCTGTCCGTCACGATCAGCGGCCAGAGGAAGTTGTTCCAGCCGAAGACGAAGGCGATGAGCGTCGCTGTGACGATGATCGGCTTGGCCATCGGGATCAGGATCCGGGTGAGGATCTTCCATTCCGAGCAGCCGTCGACGCGGGCCGCGGCGAACACGTCGGATGGCAGCGACCTGAAGTACTGCCGCATCAGGAAGATGGTGTAGGGGACTCCCAGCACGTACGGCAGGAAGATCGCCCAGTAGGTGTTGGTCAGGTGGAATTGGCGCATCATCGTGTACAGCGGCACGAGCGTCACGACGTTCGGCACCATGAGCGTCGCCAGGTAGACGGCGAACAGGGCGTCCCGGCCGGGGAACTCGAGCCGGGCGAAGGCGTAGGCGGACAGCACTCCGAAGGTGACCTGCCCGGCGGTCAGCGCGCAGGTGATCAGCAACGTGTTCCCCAGATAGCGGATGAAGTCGTCGCTGAAAAGGATCGTCTTGAAGTTCCCGGTGTAGAACGAGTGCGGCGGCGCCCACGGAGCGGTGGAGAACAGGTTGGCTTCCGACTTGAAGGCGCCGAAGAAGGCGATCACGTACGGGCCCAGGAACACCACCGCGATGAGGCTCAGGCACCCGTAGAACACGACGTACTTGAGGATCCGCACGGTCTTCTTCAGCGGACCCGGGGCGGCCGTGGACCGTCGCGTGGGCGTCAGCGTCGTTGCGGCCATCGTTCAGGCAATCTCGTAGGTGATACGGCTGCGGAAGAAACGGAACTGGATCACCGTGACGACCAGGATCACGGCGAAGAGCACGAGCGACATCGCGGCGGCCGAGCCGACATCGAAGTTCTGGAATGCGGTCTGGTAGATCTGATAGTTGATGACGTTCGTCGCGTTGCCCGGGCCGCCCTGGGTCATCACGTAGACGGTGTCGAAGATCTGGAACGACCCGATGATGTCGGTCACCAGCACGAAGAGCATCGTGGAGTTCAGCAGGGGAAGGGTGATCCTGGTGAACTGCCTGAAGGCGGACGCACCGTCGATGCTCGCCGACTCATAGAGCTGGGGCGGGATGGCCAGCAGGCCAGCGAGGAAGAAGAGCATGTTGTATCCCGCGTACTGCCAGGTATTCACCATGGCCACCACGGGCAGGGCGGTGCTGGTGCTGCCGAGCCAGTCCGGCCCGTGCACGCCGGTGAGCAGGAGCAGGTGGTTGATGAGGCCGTTCTGCGCGTTGAACAGCCAGCTCCAGACGACGGCCATGGCCACCGGCGTCGACATGTAGGGCAGCACGTAGAGAGCCCGGAAGAGGCCCATCGCCGGCATCTTCCTGACCAGCAGCATCGCGAGCGCCAGGGCCAGGACGGTCTGGAACGGGATATTCCAGAGCACGTAGTACGCACTTACCAGCAGCGCGTGGAAGATGTGGTCGTGCTGCACCATCGTGGAGAAATTGGCGAACCCGACCCACCGCGGCGGAGTGAGAAAGTTCCACTGCACGAAGCTGAGGACCAGGACGATGACCACGGGGATGAGCAGGAACGCCGCCACCCCGATGAGGCTCGGCAGGACGAACGGCGCGGCGACGGCCAGCCGGCGGGCGCCTCCCGCCGTGCGCCGGTGCGGGCCGGCGGGCGGTGGCTGCGGCCCGGCGATGCTGGACCGCCGCAGAGCGGATACGTGCATAAGACGGCGCCTTGATCGGACGAAGGGGGAGCGGGCCGGCCGCGCGGGAGCCCCCGAGCCGGCCGCGCGCCGGGGTGCGAGGGCGGGGGACCTGCGCTCTCCCGGACGATGAGCCGTGGCTGGGGCCACGGCCGGAGCTCGGGGGCGCGGCGCGGATCGAGGAAGGGCCGCAGCAGCGCGAAGCAGGCCCGGCCAAGTTCGATCCAATCGAGCCTGACCGTGGTGAGCGCGGGAGTAAAGAACTCCGACTGCGGGGCGTCGTCGAAGCCGACCACGCTGACCGATTCCGGGATCCTCCGGCCGGCCTCGTGCAGGGCCCGGATCACGCCGATCGCGAGGTCGTCGTTGCCGCACAGGATCGCGGTGACCTGCGGGTCGGCTGCGAGAGCGCGACCGGCCTGGTAACCCGAACTGGGATGCCATCCCGCCTGCACGGGTTCGGGGACGGCCACGCCCGCCTCCTCCAGGGCCATCCGCCAGCCCGCCGTCCGCTGGGGGATGTTGTCCGTCGATGGCGGTATGGCGACGTAGTGCACGGTCTGGTGGCCCAGGCCGAGCAGGAAACGGGTGGCGTCACGGGCGGCCTCCCGGTCATCTATCCAGGCCCAGGGTTTCCCCTGTCCCTCATTGCCGATGGGGGTCTCCACGGCCGCCACCATCGGCACGCCAGCGGGGATCGCGGCCAGGGCCCGGGTGCCCGCCCGGTCGAAGGCGAGCACGATGAGGGCGCCACCTGGTTCCACCGCACGGTCCACGGCGTCCGCGACGACGTCTTCGTCATCGGACTCCATGACCCTGATGCCGACCGCGAACCTGGCCGGGCGGGCCGCCTCCTCGATCCCCCGCAGGACGGCCGACTGGCCGTACAGCGTCGTGTTGGAGGTCAGGACCGTGACGGACTCGACCGGCCCGCCCGCCAGCGCGCGGGCCGCCCGGTTCGGCCGGAAGCCGAGATCCTCGATGGTGGCCAGGACGAGTTCCCGGGTCGTGTGCTTCACCCGCGGATGCTCGTTTATCACCCGGGAGACCGTCTGATAGGAAACTCCGGCCGCGGCGGCGACGTCGCGGATGCTCACCGGCCGCACGGCACGGTCTGCGCCGCCAGTTGTGTGACCGGTCACATTCATGCCAGGATTGTGACCGGTCACACAAATGCTGTCAAGGCAGTCGTAACAGAACTTTCACCCGCCTGAAATGACCAAAACTCACAGCGACCTGGAGGGAGGGCGGATTTGGCGGCTGGGACTGAACCCCTGCGTGCCGGTATCCGCTGGACGGACGCAGCGATCGATCTGGGTATCGACGTGGATGAGGACGGAACGGCCCGGCTGACCCGTCTGGCCGCTGGCCGCGGGAGTGATCCCGGGCCCGTGCCGGGACTGCCGCTGGTCGATGTGGTCATCGCGGGCGCTGGCCGGTCCTGGTCGGGAAGCCGGTACGCCGAATCGGTGGCCGGGCACCGGCTTCGCTACGCCGGCCACGAGGAGCACGCTGACGGCCCGTGGCGCGGGCTGCGGGTCGAACTGGAGGATCCGGTCACCGGATTGCGCGCCGAGGTCTTTTACCAGGTCCTGGAGGGGCGTGGCGTGCTGCGCTCGTGGGTGGGCCTGACGAACGCGGGGGCCCGGCCCGTGACGATCGAATCGGTGACCTCCTTCCTGGCCGGGGGACTGCCGGGGGCGGAGGACGGCGCCGTCCTGGCGGACCTGGACGTTCTCTGGGCCGACAATGACTGGCTGGCCGAGGGACGCTGGCAGCGCAGGGCGCTGCGCGACGCGCTGCCCGCCCTGACCCGGTCCGCGCACGGGGCCAACCCCCGTGGCCGGTTCGGCCTCACCAGCGAGGGAAGCTGGTCCTCCGGCGTGTACCTGCCGATGGGCGTGGTCGAGAACCGGCGCACCGGGCACGCGTGGGCATGGCAGATCGAGCACAACGGCGCCTGGCACTGGCAGGTAGGGGAATTCACGCCCCGTTACCCGGAGGACGGAGCCGCCGCGCAGGGTGCCGCGCAGGGTGCCGGGCATGCCTACCTGGCGCTGCTCGGGCCCACAGACTCCGAGCACCAGTGGCGCCTTAGTCTCGCGCCCGCCGAGTCCTTCACCACCGTGCCGGTCGCGATCGCCGTGAGCGACGGGGGTTTCGAGGGCGCGATAGCGGGACTGACCGCTGGCCGGCGGGCGGTCAGGCGGCCGCATGAGGATCACGCCCGGCTCCCCGTGATCTTCAACGACTACATGAACACGCTGAATGGGGATCCGACCACGGAGCGGTTGCTCCCGCTGGTCGCGGCGGCCGCGCAGGCCGGGGCGGAGTACTTCTGCATCGACGCGGGCTGGTACGCGGACACCGGAGAGGGCTGGTGGGACAGCGTTGGCTTGTGGAAGCCGTCATCGGACCGCTTTCCAGACGGCATCGCCGTAGTGCTGAACCGCATCCGGGCTGAGGGGATGGTCCCTGGCCTGTGGCTGGAGCCGGAGGTCGTCGGCGTGCGCAGCCCGGTGGCTGACCGGCTGCCGGCCGAGGCGTTCTTCGCGCGCGGCGGGGAGCGCGTGGTCGAGCACGGCCGGTACCACCTGGATCTGCGTCATCCGGCGGCGGTGAAGCACCTGGACGAGGTCGTCGACTTCCTCGTGGACGACCTGGGGGTCGGCTACTTCAAGCTCGATTACAACATCAACGCGGGCCCGGGCACGGAGACCGGAGGAGGCAGCGCCGGAGCCGGGCTGCTCGAACATAACCGCGCTCACCTGCAGTGGCTGGACAGCGTGCTGGACCGGCACCCGGCGCTCACCATCGAGAACTGCGGATCGGGTGGCATGCGCTCGGACTACGCCATGCTGTCGCGCTGCCAGATCCAGTCCACCAGCGACCAGCAGGACTACCTCCGCTATGCGGCGATCGCGGCGGCGGCGCCGGCCGCGATCGCACCGGAGCAGGCCGCGGTCTGGGCTTACCCGCAGCCCGGCTTCACCGAGGACGAGATCGCTTTCACGCTGTGCAGCGCCATGCTCGGCCGCATCCACCTGTCGGGCCACATCGACAAGATGAGTCAGCGGGAACGCGGCCTGGTCGCCGAGGCGTTGCAGGTGTACAAGCGCATCCGGGCCGACCTGGCCCTAGCGGTGCCCTTCTGGCCGCTCGGCCTCCCTCGGTGGACCGACTCCCACTATGCGCTCGGCATGTGCGCACCCGGCGCCACTTACGTGGTGGCCTGGCGCCGCGGCCCGCTGGACGGAACCCGGCACGATGACGATGATCCCTCGGTCATCAGCCTGCCGGTGCGGCACCTGGACGGTGTCGTGGCGACTCCCGAGGTGCTGTACCCGGGCCAGGCCGGCACCGAGGCCCGCTGGACGCCGACTGACCGGACGCTGCACGTCATGCTGCCGCGCACGCCGTCAGCCTGCCTCATCCGGCTGCCAGGCCGCTAGGACCGGATGGCGTGTGCGCGCACACCAGGAGGCGTCCCGCCCGCCAGTGGGGGCTTGGCCAGCGCGGTCGGGTGGACCAGCGGCTGGTAGCCGGCGGTGATCGCGGCGACGATCGAGGGCGGTGTCAGCAGCTCGACCGGGCCGGGCGCGCCGACTCCGGCCGCGGCGCCGTAGCCGTGAAATGACCATGGTCTTGACCGGCCGTTGATGAGCAGCCCGGCGACGCCGCCAGCCCGGATCATGACACCATCGGGCAGCTCGCCCGCTGGTACCTGGCGGGTGATCTGACGCCGGGCCCGGCCGACGCGCTCGCGATGCAGGATCGAGTCCATCTCGCCCGCCCGCGGGCGCCGGGCCAGGCCGCGGGCCACCCGCCACGCCTCCGCGAAGTCGAGAAAGTCGCCGCGCCGGCAGTACGCGCACGGCCGATGGCCAGCGGCCAGCGCGGTGGCCTCGTCGAGGAAGAACAGCGCAGTCCAGCGGCCCGGCGGCATCGGATCACGCCGCACGTCCTTCCAGTTCAGAACGCAGCAGATCCACGACTTGGACCGCCAGCGGCTGACGCCAAGTTCGCGGCCCGGCCCGTGCAGGCAGCCCCGGTTGCCCATCATCAGGCCACGGCTCGGATCCGCGACGATCTCGCCGGCTGGCGTCACCCGGTTCTGCAGCGGCATGGCCCTACTCTCCCCCCCCGCCATGGTCACGGCACCAGGCCCGAGCGTGCCAGGCTGGCCTCATGAAGTATGTGCTCTTCTACGAGTCGGCCGACGATGTGGGCGCGAAGGCTCCGGCGCACTTCCCGCCCCACCGGGCCCGTTACGAGGAATTCCATGCCCGCGGCGACCTTCTTATGCTCGGAACATTCGAAGATCCCCAGCGTGATGGCTCCATGGCGATCTTCAGGACGCGCGAAGCCGCCGAGGAGTTCGCCAAGGGCGACCCGTTCGTGATGAACGGCGTGGTCCGGGCTTGGCACGTCCGTGGGTGGAACGAAGCCCTGGCCACGGAGTGAAGCCTGGCAGCGGCGTCTGGTAGCCGGCTGCCCATCGCGGCGGGTAGCTCGGGCCAACGCCATTGACGCCTGCGAAGGCCGGCGAACTCATCGGCGCACGCCCAGTGATCAGGCGAGCGTGATCTCAAAATATGCGCCCTGATCATCATGGATGATCCGCGCTGAGCCGGACCAGTCGGCGAAGTCGCCGACGCCGGTCTTGGGCACGATGTGGCCGAACCATGAGCCGGGGTCTGATTCGAGGCCACCGTGCTGGACGGTA
>JAWWPY010000597.1:0-6264 GCA_033854735.1 Streptosporangiaceae bacterium | reverse complement strand
AGCGCGAGCGACCGCCACACGCAGCACGTCAGCACGCCGGAGCAGTACCTCGAGGTCGGCTTCAACTACCGGATGACCGACGTGCAGGCCGCGATCGGCCTGGTCCAGCTGGCCAAGCTGGACCGGCTCATCGCCAGGCGGCGGGCGCTGGCCGCGCGCTACCAGGAGATGCTGGCCGGCCTGCCCGGCCTGTCGATGGCCGGTGATCCGGCCTACGGCCGGACCAACTACCAGTCGTTCTGGGTCCTGCTCCCGGACGGATTCGGGGCCAGCCGCGACGACCTGCTGCGGCTGATGGCGGAGGCGGGCATCTCGGCGCGGCGCGGCATCATGGCCGCGCACACCGAGCCCGCCTACGCGGAGCATCCGCGACGCCCGCTGCCGGTCACCGAGCGGCTCACCGCCGGCTCGCTCATCCTGCCGCTCTTCCACCAGATGACCGAGGCCGAGCAGGATCAGGTGGTCTCGGTGATCCACGCCGCCGCCGGGGTGGCGACGCCCGCCGGAAGAGCATGAGGATCCATGGTCAGCCCCGTCTCATCCATAACGGTCCGATCCGGGCTGCCCGGCCTGGACGGCCGGCGACTGGTCCGGCTGATGACCGCCGCCATCGAGCGCTGCCAGCTGGACCTGGCCGGCCAGGTCGTGCTGACCGAGGCGGCGACCGGCGCGTACGCGGTCACGCCGGTGCTCGCCGCGCTGGCCGGGGCACAGGTGTGCGCCCTGGCCGCCGCGACGCGTTATGCGACGGCGCAGGACCTGGCCGCCGGGACCACGGAACTGGCCCGGCTGGCCGGGGTGGCCGGTCAGATAGAGCTGATCCCGGCGAACACTCCCGCAGTGACCGGCGCGGCGGACATCGTGACCAACAGCGGCCAGGTCCGGCCCATCGACGCGGCCATGGTCGGCCAGCTGAAGCCGTCCGCGGTGATCCCGCTGATGTACGAGAGCTGGGAGTACCGCGGCACTGACGTCGATCTGGAGGCCTGCCGCAGCCGCGGCATCCCGGTCGCGGGCACCAACGAGACGCATCCTGCGGTGGACGTCTTCTCCTTCCTGGGACCGATGGCCGCCAAGCAGCTGCACGACGCCGGCATCGCCGTCTACGGCAGCCACATCGTGCTGCTCTGCGACAACCCGTTCGCCCCGTTCATCGCGAACTACCTGCGGGGCGGCGGCGCGCGCGTGGTGCAGGCGGCCGAGCTGGGCGCGGAGGCCCTGGCCGGGCCCCCCGACGCCGTCCTGCTCGCGCTGCGGCCCGCGGCGGGACCGGTGCTCGGCGCGACCGCCGTGACCGCACTCGGCGAGCTGGCGCCGGGGACCGTCCTGGTCCAGTACTGGGGCGACGCCGACCGGGCCGCGGCGGCTGCGGCTGGCGTGCCGGTGTGGCCGCCGGAGGCCCCGCGCCCGGGGCACATGGGCGTGCTGCCGTCAGCGGTCGGCCCGGAGCCGATAGTGCGCCTCCAGGCCGGCGGCCTCAAGGTTGGCGAGGTGCTGGCCCGCGGACTGGACCGGGCCTCGGCCGGGGACCTCGCGTTCGCCCAGATCCTCTGAGTGCGCCGGTCCCGGCCGGCCGCAGCCCCGCCGGGGGTAACCGGTCAGCCAGTTTTAACATGGAGCAGGGCAAAGCTATCCCGTCCGGTCGGCCGGGCCGGGCTGCCGACATAAACCTGGCGTGGCTCGGTATCGGCCAGCACGTTCGCGCCGGCGCCGATAACGCAATCCTGCGCCACCGTCACCTCGGGGGCTATGCTGCAATTGGCGCCCATAAACGTGCTGGAACCTATCCGGCACATTCCGCAGATGACGACGTGCGGTCCTGTGAAAACGTCATCCTCGACCACGGAACTATGGCCGACACACGTCCCGCTTGAGAGAAAGACGTTTTCCCCGACGCGCACATCATGCTGCACCGAGACATGCTCCTGGATGAAGGCGTTCTCACCAATCTTGGCGCTAGGCAGCACGAACGCGTGACTGCTGACATAGGAGACGCAGCTGAAGCCCGCCGCCCTGACCCCGTCATACAGGCGCCTCCTGACCCGGTTGAGCTGGGTCAGCGACACCGAGACAAACGCCCGGTATTCGTCCGGCGGATACACCTTCGCAAGTTCTTCAAAGGGCACCAGAGGCAGGCCACAGAAGGTATCAGTGGTAATGAATGGCGCTTCCGCACTAAAGGCGACGACCTCGTGCGGGGAATCGTAGCAGAAGTACTCGAACGCTAGGCTCGCCGTCTCGCCGGTGCCCACGATAACGACACGCTGTCCGTTGGACTCGGCCTGCAGTGGGTGCCGCTCGCCCCGTGTTGATCCGCGTACCATGCCCGGAACAATATCGCGGAAATCACTCAGGTTCACACATACGAAACATCCGCCGGGGACCGCCACAGGCCCGGCGCGCGGCCGCGGACGGCCCCTACCGGAAGGCGCCATGCCGCCAGGCGCCCGGCCGTCACGCGCCCAGGATGACTGATTCCGCGTGCCGCATGGCCGGCCCGCCAAGATGATCATTTATCTCGGCGAAGACATTGCCCGCGGTTATCCCGTTCCAGTGCGGGGGCAGCAGTTCGAGCGGCAGCCCCGGGTCCAGGTACGGCAGCCGCTGCCAGGCGACCAGCATCGAGACGTACTCCCGGAACGCATCCTGGCCGGTGAGGGCCTGGCTGCCGATCCGCTTGGCGAGCGGCCGGTAGCCGCGGATGAACTGCTCGTATTCGGCAGCCAGCCGGTCGAGATCCCACCACTGCCCGACCTTGACGGCCAGATCCGGGAAACCGAGATGGTCGGCCCGGAAGATGTCCACATAACCGCTCAGGTTCCGGCGGGCCAGGACCTCAGTCACCTCGCCCGCCAGGTGCCCGGGCGCCACCCATACCCCGGGCGCCACGGTGCCGAAGCCGAGCCGGGACAGCCAGGAGCGCAGCTTATGGCGCTGGTCACGCTCGCTCTCCGGTACCGAGAAGACGACCAGGACCCAGCCGCCACCGGCCGCCGCGCGATGGCGGCCGAAGATCCGGACATCGCCTTCCCGCAGCACCTCAAGAGAGGTCGGGGACAGCGCATAGCCGGCCGTGCCCGACCGGTGCATGCTGATCAGCAGCCCCCGGCGTTTGAGCCGGGCGACAGACGAGCGGACCGCCTGGCTCTCCACGCCCAGATCAGCCATCAGGCGCACCAGCGATGCTATCGACAGCCAGTTCGGCTCGTCCCGTGCGTAGAGCGCGTAGATAGTGATGATCAGCTGACGCGGCCGGGGTCCGCCGGGCTGGCCGTCCGCCCGGAACGATGCCGCCACTGCCCTCCCCGGCTCACTGTGCGCCCGGCCGGCCCGCCGGCGGCCGCAGGGCTGCTCTTATTGCGCTTACTGTCACGCTCGTCGATAACGGAGCATATTCCCCCCGGCTGGCATATCCATCCCTTTGGGTGGCGATTGCCATTCCGCGACCCCGTCGCTACAGTCCCAGCCTGAAGCTGATGGGGGAGGGATCCGAGTGGTGGGTTCGACCACGGCCCGGGAGAACGAGGCGCCTGGCACTCGCGCCGCGGCTGGCCAGCCGGGCCCGGCGGCCGCAGGTTCCAGGGCAGGCGAGGCGGGGGCCTGGGCCGGCCTCGCCCGGGCCTACCGCCCGGACGACGCTGCGGCCTGGGATGACCTGGTCGCACGGTCGGTCAACGGGACTATCCTGCACACCCGCCGGTTCCTCGCCTACCACGGCGACCGGTTCCGGGACAGATCGCTGGTCGTCACCAAGTCCAACGGCAAGCTCGCCGGGGTCCTCCCGGCCGCGGAGGATCCCGCCGACCGGTCCGTCGTGACCAGTCATCCGGGGCTGACCTACGGCGGGCTGGTGCATGACGGGACCCTGTACGGCGCGCCGCTGATCGAGGCCCTCGCGGAGGTCGCGGCGGAGTACCGGGCCCAGGGCTTCGGCCGGCTGCGGTACCGGGCGGTGCCGTCCATCTACCATTCGGCACCAGCCGCGGACGACCAGTACGCGCTGTCACGCCTGGGCGCTGACCGGTACCGCCGCGACCTCGCCGCGGTGATCAACCTGGCGCACCGGGGCCGGGTGTGGTCGGGCCGGAAAGCCTGGCGGAAGCGCGCCGAGACAGCCGGGGTCCGCACCGAGGAGAACTGGGACGACATTGCCGGGTACTGGCGGATCCTGGAGGAGAATCTGGCCGCCCGGCATGACGCGACGCCGACCCACTCCCTGGCCGAGATCGAGTACCTGCACGAGCAGTTCCCTGCGGAGGTCGTCCTGCTCACCGCGAAGCTCGGCGGCACCCTGGTCGCCGGGAACCTGTTCATCATCGAGGGGCCGGTTCTGCAAGCGCGGTACTCGGCCACCACCAGTGAAGGCCGGAAGGTGTCCGCCACCGACCTCGTCATCGAGCATGGCATCGCCCTGGCCGCGGCCCGGGGCTGCCAGTTCTACTCGATGGGGACGAGCACCCTCGACGGGGGCCGCCAGCTCAACGGGTCGCAGTACGCGTTCAAGGTTTCCTTCGGGAGCGGCGGTGTCATCCACGAGACCTGCGAGCTTGACCTTGAACGCGTCCTGGATACCCCGGAGATACCGGGCTGAGGGGCGCTGACCGGCACCAGCCACGGTAACCCCGCCCAAACCGGGCTTCTCATGCATTTTCCTTGACTGGCGTCAATTCGGGAGCATACTGCTCCTGACCGGTTTCTCTCCCTGGGGGGCTCGCCCGTGAAGCTTTCGCCGTCCGCGCATGCGGATACGTTCTGCCGGGACCACCTGCCACCTGCCGAGCAGTGGCCCACGCTCCGGTTTGACCGGCCCGAACTCCAGTATCCCGAGAGGGTCAACTGCGCGACCGCGCTGCTCGACGAGGTCATCGCGGCGCATGGGCCAGACCGGCCGTGCCTGCTCACCGCCGAGGACAGCTGGACCTATGGCGAACTGCTCACCCGGGCCAACCAGGTGGCCCACGTGCTGACCGAGGACTTCGGCCTGGTCCCCGGGCAGCGCGTGCTGCTCCGGGGCCCCAACAACCCGTGGCTCGTCGCGTCGTGGTTCGGCGTGCTGAAGGCCGGGGGGGTGGTGGTGACCACCATGCCCATGCTGCGCAGCCTGGAGCTTGGCCCGCTGACCCAGCTGACCCTGCCCACCGTGGCCATCTGTGACCACCGGTTCACCGGGGAACTGGCCAGTGCCGCCCCCGGCCTTCCGCTCGTGCCGTACGGGGGAACCAGCAACGACGACCTGGCCAAGCTGTGCGCCGCCAAGCCAGGAACCTTCACCGACGTGGTGACCGCCGCCGACGACGTGGCGATGCTGGCGGCGACGTCCGGTACCACCGGCGCGCCCAAGGCAACCATGCACTTCCACCGTGACGTGCTGGCCATCGCCGACACGTTCGGGCGGCACCTGGTGCAGAGCCAGCCCGCTGACGTGTTCACCGGAACTCCCCCGCTGGGCTTCACGTTCGGCCTGGGCGGCCTGCTGGTCTTCCCGATGCGGGCCGGTGCCGCCACCTTGCTGCTGGAACGGGCGACGCCGCCCGAGCTCGCCGAGGCCGTCGCGCGCTTCGGGGTCACCGTGCTGTTCACCTCGCCGACCGCGTACCGGGCCATGCTGCGGGCCGGGAAGGCCGGGGCCCTGGCCGGGTTGCGTACCGCCATTTCCGCGGGAGAGCACCTGCCCAAGAGCGTCTGGGACGACTTCTTCGAGCAGACCGGGGTGCGCCTGGTCGACGGCATCGGCAGCACCGAGATGCTGCACGTCTTCGTCTCCGCCGCCGGCGACAACATCCGGCCCGGCTCGACCGGCAAAGCGATCCCCGGTTACCAGGCGGAGGTGCTCGCGCCGGACGGTACGCCCGCCGCCGATGGAGAACCAGGCAGGCTGGCCATTATCGGCCCCACCGGCTGCCGTTACCTGGCCGACCCCCGGCAGGCGGACTACGTGCAGGACGGCTGGAACATCACCGGGGACACCTACATCCGGGATGCCGACGGCTACCTGTGGTACCAGGGCCGCAGCGACGACATCATCGTCTCGGCCGGCTACAACATCGCCCCGGCCGAGATCGAACTGGCCCTCGAGCAGCACCCGGAGGTGGCGGAGTGCGCGGTCGTGGGCCGGCCTGACCCGGACCGGGGCACGATCGTGCACGCGGCGGTGGTCCTGGCGGGCGGGGTAGCCGGCACCGACGCGAAGGTCGCCGAACTGCAGGACTTCATGAAGCAGCACATGGCGCCCTACAAGTACCCGAGGTCCATCGAGTTCGTCGC
>JAWWPY010000596.1:0-16007 GCA_033854735.1 Streptosporangiaceae bacterium | reverse complement strand
GCCTGAAAGCTCTTGCCCTGGTCAGAGTCCGCGATGGCCTCCCGGTTGCCCAGGATGTCGTCCAGCAGCTCTCCCTTGGAGCCGCTCCACGCCGCGATCCGCTCTCTGAGCTGGCGGTCCAGAGTCCGGAAGTTCTCCTCCACCTCCCGGAAGTCCGACAGCAGCTCGCGGGCCGTGGCGGTGAACTGCTGGTAGCGGTCACGCTGCGCGGAGGCATCCAGCACCTCGATATCGCCGGATTCCACCCGGGCGATCTCCTCGTCCAGTTCCTGGCGATTGCGGCGGAGCTCGGCCAGCCGGATCTGCGGGTCGGTCTCGGCGCCGAACACCATCTGGCGCAGCAAGATGAAGATGGTGTTGAGGCGTGACTCGGTGCCGACGAAGGAGCGCGGCCGCAGGGCCTTGATCCAGGACAGCGCCTTCTCGACGGCGGGGGTCGCGTCGAAGTGGGCCTCGTCGCTGCCCTCCGGGTAGTACTTGCGGAGCCAGCCGACGCCGGGCGCGGCCCAGTCCTCCAGGTACGCCTTCGCGGGCTTCGGGAACGCCGGCCCCGACGCGGTGGGCCGCTCGTTCAGGGCGTACAGCTCGTCGTCCAGCCTGCTGGCCAGGTCGGCGGCGGAGATTGACCGGATGTTCTCCTCGACGAAGACCTTCTCGAAGAAGCTCAGGATCAGGGGCGCGTTGTCCGCGCACAGCAGTTTCCATGCGGGACTGTGCTTGCGCAGCCAGCTGATCTCGTCGAAGTCCACCGTGATTGCCTTATCTGCCTTAGCCCGTTGGGTCCGTGATCTCGGTGGCCATGCTAGGGGCGGGGTCCGACACAACCAGTGCGAAACCCGCCCGTGGTCGGCTGGGGGAGCGCGGAAGCTCACCGCGACGTTGGACGGCCCGGGCGTGCCGCCGATTGCCGCAGGCTGAACGGCAACGGGACCTCCGGTAGTGGGATAAACCGTGATGGTTTGCCCCGATCTACCAGAGGTCCCGTGCGCGGCCCGCCCTGACGGGCCTCAGAGCCTAGGCTTTGTCCTGCATGCTCGTGCGGGCCGGGTTGGCCTGTTGTGCGGCCTTCGGGTCCTTCTCGCCCTGCTTAGCGCGGACACCGGCCTCGATCTGGTCGCCGAGGTTCTTGTCCACGTTGCGCCAGTACTGGAAGGCGCGCTGCAGGACCGGCTCGCTCACCCCGTTGAGCAGGTGGCCGACGACGTTGCTGACCAGCCGCTCACGGGCCGCGTCGTCGAGCACCTCGCGGACCAGCGTGCCCGGCTGGCCCCAGTCGTCGTCCTGCTCGTGCAGGGTGTAGGCGGAGCGCACCATGTCCCCGTCGGAATGCCAGCCGACCGGCTGGTAGCGGGCGCTGTCCGCGTGCGGCCCGCCCTTGGAGTTCGGCGCGTACACCGGGTCGGAGACGTTGACGACCCGCATGGCGCCGTCCTTGCTGTAGCTGTGCACCGGCACATGCGGCGAGTTCACCGGGATCTGCTTGTAGTTCACGCCGAGCCGGGCGCGGTGCGCGTCGGAGTAGGAGAACCCCCGGGCCAGCAGCATCTTGTCCGGGCTGAGCAGGATGCCGGGGACCAGGTTGTTCGGCTCGAACGCGGCCTGCTCCATCTCGGTGTGGTAGTCGGTCAGGTTCCGGTCCAGGGTCAGCCGGCCCACGTCGACCAGCGGGTAGTCGCTGTGCGGCCACACCTTGGTCAGGTCGAACGGGTTGAACCGGTAGGTCCGGGCCTCCTCGAACGGCATGATCTGCATCTTCAGGCTCCAGCTCGGGTACTCACCACGCCCGATCGCCTCGTACAGGTCGCGCTGGTGATAGTCGGTGTCCGCCGACGCCATCTGGTCGCCCTCGTCCTGG
This sequence comes from Streptosporangiaceae bacterium, assembly GCA_033854735.1. Taxonomy (GTDB): domain Bacteria; phylum Actinomycetota; class Actinomycetes; order Streptosporangiales; family Streptosporangiaceae; genus JAWWPY01. The sequence goes on along the minus strand of JAWWPY010000596.1, from coordinate 14,152 downwards.
GTGAAGAACTCGATGCCCTGGTCGGTCTTGAAGTGGTACTTGACCCAGAACTTCTCGCCCGCGGCGTTGATCCACATGTAGGTGTGGGAGCTGTAGCCGTTCATGTGCCGCCACGACCGCGGGATCCCGCGGTCGCCCATCAGCCAGGTCACCTGGTGGGCCGACTCCGGGGACAGCGTCCAGAAGTCCCACTGCATGTCGTGATCGCGCAGGTTGTTGTCCGCGCGGCGCTTCTGCGAGCGGATGAAGTGCTGGAACTTCAGCGGGTCGCGCAGAAAGAACACCGGGGTGTTGTTCCCGACCATGTCGTAGTTGCCCGCCGACGTGTAGAACTTCAGCGCGAAGCCGCGCGGGTCACGCCAGGTGTCGGGGCTCCCCCGCTCGCCGGCCACCGTCGAGAACCGGATCAGCGTGTCCGTGCGGGTGCCGGGCTGGAACACCGCCGCCTTGGTGTAGGCGCTGACGTCGCTGGTCACCTCGAAGTGGCCGAACGCGCCGCCCCCCTTGGCGTGCGGCTGCCGCTCGGGGATCCGCTCGCGGTTGAAGTTCGCCATCTGCTCGATGAGATAATGATCTTGCAGAAGGATCGGGCCGTCCGGGCCCACAGTGAGCGAATGCTCGTCGCTCTCGACGGGGGTACCGGCATCGGTGGTCGTGGCTGGCTGATCGTGCGTCACTGTGTCTCCTCCTCGTTGTGCTGTGCTCCGTCCGCGGAGCCTTCCGCTGCTTGGCAGGCGGGGCAGGTGCCCCAGAACACGACCTCGGCCTCGTCCACCGTGAACCCGGTGTCCTCGGCCAGAGTCAGGCAGGGCTGGGTCCCGATCGCGCAGTCGACATCCTCAGTGCGGCCGCACCGGCGGCACACGAGATGGTGATGGTTGTCACCGACCCGGCGCTCGAACCGGGCCGGATGTCCGGCGGGCTCGATGCGCCGCAGCAGGCCCGCGCGGGCGCAGACGGCCAGCATGTCGTAGACGGCCTGGGTGGACACCGTGCCGAACTGCTCCCGCACCCCCGCGGCGATGGCGTCCACCGTGGCGTGCGGGTGCCGGGCCAGCCACGTCAGCATGGCCAGGCGCGGCATCGTCACGCGCAGGCCAGCCGCGCGCAGTGCCCCTGACATGGCACCGTCCGGATCGACCGCTGCAATAGCCATGACCCACCCATACTGCCCAGTATTCTGGAATGAGTCAAGTTTCGGGCCGGCACTGGTCATAGCCCACTTGTGGTTAAGGCGTGATACGCCACTTTCCGCGAGGACGACAAAGACCAGCCATTACTCAACGGAAAACCCCAGCCGATCCCGTCCTTCCTGGCGCGGCCGACAATGTCACGTGCCGGCAGCGCCCGGAACGGCTTGATGTCAAGCGGGGAATCCCGCGTGAATTCCGGTGATTCCCACGATCACCCGGCCGTATCCAGACTCGCATACTGGTACGGCACACAGGACTGATGTGCCGTTGAGCCGGCTGGAGGCGAGGCTACCGAGGGGGGAGTGCTGTACAAGGGGGGAAGTGCAGTAGCTCGGTAGCCTCGCCTCCAGCCCTCTGAACGGTCCGCCCACTGAGCGCGCCGCGGCCCGGCGGCCGCATCCCGGGCCGTCATCAGTCCTTGGCGATCCCCCAGTCCTTGACGATACGGTCTTTTTGGGCTAGTCCAGTTCCAGCGGCTTGTCGTTGCTGCTGTTGTTCTTGTCCTTGCCGTGTCCGCTGACTAGACGATGGGCCTGGGATGCGCGCCGCTTCTCTCCCGTCGGCTGGGCCTGGGGTTTCGCCCAGCGGCACGCCGGGTCACTTCAGGCCGGCCCAGCGGTGGAATGCGTGGCTGCCGTGGCGTGACCGGCGTTCCCGCCAGGCCGCGATAGCCGTTCTGGTCGTCTTCGCCTGCGGCGCCGCGGCGGCCCAGGGGCCGCTGTGGACCCAGATCCCAGCTCTGGCCATCGTGAACGTGGTGACCTCGCTGACCTTCGTTTTAACTGGGCTGACGCTGTACCGGCAGCCCGGGCAGCGCGGCGTGGCGTGGGCGCTCATCCTGGCCGGGGTGTGCCGGTCGGTGGACTTCGCCGATTCCTGGAATGCTGGTCCGTGGCCTGTTTATGACATCGTGTGCGGTGGCATGGACCGGGTTTTCGGCGCCTGGGCGTTGCTGCGCTATCCCAATCCCCGGCTGCTGCGATATCAGCGCGTATTTCTCATCTTCCTGGCTGGCTGGATGCTGGTCGGCCGCACGCTGATGGCCGTCACGTCAACCGCGCGATGGAACGGCGAGTCGCCGTCAGCATGGTGGCCCAGCCTCATGGTCAATCAGCGGCTGTTCGGCCTGATAAGTGTGGTCGTCACCGCCGGTGAGGGGCTTCTCGGCCTGGCCATCCTGGTGTTCCTGGTGATGCGGCTGGTGCAGACGAGAGGCCTGGACCGGATCGTCATCACCCCGATCATCGTGGCCGGACTGGCGGCCGTGGTCGCCGCGAGCGCGACAGCCGTGGTCCAGATGCTGGCGCCCCCGGGCGCCACCCCCAACGGCGCGTTCCTCACGGAAGGCGTGGTGGACCTGGCGGTGCCGCTGGCGTTCCTGGTCGCGATGGTGCAGCGCGCTCTTCTGCTGAAGAACATCGGCGGGCTGGTCACTCAGGTCTCGGCCGGCGCTGACGTCAGCGCGGTGCGCTATGCGTTGCGGGCTGCTCTGCGTGACCCGACACTTGATGTTCTCGATCTGTCCGCTCCCGGCCCTTCACTGGACGGGCCGCCAGGTGACCGGCTGGTCGAGTTCGTCCGCACCGAGGCGGGCGTCCCGATCGCGGTCATCATCGCCGACCCGGCCCTGGCCCGGTACCGGGGCCTGTTCGACGCCGCCGTGCAGACCAGCGGGCTGGCCCTGAAGAACGCTCAGCTCCAGGCGCAGGCGGCGCGGGCGGAACTGGACCAGGTTCGCGCGTCGCGGGCCCGTATCATCGAAGCCGGCCTGGCGGAACGGCGGCGACTCGAACGGGACCTGCATGATGGCGTGCAGCAGCATCTCCTCGGCCTGGCGGCCCAGCTCACCGCCGCGATGACCAGCACGGCCGACCTGGCCGCGACCGCCGCCTTCGGGCAGGTCCGTGACGAGCTCAAGGACGTGCTGGGCGAACTGCGTGACCTGGCCCACGGGATCCATCCCGCCGTCCTGTCCCAAGGAGGCCTGGCCGTCGCGCTGGAAGACGTCACCGAGAGGCTCCCGTTGCCGGTCCGCGTGACCGCGCCCGCGTCGCGGGCCGCCCCGGCCGTGGAGGCGACCGCTTACTTCGTCGCCTGTGAGGCGCTCACCAACGTGGTGAAGCACTCCCAGGCGGACAGCGCGTCCGTGGTGATCACGATGACCGGGTCATGGCTGGACATGGAGATCACCGACGACGGCGTCGGCGGCGCGACGCCAGATGGCCACGGGCTGGCCAATATCGTTGATCGGGTCAGCGCCCTCGACGGCGTCGTCACCATCGACAGCCCGGCTGGTGGGGGAACCCGTCTCGTGGTGAGGATTCCATGCGAATAGCGATCGCGGAGGACTCCGGGCTATTCCGCAGCAGCCTGGCGCTGCTGCTGGAAGCGTCCGGCGCCCAGGTCACGGCCAGCACCTCAACTGGCGCTGAGCTACTGGCGACCATCGCCGCGAGCCCGCCCGACGTCGTCATCCTCGACATCCGGATGCCCCCCTCCTACACCGACGAAGGCATCAGGACGGCGGCCGAGCTGCGCGATATCCACCCGCGGACCGGCATTCTCGTGCTGTCGACCTACGCTGAGACCAGGTACGCGAGCCAGCTCCTGGAGACCGTCAGCACGGGCGTGGGCTACTTGCTGAAAGACAATGTCACCGACGCCACCGCCCTCATGGACAGCCTGGCCCGGGTCGCGGCTGGTGAGACCGTCATAGACCCGACCATCGTCCGCCGCCTGCTGCACCGGAACCGGAAGCCAAGCCAGATCGACATGCTCAACGAGCGGGAGCGTGCCGTGCTCGAGCGCATGGCCGAGGGCCGCTCCAACGTCGGGATAGCGAAACAGCTCAGCCTGAGTGCGCGGACCGTCGAAACCCACATCACGAGCGTCTTCACCAAGCTGGGCCTCGATCAGACCGACAACGACAACAACCGCGTCCGCGCCGTGCTGACCTTCCTCCGCTCCGCCGACCTGGGTGCATGACGGCTTGGGTGCATGACGGCTTGGGGCGCCTAACGGCTTGGGGCGCCTAACGGCTTGGGGCGCCTGACGGCGGCCGGGGCGCATGATGGCGTGGTCACTTGAGGATGATCACGTCGTTTTCCCCGAACGCGTCCAGCAGCTCCGGGCCGAGGTGAACGGCGGCGAAGGCCGCGATCAAACTGCCGGACGCCTCCTTCACGCCCGGATCCCCGGCGAGCGGCGGGGTGCCTTCCAGGAGGCGCACACTCACGAGAAATCCTTCCTCGTCCTTCTCCCGGACGATGGCCGCGGCAGTGGCTAATGGCGCCTTACGCTGTTCCCGGAGGATGGCCAGCACGACCTCGGCCAGGCTGAGCGTTTCCACGCGCAGCCAGTCGGCAGGCGGCGGCTGGCCATCACCAGCCGTACCACCCCGCCCCGCTGCCATCCCACCAGTCTGTCGGCCTGGGCCGCTCGCCTGATCGTGGGAACCACCGGCATAAACACGGGGTTTCCCCCCTTGACACTGCCCGTGCTGGGATGCGCGGGATGCGGCGTCAGCGGCCCGGCTCGCCAGGAAGCCCGAAGAAGGGCCGGCATGGGTCCAGGCCGTGGATCTCGACCGGCACGGAACGCGCCGCCTGCCAGGAACCGGTGCCCACCTCAGATGGGTTACCACGCGGCACCACTTGGCGCCGCGTGGTGCCACCTCCGCGTATCTATGGCACCACTGATGAGCTGTTGATATGCCAAAGTGAGCCAAAGATGACTTGCATTGGTGCCAAAGTGGTGCCATATTAGAGCCATGGAACTCACCCAGTACGTCGAAAACCTCCGCCGCGAGCTGACGACCGCGGCCGAGGTCGGCGGCGAGGACGCCCGCGCGCTCGCCGGCCGGCTTCTCCCCCCGCTCGACTCCGCGGTGCGGCTTACCCTGCTGGAGGCGCTCTCCGCCGCCGCCGAGGAGATCTCCGCCGAGCTCGCGCCCGGCTCCGTCGATGTCCGGCTGCGGGGCGGGACGGCCGGGTTCGTCGTGACGCCTCCGCCCGCGCCCGCCGCTCCGGCCGCCGCCGACGCCGTGGCCGGCCCCGTCGAGGTGCGGCTGCCCGTCGCCGAGGGCGACGACGCCGCCATGGTCCGGATCAACCTGCGGCTGCCCGCCAATCTCAAGGCTCTGATCGAGGACGCTGCCGCCGCCGGCGGGCTCTCCGTCAATGCCTGGATCGTCCGGGCCGCCGCCGCCGGGCTGGCCAGCGAGGGCCGGCGCGCCACGCGGCCTGCCCCCGCGCAGAAGCCCGACCGGATCGTCGGCGAGAGCTTCAGCGGCTGGGGCCGCTGATCCCCGACCACCGCACCACCCACCGACCAAAGCCATTCTGAGCAAAGGAACCCGAGATGTCCCTCTCGAACTTCAACACCCCGTCCCCGATCGCCGTCGCCCTCGACCTCTACGTCGCCGACGTCCGCTTCGCCGTCTCCGACCGCACCGACACGGTCGTCGAGGTCCGCCCCAGCGACCCGAACAAGGCCGCCGACATCAAGGCCGCCGAGAACACCCGCGTCGAGTATGACGACGCCACCCGGACGCTGAGCATCGTCTCCAGGAAGCCCCGCAACCGGTTCGTCAACTTCAGCAGCAAGCGCCCCGAGTCGATCGACGTCGTCATCCAGCTGCCCACCGACTCCGGCGTCCGCGGCGAGGCCGGGCTTGGCGACTTCGAGTCCGACGGCGTGCTCGGCACCGTCGTGCTCAAGACCGACCTCGGCGCCGTCCGGCTCGCCGAGACCGGGCCGCTGAACCTCCGCAGCGGCGTCGGCCAGATCACCGTCGAGGGTGTCAGCGGCTCCGCCGAGGTGCACAGCGGCTCCAGCGACATCCGGATCGGCGCCGTGGACGGCACCGCCGACGTCTCCACCGGCAACGGGAAGGTGCGGGTCGGCGTCGTCACCGGTCCCGCGAACATCAAGGCCTCCAACGGTTCGGTGTCTGTCGACCGCGCGCTGTCCGACGTCACCGCCGCCAGCTCCAACGGCGAGGTGCGGATCGGCGAGGTCGTGCGCGGCAAGGTGTCCGCCACGTCCAAGACCGGCGGCGTCGAGGTCGGCGTCCGGGAGGGCAGCGCCGCCTGGCTGGAGCTGAACACCGGTGTCGGCCGTGTCTACAACGAGCTCGCCTCCTCCGACGCCCCCGAGGCCGGCGACCCGGTCGACAAGGTCGAGGTCCACGCCAGCACCAAGCTCGGCGACGTCACCATCCGCCGCGCGCCGCGCCTGGACGAGGAGGCGTGAACACCGTGATATCCACCACCGGCGCGACCACCGCCGTCGCCGCGATCTCGGCCCGCGGCCTCCGCAAGTCCTTCGGCGAGAAGACCGTGCTCGACGGCATCGACCTGACGGTCCCGCAGGGCACGATCCTGGCCCTGCTCGGCCCGAACGGGGCCGGCAAGACCACCGCCGTCCACCTCCTCACCACCTACCTCCGTCCCGATGCCGGCGAGATCCGCATCGCCGGCCAGGACCCCGCCAGGAACCCGCAGGCGGTCCGGCGCGCGATCGGCGTCACCGGCCAGTTCTCCGCCGTCGACGGCTACCTCACCGGCCACGAGAACCTGATGCTCATGGCCGATCTGCACCTGCTGGCCAAGGACGTCGGACGCCGCCGGGCCGAGGAGCTGCTGGAGCGGTTCGAGCTGACGGAGGCCGGGGGCAAGCAGGCGTCGACCTACTCCGGCGGCATGAAGCGCAAGCTCGACCTGGCGATGACCCTGGTCGGCAACCCGAAGGTGATCTTCCTCGACGAGCCGACCGCGGGCCTGGACCCGCGCAGCCGGCGCACAATGTGGGACATCATCCGCGGGCTGGTCGCGGAGGGGACGACCATCCTGCTCACGACCCAGTACCTGGAGGAGGCCGACCAGCTCGCGCATCGCGTCGCGGTGCTGGACGGCGGCCGGATCGTCGCCGAGGGGACGCCCGCCGAGCTCAAGGCGCGCATCCCCGGCGGGCACATCGAGCTGGCCTTCGCCGACCGCGCCGAACTTGACGCCGCCGCGATGGTGCTCGCCCCGGCCGGCCGCGACGACGACGCGCTCACGCTCCAGCTCGCCGGCGACGGCCGCGTCAGCACCCTGCGGACGCTGCTGCGGCAGCTGGACGACGCCTCGGTCGAGGTCGAGGCGCTCACCGTGCACACCCCCGATCTCGACGACGTCTTCTTCGCCCTCACCGGCAAGAAGGGAGCCTGACGATGAGCACCATGACGATGGACGGCACCGGCCTCGACACCGCCGACACCCGTTCCCACGTCCTCGTCCACGCGCGGATCATGCTGCGCCGCAACCTGCGGCACATGCAGCGCTATCCGTCGCTGACCCTGATGATCACCCTGATGCCGCTGGTCTTCCTGCTCCTGTTCGTCTACGTCTTCGGTGGGACGCTCGGGTCGGGGCTCGGCAGCGGGATGCCGGCCGGCCTGCACGGCGGCCGCGCCGCGTACGCCGACTACGTCGCCCCGGCGATCATCCTGATGGCCGTGGCCGCCGCGGCGCAGGGCACGGCGATCGCCGTCGCGCAGGACATGACCGAGGGCATCATCGCCCGCTTCCGGACCATGGCCGTCGCCCGGTCGTCGGTGCTGACCGGGCACGTCGTGGGCGCGACCATCCAGACGCTGATCGGCGTCGTGGTCGTCACCGCGGCCGCGGTGGCCGTCGGCTTCCGGCCGCACGCGAACGCGGCCGAGTGGCTCGCCGCCTTCGGCGTGGTCCTGCTGCTGACCTTCGCCGTGACGTGGCTGTGCGTCGGCCTGGGGCTGTCGGCCAAGAGCGTGGAGACCGCGAGCAACTCGCCGATGTTCCTCATCCTCCTGCCGTTCCTCGGCAGCGGGTTCGTCCCGACCAGCTCGCTGCCGACGGGGATGCGCTGGTTCGCCGAGTACGAGCCGTTCACCCCGGTGAACGAGACGCTGCGCGGACTGCTGACCGGAACGAAGATCGGCGACAACCTGGTCATCACGATCGCCTGGTGCGTCGGGGTCGCGGTGCTGTCGTACGCCTGGTCGCGGCGGCTGTACGAGCGGGAGCCGAAGCCGCTCTGAGCTGATGCGAGCTGATGGCAGGACGCGCGGAGCGCGGCGGAACACCCCGAATAACGGAAAACGAAGAACAGCAGGGCCCTCGGATCATGAGGGCCCTGCTGTCGTCTCGCAGGCCGCGCTGCTCGTTCCTACCCAGTCCGGGTCAGGACTCGGACTTCCCCGACGCCGTGCTGGAATGCGCGGGATGACGGCGTCAGCGGCCCGGCTCGCCGGGAAGCCCGAAGAAGGGCCGGCATGGCTCCAGGCCGTGGATCTCGACCGGCACAGACCGCGCGCCGGGAACGATGGGTGTACTGGCATGTCGTTTCGCCCGGCAACCAGGATCGGCGGCGTTACCAGCTGTCGAGGCTGAACGCCTGCCCCTGGTCATAGGACAGCAGGCCGGTCCGTACGTAGCTGATGATGTCGCCCGGGAGGCTGCTCAGGGGGGGCCAGCCGATTTCGCTGCACTTGTGCGGTTCGGCGTTGGCAGGTTCGCCGGTCCATTGCTTTGCGGCGAAGAATACGCCGACGCGGGCCTGCCCGTCCGGGTCGGCGTGGTGGCATAGGTGGGCGAAGGCAAGGTTGGCTGGCTCGATCCTGACACCGAGTTCCTCGCGGGCCTCGCGGGCCGCCGCTGCCGGGAGGGTCTCGCCGTCGTCCAGGCATCCTCCGGGCACTGACCAGGTGCCGTCGGCGAAGCCTGTGTTCGCGCGGCGGAGGAGCAGGACCTGACCGTCGGCTGCGAGGATGAGGTGGACTCCGACGTGCGGACGGTAGCTCGTGGCTGTCGCGGGCATGGCCATGACCCCCGGTGCGTGAACGTGCTGCCTGGGGCTGTCACGTTACCGTGCCGGGTGTCACGTGCTTGCCCTGTCTGGCGCGGTGTTCACGCAGGGATGCTCACGACCGGGATCATGGCGGCGATCCGGCTGGCGAGTTCGGCCGGTTCGTGGCCGCCCGTTTGGAGGTGCCGCGCGGATGGGTCGGTGGCGGCGATCTGGTCGTAGCGGTCCTGGAGCCGTCGCAGGAGTTCAGGGTCGGCGAGGAGATCGTGGTCACTGCGGGTCTGGTCGTGTTTGGCGCGCATCCGCCTGGCTAGCTCGCGCGGGCTGGTGTGCAGGTAGACGGTCAGGTCCGGGACTGCGAGGTAGCTGGTGAACGGGGCGATCACGGCGGTGACGGTCTCGTTTGCCAGGTCGTGGACGGCGGCGTGGTTGGCGATCACGGAATTGAGGTAGCGGTCGGCGATCGCGTGCCCGTCGTGCAATGCGTCGCGGGCGAGGTCGGAGGCGTGCAGCCCGGGTGGCAGGCTTAGCGTGCTCGCGTCCTGGTCAGCCACGCGGGATTCGGTGGCGCCGAAGTGCTGCCATCATGGGCATGACGTGCTCGATGACTACACAGACAGGGAGCGAATCGCCGCGATGGCGATGGCGAGCGGCCAGGCCAGCCGGCGTCGTGCCCGACTGGCTGAGCTCGACATCGAGATCGCCGCCATCAGGGGCCAGCGAGCTGAGGTTGCGGCCGAACTGGGGCGAACCGGAGACGTGCTCGCTGACCTCGGGCGGGCGCAGCGGGAGTTGCCCCGGACCGCGCCGGTGGCCGCGGCCCTCACCGAGGTGGCCAATGTGGCGGCTCGGCTGTCGGCGGCCCGGGAGCGGCTTAACGAGGCGAGGGCGGAACTCGACGCGGCCATCGCGGAACTCGACGCGCGGGCCCGGCGCCTTCGGCGTGCCGGGGCCGACCACGACGAAACGGTCACCGATCAGCTCCTCACGGAACTCACCGACGAGCGGTTTAGGGACAGGGATGAACGCCACTGGTGATGCAGCACGGATCGTTCAACCGGTGGGACCCCTTCGGTGCGTACGACGAGTCGCTCGACTCCCAGTCCGACGAGTACGACTGCTTGCTCGGCCCGCTGCTGAGGAGGCTCGCCCGTCGCAACAGCCGGGCTGGATAGCTGACGGCTGCAGGTCTCCCTTGAGGATCCGCTGTTGGAGCCGGCGGAGCTCAGCCCCAGGCTCGACGCCGAGATCTACAATTAGTGTCTTCCGCGCGACCTGGTAGACCTCCAGCGCGTCAGCGCGGCGGCTGCATCGGTACAGGGCAAGCATGAGCTGGAGATGAAACCGTTCCCGGAACGGATGCTCGGCGCCGAGGCGCCGCAGCTCAGCGATTACTTCGACCTCGTGACCCAAATGCAAGTCGGCGCCAATGCGTATGTCCAGTGCTTGCAGTTGCATCTCTGCCAGCCGCGGGACTTCCCGCTGTGCTAGTAACTCTGATCTCACATCCGCTAGCGGCTCGCCCCGCCACAGCGACAGTGCCGCGCGGGCTTGAGCGGCCGCAGTGGCCCACTGTCCGCCGCGGGTGGCAACGCCCGCGGCGGACAGCAGAGTCTCGAACCGGGTCACGTCTAGCTCATCGGCGTCCACGCTGATCACGTATCCGCCGGGCTGCGTGCTGATCCGGTGCTGGCCGGTGCCCGAGAGTGCCTTCCGCAGCCTCATCACGTAGTTCTGGACAGTCACCCGCGCCGACGGCGGCGGCCCCGATCCCCACAGCGTCTCGGTCAGTCTGTCCAGCCGCACCACCTGGCCGGCATTGAGCAGCAACACGGCCAGCACCGCGCGCTGCTTGCCTGGCTGTACGGACACCACTGCCCCGTCGCAGCGCACCATTAATGGCCCGAGAAGACAAAATTCTAGCCCGGCCGCCATCGCCGTCACCGCCCGTGGAGAGTCCCCCGCCACGTGTGCTGATCGCATGCTAGCGGCGTGCTAACTCCCCGGGCAAGGCTAATACAGATGACTGTAAATGATCATCAACTGTCTTCTAGCTGGGAAGGACGGACTATGAAGGTTCGCCAGCTCATCCTGCCTGTGATCGCCGCCTTGGCACCGGCGCTCGCTGTACCGGCCGTCGCGTCGGCGGCCACTGCCCACGTCGCCCAATCGGGCCAGGCCGTCCAGACGGTCCCCGGGCCGGGCGCCCAGGCCATCCCGGCCTACTCGCAGAACCTGTCCTCCACGATCACGTGCGCGACCTGGAGTGGCACTCTCTCGTGGGGCGGAAACGGCAGCATCCTAGTTCCGGGCTACATCGATGTTGAGGGAAAGCTCAAGGACACCTGCAACAACGGTTATGCGCAGCTGTTCATTCACTGGGACACGATTAACAACCCAAAGAACGAACTGGTCAAGAAGGTCGGCCCGAACAGCTCAGCAAATACACCATTCAGCACGGAGGACCGATTCAATACGTACAAAGACATCTATGTCTATATCTGCAGCGAGAACTCGACCGGTTACCGCTGCGGGAATCACAAGGGCCCCGGAGCGTAGCCAGGCCAGTCGTCACTGGCTCGCCCCGGCCGAGACGTGGATCATCGCCGCCCGGATGGCGGGATGTGCGAGCTCATCGTCTCGGCCGGGGCGACGGTCCCAGAAGCTGGGCGGCCAGTCGTAGCTTCCCTGGTTCTCGCTGACACGGCTGCTCCAGGTCACCCCCTCGGGGAGTCGGCCGGCCAGGTAGGTGAGCCTGGTCTGCGCGTTGTCAGGCTCGATGGTGGGCAACCCGGACAGATCAAGATCGGCGGATGCCGTCCAGACCCCGTCACCGGACAGGACGGTCACCGGCTCGCCGGCCAGGGGGACGCCCATCTGGCCGAGGAGACCACCCGCGATGGCCCGGGCCTCCCGCTCGTCGGGCGCCTCAATGGCGAATCTCACCGAAGCGGTCCAGCGTGCCTCCCGCTCGGCCGGCTCAAATCCGGGCGTCCGCGGCTGCGGCGGCGCCACGTTCGGCCTGGACGGGGTTAGACCTTTCCAGGCCCAGTCGTCCCCGGCGAGGATGTGGTAAAGGAACTCGCGGGACACCCCGACTGTGGCCGCCACCCGGCTTACAGCGCGCTCGGCACGGATCCGCTCGCGGGCGCTGCGGATGAGGTCACCGAGGAGCGCGCGCGCCGCGCCCGCCTGCGCGAACGCCGCGCGGTATCGCAGGTGCGCGGCGACGATGCCGGGCCACCTGATGTCGAGCCGCTCGATCCAGGTGGCGGCCCGCTCGGCGCGGGCCGCGAATGCCTCTACCGCGCTGCTAAGGTCATCGAACTCGTCCAGCGCGTAGGAACCATCCTCCGCATGACCCGGATCTGCCTCCGAGGTTGCGAGCCAGATCCCGTCCTCCGCGCCGTCGGCCACCGCAGCGGAGAAGAGCGGCTGGCCGTCGTCGCCGACGGCCTCCACCGCGACAACCCGGCTGCCCCAGCCGGTGCCCGTGAGAAGGTGCCGGGCCTGTTCTGACATCAGCACCTCGCGGGCCGCCCGCTCGCTGGGCAGCTCATAAACTAGGTCGTCGCCGACATCGGAGGGCTGAACAGTCCAGGCAAAATAGCGCCCGTCGTAGCTGACGAGGTGCCACCCGAACTCCTCACCCCAGGAGCGGGACTCCACGGCGTACTCGCGCGGATCGATGCCGGGCGGCTGATTCATCAAGGATGGTCGCACACCGCTCCTTCCAGATAGTGTGAACCTGTATTGACACTATCTGAGCCTCGACATACTGTCAACCGTTGTTCACAGTCTGCCCTACCCCTGACCACGACACGTGGTGATCTCCGTCAGTTCAGTGCCTGTTCCCAACCCCGATGCTGCGGCTGGTCAGCTCGGCGCGCTGGCAGTTCGATGACCTGTCTTGCTTGGGCGTAGAACTGCTCGCCGTTACCGAGTCGATGTCGCGACCAACGAGGGGCGGGTGCCTGCCGCCGCGTTCGCCCGGAAGATCGCGGAGGACGTGGAGAACCAGGGCATCCTGCTGGAAGAGCGCGAGCGGACCGTGCTGGAGGACTCGTTGCTGACGGCGCTGGCCCAGCAGATCCATTCCCGTGTGCTCGCGGCCAAGGATCTGGTCAATCAGATGGACGCGGACACCAAGTCCAAGCCGATGTCCTCCGGTATGGCGATCGGAATCGGCTGGGTCCGCTCCGACAAGCTCACCGAGCAGCAGGCCACGGTGTCGCGGCTGCTCGACCGGGATGCCGCGAACCTGGGTCCGGACGGGCTGGCCGAGCTGCGTGGCCTGCTCCGGGCGATGATCCATGAGCACCGCGCGGGCAATCCGCGGGACACCTACCGGGAGGTGCTCGGATCGGTGCTCGATTACCGGTCGTGGCACACCTTCGAGCTGCGGATGTTGCGGCCGGGTGAGCCTCCGGAACGGCTGACCAGGAAGAAGCACTCCGAGATGTCGGGCGGGGAGAAGTCCGCCGCGATCCACATGCCGCTGTTCGCCGCGGCCAATGCGCTGTATTCGTCGTCGAAGCCGAGCTGCCCGCGGATGGTGGCCCTGGATGAGGCGTTCGCGGGCATCGATGACAAGTTCAAGCCCGAGTTGCTGGGCCTGACCGTCCGGTTCGACCTCGACCTGTTCATGACCGGGCACGACTTGTGGGTCACGTATCAGACCGTGCCGACCATCGCCCACTATGACATGCAGCACGACAAGGCCGCCCACGCGCTTTCGACTCTGCTGGCCCTGTGGGATGGGGAGCAGCTCATCGACGCCGACGCGGGATATGCGGGGAATGAGGATCTCGCCGCTGAGTTGCTGGGCTTCCGCCCGACCCGGCACGTCCCCGCCGACGTCGGCGACGTGCTGGCCATGAACGTCGACGGCGACGATGACGACGAGGGCGATGAGGACGCGGAATGAGCAGCGGCGCGCCGGGTGTAGAGGGTGGCACGCCGGGCGTGGACCGGTACGGCGGACCTGAGTACCGCAGGCTGCTGGCCGCCGCCCGCAGGTCCCTGGAGCGAACCGGCGGCGGGTTGAACGGCCGGATCAGTGTCGCGGAGCCAGACGATGCCGAGCGGAAGGCGATCATCGGCATCACCGGCGTCCACCAGCCGGCCGG
>JAWWPY010000595.1:0-4012 GCA_033854735.1 Streptosporangiaceae bacterium | reverse complement strand
TGGTCTTGCCGTTGTGGCGAACCAGGTTCCGACGAATGGTAACCATGCCCGTGACGAAGTCAATGTCATCCCACAACAGAGCGAGCAACTCCCCGCGTCGCGCCCCGCTGACGAGCGTCAGCCACACAAACGTTCCCCAGTCTTCGTCCTGCTCCCAAGCAGCATTGACGATCTTCGCCGCTTCCTCGGGCGACGGCGGATCCGGCTGCGGCGCCGGCATTCGTGGCCGCTGGGCGGCGTCCAACGGGTTGACGGTGATCCAACCCCATCGCTTGGCAGCGCTCAGGGCGCCGCTGAGTACCGCGTGACACTGGCGAACCGACGAGAGTGCAAGCGGCTTGCAGACGTGCGACGTACACCGCTCATCGCACGCGTGCGGCCGGGGCGTGCGGTGCTCTACGAAAGTCCGGCCGCGGCAGATTCGGCGGCAGATTCGGAGTTCGGCATAGAGCTGCTCGAACGGCCTCGGACCGAGCCGGCAGAGGCGGCTCATCGGCGTGTCACCGAGGGCAGGACGGATGAAGCCGTTGATCAGCAGCCGGTACGTCGCGCGGGTGGTCTCCTCGACCTGATGGCCGAATAGCCACTCGTCGAGCAGGTAGCCAAGCGTGACATTCGTCCGAGCCGCCGTGGCTTCCTGCGCCTGTCGGCGCAGCCCGTCGCGCAGCACGATCGCGGCGTCCTCGGTGTCGGCCGAACCACTGAGGAAGAGCTGCCGACCGGTCACTGGGTCGATCCCGCCGGAGATCCGGACCTGGTACGTGCTGCCGCGCTGGCGGATGCCCGTGAGGTCCTTCGGAGCCTGCTTCCTGCGAGCCATGCGGGCGAGTGTAGCCACGGTTTAATGGACAGATTAATGGACAAAGATCCATCCGAACCGTCAGATTCGATCTTACTTCGTTGCTTCGCCGCTGGTCAGCGCCGCTGTAGGAGGTGCGCGCCCGGAGAGACTCGAACTCCCAACCTTCTGATCCGTAGCTGTTGGAAACCGTGTCCGCGACCGTACGGGAGACGTGAATCCGCAGGTTAGAGCGATCCGCTGAACGCACCCGACCAATGGCGGCCTGCCATGAACGAGACCCAAACTGAGCCCCTCCATACGCGCGGCGTCCTCCACGAGTAGGCGGAGGGGATTCTTCGTCCGGATTCTGATCGGCTGTGTGACCGCTCTCCGAGCACCTGATTCTCGGTCAGGTGTCACGACCAGGCTCCTCAACGGGGCAGCAGGATCACTCACAGATCTTGCACGTTGCGGCTCATGTGGAATCCGTCAGCCTCGCGCAGCCCGACCACGCGGCGGCCCAGCAGGCGGCCCTCGATGGCGCCGGTGCGTGCGTCATGTGGCTCTGCCCTTGGGCTGTCGTGTGGTAGCCCTTGGGGCTGTACCGTGCCAAAACTCCGCGCAGGCCCATGAACTGGAGTTTCAACCCTGACAGGGATCATGGAATGATCACAGGCCGTGCTGTTTCGGCTGCTATATTTGATCTCTGTCACGGTGTTCGGCTGGCTCAGGTTGTTCGCCCGCGGCGGCGCCACCAAGGACATCGAGATCCTCGTCCTGCGCCACGAGATCTTGGTGCTGCGCCGTCAGATCAGCAAACCTCGACCCCGATGGCCAGACCGAGCGATCCTGGCCGCCCTGACCCGCCTACTTCCACACCAGCTACGCGTCCACCGCATCGTTACCCCTAGCACGCTGCTGGCCTGGCACCGCCGCCTGGTCGCCAAGAAGTGGACCTATCCCAACCAATCCGGCCGCCCGCCCCTCAGCGACGAGATCCGCGATCTGGTGCTGCGCCTGGCGCAGGAGAATCCGTCCTGGGGCCACCGACGCATCCAAGGCGAACTCACCGGGCTTGGACATCGCCTGGGCGCGGGCACGATCCGCCGCATCCTGGCCGCCGGCGGCCTCGGACCAGCACCACGCCGAGCAGACACCGGATGGCAAACCTTCCTGCGTGCTCAGGCAACGGGCTTGCTAGCCACCGACTTCTTCACCCTCGACACCGTCACGCTGCGCCGGCTCTATGCTCTGTTCGTCATGGAGGTCCGCACCCGCCGGTTGCACCTTCTCGGGGTGACCGCCCATCCGACCGCCCCGAGTTGGGCCAAGTTAGTGCGTAGCGGCTCGGGTCTTGATCGCTTCGAGGGTCTGGTGGACGTCGTCGGGTAGCGGGTCGGCCGCGGTGATCACGTGCTCGCCGGCCTGGATCTGGATGGTGCGGTAGCGGCGGACGGTCTTGACGAACTTCTTGATGGACCAGCCGGTGGTGTCCTCGATCCAGCGGGAGACGGCGAGGGCGGCGAACACGATGGTCAGGTGCGCCTGGATCGAGTCTTTGGTGCGGTGGTAGATCGGGCGGGCGACCAGGTCCGATTTGGCCATCCGGAAGCTCTTCTCGATCTGGAACAGCCGCTGGTAGGCGCCGATGACCTGCTCGGACGTGGGGTCGGCGATATTCGTGACGTAGCCCTTGATCCCGGCCAGCGCACGGGCCTTGGCCTCCAATTCGCGATTGACGGCCTTGGCGGCGCCGGTGAGCTTGACGAACCGGTTGCGCTTGACCGCGGTCTTGCCGGCGAGGGCCTGCTCGGCCTTGCGGACCTGCTCGTCAATGCCCTTGAGCGTGCGGCGGGCTCGATCGTGCTTGTACTGGTAGTACCGCACTTGGTCCTTGCGTTTGGCCGTCGGCCCGGCTGGCCACGGCTGGACGAACACCTGCCCGTCGGCGATCTCAGTGTCCGGGTGGGCCTTGCGCCACTCCGCGACGACGTAGGGGACCTCGCCGATCTTCATCCCGAGGATGAACGACAGGCCTGCGGCCTCGATCGCCTTCATGTTGTTCTCGGAGATCATCCCGGCGTCGGCGACGATGACCACATCTTTCAGGCGGTGCGCCGCCATGAACGCCTTAATCACCGGCAGCATCGTGGTGGTCTCGGCCAAGGTGGCCTCGAACGCGTTGACCATCAGCGGGAACCCGGCCGCGTCGGTCAACAGGCCGACGGTGATCTGGGGTTTGCAGGCGACGTTCCTTGGAGAACCCGGACTCGCGGAACCCGTCACCGGCGTCGGTCTCGAAGTACAGGGTTGTCACGTCGTAGAGCAGCAAGGTCGCCGGTCCCAGGCTGACATGGTGGGCGCACAGCGCCGCCAGCCGCTCTCGCCACGCATCGGCGGCGTACGCGGGCAGGCGCCGCTTCCAGGGTCCGGTAGGACACCGGCGCGATGCCGGCCTCGGTGAGCACCCGCAGCGAGTCCAGCTTGCTGGTCGGCTCGATGATCCGCGCCAGCACCAGCTGCCGGAAGACCTCGTCTCCGTCGGCCGCGTCGGCGAACCCCAGCGCGTCGTAGACGCTGCCCAGGGCGTCCCACAGGTGCCCCATCCGCGAGGCTGTGATCGGCTGGACGCGCCGCCCGTCTCCGGCGGCGCGTCCAGCCCGAGGTCAAGCTCGCTCTGCCCGGCCGCCAGCCGCTGACCGGACACGGTCTTGAGCAACTCAAGTTCGACATCGTCATGGGCCGACCCAATGTGCTCAATGTCCCGTGAGCCTTTGCGTGAGGAGTGCACGATCTGCACCGCACGCGCCCCCGAGGCGGTCTTCACGGTCCGGATGTAGGCCACCAGAACACCCTAAGGACCAGGATTAGTGCACAGATTCCACGCGCCCCGCGACGAACCCGCAGGTCAGCGAAGCGAGCTGCTCCTCAGACCGGAATCGTGGCCCAAGTCAGGTCACGCTGCGCCGGCTCTGTGCTTTGTTCGTCATGGAGGTCCGCACCCGCCGGTTGCACCTTCTCGGGGTGACCGCCCATCCGACCGCGGCCTGGACTACCCAGGCTGCCCGTAATCTGATGATGGACCTGGGTGAGCGGATCAGCGCGTTCCGCTTCCTGATCCGCGACCGGGACACCAAGTTCACCGCCACCTTCGATGCCGTCTTCGCCTCCGAAGGCCTCGATGTGGTCAAGATTCCTCCCCAGACACCGCGGGCGAACTGCTATGCCGAA
>JAWWPY010000594.1:0-4342 GCA_033854735.1 Streptosporangiaceae bacterium | reverse complement strand
GCGAAGGCGATGTCCGACGGGGCGATGCCGCCCTGCAGGAGGGCTTCGTAGGCGGCGAGAGCGTCGTCGACCGCTGCCGGATACGGGTGCTCGGGGGCGAGCCGGTAGTCGACGGAGATGACCTTGGCGCGGGTCCGCCGGCCGACCTGCGAGGCTAGGTCAGCGGAGAGGAAGGCGTCACCCATTACGTACACCCCGCCGTGGAAGTACAGGACAACATGGCGAGGTTCGACTCCGTCAACTGTGATCTCGGCGGCTGGGACGCCGCCCAGCACGGCCCGGGTCACGGTGACCTCGGCGGGCAGCGGCTGCGCTGACAGCAGCTCCCGGAGCAGTCGCCGTTGCTCGCTGACGTCGCTGCCGGCGGGGAAGGCTGACTGCCGCAGGATTGCGTCGAGGGCCTCTTGCTGCTCGGTGCTCACGGAGGAGCTCCCTTCGGTTGGCGTTAGCGTGGGAGCGCCCCCAGGGGGACTCTCCCATGTCAATCGGCTGCTGAAATTTCCTGCCGGGAGGCGGGCCACTACCAGGCTTGCCGCCAGGCAGGTGAGGAGGCGTCACCGGATCATGGTGATTCGCGCGACCGGAGCACCGCAGAACCGATCTTCCACGGACAGCCGTGAACGTGCTGGTTCCGGCCAGCCTTTGCCGTCGCCCAGGAGCTGCCCGGCCGCATCCACATCGTCCTCATCCGCCAGCAGGTCGGCTTCTTAGCTGCCGAGCCAGATCTGCCCGCAGGTGCCAGAAGGATCCGGTTACCGCCGGGCTAGCGCGTCCGGCCGGCCGCCGCCAGCAACCGCAGATCCCGGGCGCGCCGCACGGCCGAGGACCGGTCACGGACCTGGAGCTTGGCGTAGATGCTGCGGATGTGCGCGTTGACGGTGTTCGGCGAGACGGACAGCTCGCCGGCGATCTCGGGCCGGGACAGGCTGGTCGGCAGATATCGCAGCACCCTGAGCTCGCCCGGGCTGAGCTCCTCCGCCGGCGGCGATGAGGACCGGTCTTTGGCCGCCGGGGATGCGCCGTGCAGGACGTCGAGGATGTCGGCGAGCAGCGCGGCGTGCGCTGTCTCATGCCGCGGCAGCGCCTCGAGCAGCTCTGCTGAGCCGGTCATCGCGAACGGCAGGACCAGCCGGTCAGACTCCGCCAAGGCCAGCGCGCGTTCAGCCGCCTGGTTCGCCGCGCGCTGGTCACCAAGCTCACGGTGAGCGAGCCCGGCCAGCAGGTGAGCCTCCATGACCGTTGTGTAACCGAGGACCGGGGCCGTGCCATCCAGAACATCGCGCGACGCGCCCAGGGCTCCGGCCGCATCGCCTTCCGCGAGGCAGATCACCGCGCGGGCATTACGTATCTCACCGGAGCTGGCCCGCTCGTCATCAAGCGCCGCGAGCAAGGCGCGGGCTTGGCCGGGCCGCCCGAGGCGGGCATGCGTGGCGAGCAGCCAGCCGGTCATCTGGCTCGCCAGCGCCTGCGATCCCTCCAGCTGCGATGCCAGGTCTTCGGCCGCGCCGAACTCCCCGAGCGCCTCGTGGCGGCGGCCGCGACCGGCGTGCAGTATCCCGGCCGTCTGGTGCAGCAGCAGCCTGATGTCCGGCCCGGTGTCTGTTTGCAGAGCCCGTTCGGTGCGCCGCAACCACCGCTCGCCCTCGTCGAACTCACCCAGCCACACCATCGTGCCGGCGAGCGTCATCAGCGCGGGTGCGATCACCGGTTCCATGCCCCAGCCGTACCGTTCGGCGAGCGCGATCGCCTCGCGGCAGCGCCGCTGGGTCGTGGCGAACGAATCGATCTTCGGCATGGCAGCACCATGGAAGATATACGCGAAACCGAGCTGCGCCAGGCAGCCGACTTCGAGATAGGGGCGGCCGATCTCCCGGGCCAGGACGGCGCCTTCCCGGAGGTGACGTTCGGCGTCTGGCAGCCCGAGCGTCCACGCCTCGGCGGTCCCCAGGTTCATCAGCGCTACCGCTCGCAGGTCGCTGCCCAGGGTGATGTCCTCGTCGGACTGCCCGGTTACCGGGAAGTCAAGGAACTTGACGTGCTCGATGACGCCGGCCAGGTGACCGCGCCGCCTGGCCAGCGCCAGCTGCAGCGACGCGATCGCCACTCCAAGGCGGCGCCGGCGATCCGGCGGCGTCGTCCGGACGTGCGCCTCGGCGACCGCCAGGTGGGCAACCGCCTCGTCCAGGCGCCCCTGAGCAAGGTCACCCATCGCGCGCACCAGGGCCAGCTCGGGGTGATCTGCGCCCGGCGGGAAGGCCCGCACCAGCGCCTGCATGGTCTGCGCCTGCCCGTCGAGGGTCAGGCTGAACGAATGGTCGGCGAGCAGCCGGGCCGCATCAGCCCAGTCGCCCGCCGCCTGCGTGTGCCGGATGGCGTTGACCACTTGGCCCTGCCGGATAAACCACTCAGCGGCCCGCCGGTGCAGCACCGGTACTTCCGCGGGCAGCGTCCGGCGCAGCTCCAGCCGCAGGAAATCCGCCAACAGGTGATGGTAGCGGAACCACGCGCGCTCAGGGTCCAGCGATTCGATGAACGCGTTGGCGTCCTCGAGGTCCAGCAGGATCCGTTCCGAGCCAGGCCGACCGGTCAGCAGGTCGGCCAGCTCGCCGTTGACGCGGTCGAGCAGGGAGGTGCGCAGGAGCAGATCCTGGACGTCGGGCGGCTGGCGGCCCAGCATCTCGGCGAGCAGGTACTCCGCGACTGTGCGGTCGCTGCCGGAGAACTCCGCGACGAACCGCTCCGGGTCGGGGTGACCGGTCAGGGAGATCGCCGCGAGCCGCAGGCCCGCGGCCCACCCCTCGGTCCGCTGGTGCAGCAGCGCCGCCGCCGCCGCGGACAGCGCGATACCCGAGGCATCAAGCAGCTCGCTGGTCTCGCGCTCGGAAAAGCGCAGATCCGCCGCGCGGATCTCGGCCAGCTCGCCTGCCAGGCGCAGCTGATGCAGCCGCAGCTGCACATCGTGACGCGTGGTCAGTATCGCGTGCACCTGCGGGGGAAGGTTCGTCAGCAGCCGGGTCAGCTGAGCGAGTGCTTCTGGCGACGTCAGCTCATGGATATCATCAATAACCAGCGTGACGCTGCTACGAGCGTCGGCGAGCTCCGACAGCACCCGGTCGACCATCGCCGGTGCGTTGAAGTCGAGTGTCGCTGCTGGCAGTTCCGCGCCGCTGTCTGCACCGGTGACGTGACGGACCGCGTCGAGCAGGGCAAGCCAGAACTGCTGGGCGTCTTGCTGGTCGCGTTGCACCTGCAGCACGGCGAGCTGGCGCGGCTGCCCCGGACGGCCGGCCCAGGCGCGCAGCAGCGACGTCTTCCCGCTGCCGGCCGGAGCCGAGATGATCGTCACCTTCCGCGTCGCCGCGCGATCCAGGGCAGCGACAAGATCACCCCGGTCGATCAGCCGGGGAGCTGCGGGAGCCACTGTCAAAGGCCTGCCTTGGTATCTACGCCTGACACTTCTGGCGCCGGTCACGCAGTCCGGGCACCTTCTGTCTCGCTACCAGGCCAGCGCGCGTGCTGTCAACCGCGCGCGAACCCTCGGTTCTGCCGCACTCTCATGCACGCGCCGCCGCGGTCCCGTCCCGTCCTGCGTTGTCCCGGTGCGGCGAATCACCACGATCCGGTGATGACCTCTTACCTGCCTCGTAGCAACCCCCGGCCCGTCGATCGTCTGGTCAAGGAGAACGACATGACACCCGGCAGCGAGCTTCGCTGCGCCGGCGAGATGAGAAGGAGAAATTCATGATGCACAACAACGTGCAGCAGCAGGGCTCGATATCGGGCCCCGCACGCACGGGATCCGGGTGAACGCGGTGGCGCCGCGGCTCCTCGATACCCCGCCAACCGGGCCACCTTCCCGGCCGAGGTGATGACGCACGCGGTCGCGCCGGAGCCTCGTGAATCCCCGGGATCCGGCGATGGCCTTTCACCTGGCTGGCGGCAAGTCTGGGCCCGTCGCGAAAGCTGGCACGGCCGCCAGGGGACGTGCTCCTAGATCCCAGGGAGATACCGTGACATCACCAGCCTCCGGCGCAGGCAGCGCCTCCGATCCGCCCGACTACGCGCCCATCCCGCAGCCGGCGCCGGGCCCGCAATCCGTGACCGGGCGTACGGCCTCACCCGCCGCCACGGCCGCCGGCGGCAACCGCCGCCTGGGCCTGGCTTTGCTGGTCATCGCCACCGCCCAGCTCATGGTCGTGCTCGACGCCACCATCGTCAATGTGGCGTTGCCGCATGTGCAGCGTGCGCTTGGCTTTTCCGGCAGCGGCCTGGAGTGGGTGGTGAACGCCTACGCGGTCACCTTCGGCGGCCTGCTCCTGCTCGGCGGCCGCGCCGGTGACAT
>JAWWPY010000593.1:0-9448 GCA_033854735.1 Streptosporangiaceae bacterium | reverse complement strand
AGCAGATCTCCGGGCGGGTCAACCAGATCCGTGCCGAGATCGAGAACACCGACTCCGACTACGACCGCGAGAAGCTGCAGGAGCGGCTGGCCAAGCTGGCCGGCGGCGTCGCCGTCATCAAGGCGGGCGCAGCTACCGAGGTCGAGCTGAAGGAGCGCAAGCACCGCATCGAGGACGCGGTGCGCAACGCGAGGGCAGCCGTTGAGGAGGGTGTCGTCCCCGGTGGGGGCGTGGCCCTGCTCCAGGCAGCCGCTAGCGCGTTCAAGAAGCTGGAGCTGTCAGGCGACGAGGCGACCGGCGCGACCATCGTGCGCCGCGCCGTCGAGGAGCCGCTCAAGCAGATCGCGGTGAACGCCGGCCTTGAGGGCGGCGTGGTGGTCGAGAAGGTGAAGACGCTTCCGGTTGGGCACGGCCTCAACGCCGCAACCGGCGAGTACGTCGACCTCTTCAAGGCTGGGATTATCGACCCAGCCAAGGTCACCAGGTCCGCGCTGCAGAACGCGGCGTCCATTGCTGGTCTGTTCCTCACGACCGAAGCAGTGATCGCTGAGAAGCCGGAGAAGGATAAGGCCCCTGCTGCCCCTGGTGGCGGCGGGGATATGGACTTCTAGCAGCGCGAGTCCGGGGAGACCCCCCGGATCAGTGCGGCTACGCAGTCCTCGCTGGTCAGGACCCGCCACGGCGGGCCCTGGCCAGGACGCAAAGGGCGGTCCCGGATGTCCGGGTACCGCCCTTTGGCGTGTTCCCGTTCGGTCAATCCCGCGCCCGGGTCGCGCGTGAGACTCCACATTCACGCGCTTCCGAGGGATTATCAAAGCATGCGCCGCTCTGCCAACCTTTCCGCCGAGAAGCTGGTCGGTGACTACCTCGGCCGGGTTCTCCATGCCGCGCAGCGCGTACTGCCCAAGGGGGACCGGCTGCTGTTCGTGGCGCGCACCCGGGCGGCGATCATGAAGAAGGTTGGCCCGCTCGCCGCGGCCGACCCCGCGAAGGTCTTGGAGATACTCACTGACCTGGGCGACCCGCAGACCATGGCCAAGAACGAACTTGAGCGGCTGGAGACCGCCCACCGGGGCGGCCCGCCGAAACCCGTTGGGCTGTGGAAGCCGGTCAAGGACGAGTGGAAACCCACCAAGGCCGACACGGAGCCGATCCCGCGCCAGCCTGCCGCGCCGCCGCCCGCCGCGCCGCGTCCTGCTGAAGCGCGGCCCGCTGGGGCGCGGCCTGCCGCGCCGCCGTCCGCTGGCCCGTCGCCTGCTGGGCCGCCGTCCCCCGCGCAGCAGCCTGCTGGGCGGCAGCCTGCTGGGCCGCAGCCTGCCGCAGCGCCGCCCGCGGGGTCATCGCCTGCTGGGTCAGGGCCTGCTGGGTCACGGCCTGCTGGGTCACGGCCTGCTGGGTCATCGCCTGCTGGGTCAGGGCCTGCTGGGTCATCGCCTGCTGGGTCACGGCCTGCTGGGCCACAGTCTGCTGGCCCGTCGCCTGCTGGGCCACAGTCTGCTGGCCCGTCGCCTGCCGGGCCGCCATCCCCCGTGCCGCCGCCGGCCGGGCCACCCTCTTCCGGGTATCCGTCGGACGGGTATCCCTCTCCCGGGTATCCGTCGGACGGGTATCCCTCTCCTGGGTATCCGTCGGACAGGTATCCCCCTCCTGGGTATCCCTCGGACGGCCAGCGGCCGGCCGGGCGCCGTCCTCCAGGAACCCCGGCGGGGCCATTCCCGCCGTCCGGGTCAGCGGAGGCCGGGGACGATCAGCCCGGCGAGAATTCCCCGCCAGTTGCCCCGGCCCCGGTCCCGGCAACCGTGCTGATGCTGGCGCGCAGCCACCCGCTGGAAACCGCCGCCATCGTGCTGCTCGGCGTGGGCGGCCTGATCATCCCGTGGCTCTGGCTGCCCGGGGCCCTGGTCGCGCTGGCGTCGCGAGTCTGGGACGCGCGGGACAAATGGCTCGCGTTGCTGGGTACGCCGGTATTCCTGTTCGTCGGACTGCTCGCGGCGGGCGTGCTCGTCGGCGGGCGGCACGGTTTCTTCGGCGAGTTCATTCACGCTTTCGACGCTTACCGCGAGTACCTGCTCCGGGCGGGGGCCGCGCTATCTGCCGTATATCTCGCCTGGCGAATCCGGCGAGGTCCGCGGATGCGGTCGCTTCCCCCGTGGCAGCGCCCGCAGCGCGGCCAGACGGGATAGCGGCGGACCGGATAGTAGCCGCGTTTCCTATGATTACCGGCTATGGGCGGCGGGTATACCCGCCGTGCGAATCCGCTGTCCGGGGGGAACGGCAGCAGGTGTACGTTCAGTTTCTGTTTCCCGGCCCCGTACGTGATCCCGTCCCAGCATTATCCGATCACGGCGAGGCCGTGGGAGACGAGGCCCCGGCCAGTCCAGCGGGGTCACGTCGCTGCATGTGTCCGGGCCGCGAGCCTGCCGCAGACAGTACGGGACCGATAACCTGGACCCCCCGCGCCGTACGGCGTGCCCTACCCGCTCCTATTCCGCGTGAGGTCTGACCCGTGCCCATAGGCAAGGTCAAGTGGTATGACGCCGACAAGGGTTTCGGCTTTCTCACCCGCGATGACGGGGGTGAGGTGTTCGTCCATTCGTCGGCCCTCCCACCCGGCAGCGCCGCTGGCCTGCGCGCAGGCCAGCGCGTCGAGTTCGGCGTCGTCGAAGGCCGCCGCGGAGTCCAGGCGCTGCAGGTCCGGCTCCTTGAGCCGCCGCCCACGGTGGCCAAGACCAACCGCAAGAGCCCGGACGAGATGGTCCTGATCGTCGAGGACCTCATCAAGCTGCTCGATGGGCTGTCGGGCACCTACCGGCGGGACCGGCACCCCGACGCCCGCGACGCGAAAAAGATCGCGGCTGTGCTGCGCGCCGTCGCCGACGACGTCGAGGCCTGACCAAGACGCAATCAGAGGCAGGAGGGGAGCGTGCCAATGGGCCCACTGATCGTGGACGGTGCCGCCTGGATCATCGTCTTGACAGTGCTCCTGCTGGAGCTCTCCCGGCTCACACGGCGAGGCCGCCACGTGCGCTGGCACGCGACAGGCCTACTGGTGCTCATAACTGGGCTCCTGGCGAGCGCGCTCGCCGAGCAACGTGGCTGGCCGCCCAGACATCTCCACGTAGTCCAACTCATTACCCTGCTAGCTATCCTCACCGGCATCGCGTTCCTCGCCGTCGGCATCTGGGTCCAGGCCAGCGCGCGACATAGCTCCTGCACCCAGCCACGCGATTGAACCTCTACGGGCACCGGCAACCCCGCACACGTCTCTCACGCTTCCCTCACAGGCCCGAAATCTTCCGTGATCATGATGGACGGGCAGGTCGCGTGCTTCCAGCCACCTCCCTGTTCCGGCCTCCCTTGATCGCGGAATATCCCGGACACATAGACCCAGAAATACTCCGTGATCAAGGAAAGCGGCTATGCCCGCGGGTTCCGGGTGGTCCCTGGGCCAGCAGAGCGCCGTGGTCTCAGGGAGTGGTGGGCGGTGGCCGCGTCGTTAGCGGGTGCGGGCGGCGAGGATCCTGCGCCGCCGGGCCGCCAGCAACAGGACGAACGCGATGGCGAGGCCCGCCGCGGCCACGGCCAGCCCGGCCACCCCGCTGGAGGTGAACGACATGGCCAGGCCAGCCAGGCCGCCGATGACCCACGAGAGCTGGTTCAGGGTCTCGGATACCGCGAATGTGGACGAGCGGATCTCCTCCCCGATCTCGCGCTGCACGGTCGCGTCGAGCGCCAGCTTGACGAGGGCCTGGGCGAGTGACGCGGCGAACGCCACGCCGAGCGCCGCCCAGAGGCCGAAGAACCAGGCGCACACCGCCGTGATCAGGGTGAGCGCGACGAGCATGCCGAACACGATGAGGTGCGGCATCCGGGAGCGCAGTCCCGAGCCGACTGCGGTGCCGATGAACCCGCCCGCTGCGACCGCCCCGGCCAGGGCAGCGAGGGCGACATTGTGGGATATCCCGCGAAAATGGTCGGCCCGCAGCAGGAAGACCAGGAAGAACAGCATGAACCCGTTGAAGGCGCGGATCGAGGCGTTGCCGCGCATCGCCTCGCCGACGATGGGTCCGACGTCCCGCAGCGTCCGCAGGCCGCGCCGTTCCGCCCGGCGGAGCGGCTTGGTGGGATCAGCGCCATCGCGCGCGCGGTGCGGCACAGCGCCATCGCGAGCGCTGCGCGGCCCATCTCCCCACGCTCCCGGGGTACCCGGTGCTGACGGGTTGCGCGGTGCGGCCGGGCTGCCGGGTGCTGCCGGGTTACGCGATGCTGCCGGGTTACGCGATGCTCCCGGGTTGCGCCGGGCCGCCGGATCGCCGGGCGGTGCCGGGCTCCCTGGGTGGGCCGCGCGGGGCGTGGCCATCTCCGGGCTGGGACTGTCGACGCTGTCCGGCAGCCGCACCCCCAGGACCGCTGCCCCCAGGTAGATCAGGGTGCCCACGCCGAGGACCCAGGGGGCGCCGCCGGCCGCATCGATGCCCACGGCGAGCACGGCGGCCAGGGTGGAGGCGATCAGTGATGCCAGCGAGGTCCGGGCGTTGGCCGTCACCAGGGTTATCTCGGCCGGCAGCAGCTTCGGTGCCACCGAGCTGCGGGTCACCGCATACGCCTTCTGCAGGACGAGGACGCCGAAGGCGGCCGGGAACAACGTGATGGGCTTGTGCAGGGCCGCCGCCATCCCCCAGCACAGCAGGCCACGGGCGAGCAGCGTCCCGGCGAGGATGAATTTGCGCCCCTGCTGGACCCGGTCCAGCATCGGGCCGATGAACGGCGCGAGCACCGCGAACGGTGCCATGGTGACGAGCAGGTACAAAGCGACCTGGCTGCGCGCCTGGTTGAGGGACGTGTTGAAGAACAGGGTCCCGGCGAGCGCCACGGTGACGAACGCATCACCCGCGCTGCCCGCCGCGGTCAGTTCGATGAGGCTGGCCAGCCCGGTCCGGCCGGCGCCGGAGGCCCGGGTCATCCGGTGGATCAGGCGTCCGGTGCCTCGGCCGGTGGCCGCGCCTGCCCGTGCGCCTGATCGTGCGGCGGAGCCCAGGGTGTGGTTCACCCGTCTCGCCCGCAGCCTCGCGCCGGACAGTCCCATGCTCCCAGTATTCTGCGTTAAGGGGCAGGCAACGACCTAACTGGCCGCCGGGGCCGCGGCAATGGCCCTTTCTGATGCGGGCATGTGCCTGGATGGAGGACAATTACTCACCGTGAGCCAACTCCGTGTACGGGCCAAGGAGCCGGATGAGGCCTGCGCGCAGGCCACCGATCTGGCGCGCGGCGCTGCCGAGGAGGTGGCGGGCGCCGGGCGGGTGGGCGCGCATGTCGGCATTCAGGCGGACGGCGACCGGGTCGTTACCCATCTGTTCCGCTGCCTCGATCAGGCCTATCAGGGGTGGCGCTGGGCGGTCACCCTGGCGCGGGCATCGTGGTCGAAGACGGTGACCGTGAGCGAGAGCGTCCTGATCCCGGGCCCGGAGGCGATCCTGGCCCCGGACTGGGTTCCGTGGCGGGAACGGCTGTTGCCGGGCGATCTGGGCGTGGGGGACATCCTGCCCGCCCCGCCGGACGACGAGCGGCTTGTCCCGGTGGCGGCGCTCGAAGGCGATGACGGCGTGGCCGACTGGGGTGAAGCTACCTGGGCCTTCACCGAGCCGGTGATGCCACCGGCCGGGGAAGATCCAGACCGGGAAGGCCCGGCCGGGGAATACCGGACCGGCGAAGACCGGACCGGCGAAGATCGGGCCGGGGAAGATACGGCCAGGGACGACCGGGCCGACCTGGACCCGGCCGAAGAGTTCGCGGCCGGGCAGTTCGCCGGGGAAGATCTCGCCACCGGGGAACTGGCGGCCGAGGACTCGCTGCCTGCCCGGGCCCGGGTGCTGTCCGCCATCGGGCGGGATACCACCGCGGCCCGCTGGTACGACAGCGAGCACGGGCCGAAGACACCGCTCGCGCACGCCGCTCCGGGCCCCTGTGCTGGCTGCGGGTTCTTCGTCCGGCTGGGTGGTCCGCTCGGGCAGGTGTTCGGCGTATGCGCGAACGCCTACGCGCCCGACGACGGCCGGGTGGTCTCCGTGGACCATGGCTGCGGCGCGCATTCGGAGTCCGTGTTCCCCATCGGGGTGGACCAGCCGCTGCGGCCGGTCATCGATGAGCTCGGTTATGACCTCGTCGATCGTCCTGGTGTCTCCGTGGACGAGACGGTTTTCGAGCCACTCGACCACGGCTGACCGCTGGTCGCCCGGATTGGCTGGCTCTGTTCGTTGCGGCGGGTGGGTTCAGGTTTTACCGGTGACCTGGCCCGACCGTCGTGCCGCACTGCGGGCGCGGGCGCGTTTCATCCGTGGCACGTACCACAGCGCGAAGATTCCCAGGCCCAGGCCCGCTACGCAGGTCCAGAACCACCACCGGTCGCCAGCGGGAAGACGATCACGAAACGCAGCAACGACAATCAGTGCCACTGCCCAGGCCACGGTGATGACCGCCGTCACCAGCTGGTCGTTTCCCTCCAGGGGGGGCGGCGCGGGCCGCCGGGTGCTGCTCACATGATCCAGGCTAACCGGCCGCTTCCGTGGTGTACTTGCCCTACGCCCCGCTGGGCGCCCACCCGTTCGCGCCGCTAACGTTTTGACGGAATGCCGTGCTCCCGTCTATCGTTAGCAAAGGTAATGACTCAGGCTAACGATAATGACATCAGCGCAGACCAGGTCGGACGCCGGCCTGGCCAGCAGTCTCCGGATATCGGTAGGCAGGCTGGCCCGGCGGCTCCGGGTCGAACGGGCCGCGCCGGGGCAGACGGAGCCGTTGCTCTCCGACACCCAGTTCGCCGCGCTGGCGAACCTGGAGAAGCACGGCGCGATGAGCCCCGGGGAACTGGCCGAGCACGAAAAGGTCCAGCCGCCCTCCATGACGCGCGTTATCGCCGCCCTGGAGGAGTATCAACTCGTCACGCGGGCGGCCCATCAGTCGGACCGGCGGCAGGTGGTGCTCACCGTGACGCCGGCGGGCCGGGACCTGGTGATCAAGTCGCGGCGTCGCCGGGACGCGTGGCTGGCGAAGCGCCTGGCCGAACTGACCCCGCAGGAGCGGGCCACGCTGCGGGCCGCCGCGCCGATCCTGGAGAAGCTCAGCCAGTCCTGACCGGGTGGTCGCGGCTGCGCACGTTCCACTCGCTGGGTACCCGCAACTACCGGCTCTTCGCGGCCGGCCAGGTCGTCTCCAACAGCGGTACCTGGATGCAGCGGGTCGCGCAGGACTGGCTGGTGCTGGAACTGACCCACGGCAGCGGCACCGCCCTGGGCATCGCCACCGGGCTGCAGTTCCTCCCCCTGCTGCTGTTCAGCCTCTGGGGCGGGGCGATCGCCGACCGGTACTCCAAGCGGCGCATCCTCATGATCACTCAGACCTTTATGGGCGTGCTAGCGCTCATCCTCGGTGTGCTGGCCGTCACTGGGGCGGTGCGGATCTGGCAGGTATACGCGCTCGCCTTCGCGCTGGGCCTGGCCACCGTGGTGGACAATCCCACCAGGCAGACGTTCGTGGTCGAGATGGTCGGCCACGCTGACCTGCCCAACGCGATCGCCCTGAACAGCGCTATCTTCAACCTGGCGCGCATCGCTGGCCCGGCCCTGGCCGGGCTGGTCATCGGCGCCGTGGGCACCCCGGCCGCGTTCTTCGTCAACGCCGCCTCGTTCGGCGCCGTGCTGACCGGCCTGAAGCTGATGCGTCCCGGCGAGCTGAATACGGTCGTCCCGGTGCCCAGGTCCAAAGGCCAGTTGTGGGAGGTGCTGCGGTACGTCAAGGACCGCCCCAGCCTTTCCATGCCGATGGTGCTGATCTTCTTCGTGGCCACGTTCGGGATGAACTTCCAGGTGACCAACGCCCTGATGTCCCGTCAGCTGTTCCATACCGGGGCGACCGCGTTCGGCCTCGCGTCCGCGGTGTTCGCGGCCGGGGCCCTCGCTGGCGCGCTGCTCGCCGCCCGTCGCGGGCGGCCCGGCATGCGGCTCCTGGTGACGGCGGCCTTTGCGTTCGGAATCCTCGAGGTGGTCACCGGCCTGATGCCGTCGTTCTGGTCATTCCTGGTCCTCCTGGTGCCGACCGGGCTGGTGTTGCTGACCTTCAACACTGCGGCGAACTCGGCCACGCAGCTCGGTACCTCGCCGGAGATGCGCGGCCGGGTGATGGGCCTGTACATGCTCGTGTTCCTCGGCGGCGCGCCGTTCGGATCACCGCTGGTCGGCTGGGTGGCGGAGGTGTTCGGGCCGCGGATGAGCCTGGTCGCCGGCGGTGCCATCTCGGCGGCGGCCGCGGCGGTCATCGGGCTGCTGCTGGCCCACCGCCGTGGCGTCGGCGCCCGCGAATACCTGCGCCCGGCCGCCCTCGCGCGCATGGTCGTCTAGGCAGCTTTCCGGGCGGATCGACGGGATGACCGGCGCGTGCGGCCAGAACCTAGCCTGTGACCTGCTCCTTGGTGCTACCAATGACGTATGAGGTTGTTTGTTGCGGTCGCTGTGCCAGAGCAGGTAGCGGGTGAACTCGAGGCCGCCGTAGCGCCTCTGCGTTCCTCGTGGCCCAGCCTGCGCTGGACTGGCATCGACGCCTGGCACCTCACGCTGGCCTTTCTCGGCGAGGTGAATGACGCCGCCGCCGCCGGGCTGGCGGATCCGCTCAGAAGCGTCGCGGCGGGGCACGCCCCGCTGGCCCTGTCGCTCGCGGGGTCGGGCGCGTTTCCCGGCGCCGACCGGGCCCACGTTCTGTGGACCGGGGTGCACGGGGAGAGAGAGCGCCTGGTCGAGGTGGCCAAGTTGGTGGCCCAGGCGGCGAAGAAAGAGGAAGCGCCGCCACCGGAGGAGGGCCGGGACTTCCAGCCGCATCTGACCCTGGCCAGGTCCCGGGCGGCGGTGGATGTCCGGGCTCTCATAGCCGAGCTGGCGGAATACGCAGGAACGCCCTGGACGGCCGAGGAAATTTACCTGATTCGGAGCCGCCCCGACTCGCGGCCACGCTACGAGACGCTGGGCAGCTGGCCGCTCGCCGCGTCGCCGCCCCCGGCCAGGGGGCGTGCCGCGCCGCTGCGGACGTAGGCCCCGGGCTGTGAAGGCATGCCCCGTACTGTGAACGTAAGCCCCGTACTGTGAACGTAGGCCCCGGGCTGTGAACGTAGGCCCCGGGCTGAACGTAAGCTCCGGGCTGTGAAGGTATGCCCGGTGGCGTGAACGTAAGCTCCGTGGTGTGAACCGCACGCCCCGGTGGCTTCTTCCTGCAGTGCTGGCGATCCTCGTGGTCGGCGCGATCCTCGGTGCCGCCCTGCGCTGATCAGCCGCCCGCGGTCCGGGACGGGTCCGTGCGGCCACTCGGTAGCGTCGCTACAGCCGCTCGATGACGTAGTCGATGCAGGCGGTGAGCGCCTCGACGTCGCCGGGGTCCACGGCCGGGAACATGGCGATGCGCAACT
>JAWWPY010000592.1:0-5742 GCA_033854735.1 Streptosporangiaceae bacterium | reverse complement strand
ACGACGGTAGCCTGCCGCAGCCCGCTCTATTAGACGGGATTATGCACGGAATCCCGGGTAATAACCGCTAGGCTGCGCCCTCGTGTGGACCTGGGCCCGCGTGGACTACGAGCTGGACTGGCCGGCTGAGCTGCTAGGCAGCGAGCTGCGCGCTCTGCTCTATCACCCGCACCGGGCCTGCACGGCCCGCGAGGTGGAATTGCTGCTGCGCGAGGCCTTCCATACCAACATCCCCGCCGAGGACTATGCCCGGCTCAGCCGCGCCGGTGCCGAGTGGGACGACGACCCCGGTCCGGGCCGCCCCTGGGTCAACGATCTGCTAGACCATCTGCACGAACTCCGGCAGTACACCCCGCCGCGGCCATACTGGCCCGCACGGCGGGTAGCACCGGCAGAGCCACCGATCCGTACCGCGGCCACTGCGCCCCAGCGGTTCGCCGAGCTCATCGGCTCGTTGAAAACCGAGGGCTACCTGGACCGGGATTTTAGCGAGGGCTGCGCCTACGGGGATGAAGACTATTTCAGCCCTGGCGAACGACTCGCTCCCGCCCTCGAGCAGAGACTCGGCCGCCCCGACCTGTGGCCCCTGCAACCGAATAGCTGGGACACCGATACCTTCTACGGGCTCATCGAGGTCTTTCATGACCTGGCCGCCAGGCCCCGATCGTGGAGGTATCACGACGACTGTGAGGGCGCACACGCCACGGACTTCGACGCCGATGCCGGCCGCCGGGTGTACCGGGCACTGGCCAACCGACTCCTCGCCGAGAACGCGGTGGAACTGCGGCTGGCTGAGTCGGGCGAGGACGTCGGGCGGCTTGTACACCTCGCCGACGAGGGACGCACCGATCTCGTCCAGCGTGCGCTAGCTTCCCCCGAGCCCGTCGTGGCCGGCCGGATCAGGCATGCGATCGCCCTGTTCCGCGGTCGTGACGCAAGCGAGCACGACAAGCGTTCCGCAATCTTCGAGCTGGCCAAGGTGCTCGACGGCCGTCGACCTCTCCTGAAGAGCGGGCTGCTCAGCCGCGACGAGGACGCGCTGTTCCAGATCGCGAACAAGTTCGATATACGCCGTGGGCGCGAACAGCACTCCAACTACGATCCAGTGTTTCTGGACTGGATGTTCTGGTGGTATCTGGCCACCGTTGAGCTCACCGACCGGCTCCTCGCGCGTCAGGCCACCCAGATCCCCGCAGAGACATCATGACCGCTGGGGCCGATCACACACCGGCCCGGTTAGCGGCCGACCCGCTGGAGCTGGCGGCGGAGCTGACACTCACCGACGACGAGGCCGGCTACGTCGCCGCGGCCCGGGCCCCGAATACCCTGCGCGGCTACCGCAGCGACTGGTCGGAGTTCACCACCTGGTGCGCTCACGGTCGGCTCGACCCGCTACCCGCCGAGGCGGCCACCATCAGCTGCTACCTCACCGAGCTGGCCCGGTCCGGGGCCAAGGTCGGCACCATGAGCCGACGGCTGTCGGCGATCCGATTCGCTCACCAGCTGCGCGACCTTCCGGATCCCACCACCGGCGCTCGGGTCGTCGCGGTGTGGGAAGGCATCCGGCGCACCCACGGCGCCCCACCGGAGCAGGCCGACCCGCTCATGCCCCCCGAGCTCCTCGACGTCCTCGACGCCTGCCCGCAGACCAAGGTGTGGAAGACCCGCGGCCGCCCAACCGAACCGAACCTCGCCGGGCTGCGCGACCGCGCGCTGCTCTTGGTGGGTTTTTTCGCCGCGCTGCGCCGCAGCGAACTGGCCGCCCTGACCGTCGACCAGGTCACCGAGCACCTCAACGGTTTGGTGATCGCGCTGCCCCGTTCCGAGACCAATCAGCACGGCGTCCACGCGGAGTTGGTCGTGCTTCCCCGCGCCGGCCACCCCACCCGCTGCCCGGTCACCGCGCTGCGCGTCTGGCTCGATGCCGCTCAGATCAGCGAGGGTCCGGTGCTGCGCCCGGTCAGCAAGGGCAACCGGCCCCTCTCCCGGCGCTTGCATCCCGAATCGGTCAACACCCTCATCCAAGCAGCCGTCGCGCGCACCGGCCTGGACCCGGTGCCCTACAGCGCGCACAGCCTGCGTGCCGGGTTCGTGACCTACGCCCACCTGCGTGGCGCCTCCGACCGTGCCATTGCCCACCAGACCCGGCACCGCTCCCTGGCCACTGTTGGCACCTACGTCCGCATCCACGAGGCCTGGGCCGACAACGCCGCCACCCAGCTCGGGCTGTAACCAAGGTTAGCGCCGTTGCAGGCCTGGAGTATTGCCTTGACAACACCCGGCGGTGGCCGCCGCCGTGCGAAACGGCCGAACCCAACTGCCGGTCCGTGAGCAATGCCATTGCCATCCGGCCTGGGCGCGGGCCACGACAGCATCCCCACGAGGCGGGGACGCAACTCCGGCCTCAAACACCGACACCGCCACCGTGCAAGGCGAAGGTGTTGCGGGCGATCTCGGCATCGATCCGGTCCCGGCCGTGCTCAGCGCACAGCTTCACCGCGCTGTGGGTGAACGAAGCCCAGTCACGCAGGTTGCCGTGCGCGAAGTGATTCGACCAGCAGCAACACCTCCGCCTCCACACCGGCATAGATCGGGTGAAACGTGCCCATCAACTCGCACACCTGCTCGCCAGTCAGCGGGGTGACGTTGACCCGCCGGAAGATCCGCGAGCGCAGCATCGGCTCCCGCGAGAGCACCTCCCAACAACCGTCCCCGCCGACCAGGATCAACCCGAACCGGGTACGCGGATGATCGTGCAGGTAGCGCAGGAACTCGATGCACTCGCTCGTTAATCTCTGCGCCTCATCGACCACGATCGCGCGCGGCCGCACCGCCAGCTCCTCGACCAGCTGGTTTAGCAGCTCAAAACGGCTCCAACGCCCCGCGAAGCCGCAGGTCAACTGCTCGAACAGGCGCGCGGCAACCAGACGCATCGTGGGCCGGCTGGGAAAGGCCGGCCAACACGCCGGGCGCTCACCGGCACGGGCCAAGGCCTGCTCGACCCCATAAGGCTTGCCCAACCTCGCCTTGCCGTGCACCACCCCCATCGGGGTCCTGCGGCAACAGACAGTCGTTGGCTCCGGCCGAGTCGGACGACGTCTAGCCCGCCGACAAGTAGGACGGTGATGGCCAGAGTCGGCGGGCAACACCGATCGGTGCCGTCAATGGCGGCTGGCACATGACATCAACACACATGATGCGCCAGCCGACTACGCCATCTGCGTAAATAAAAGCGCGCCGCGTCTCAACAAGGACTTGGTGATAGTAGTCCGGGATCTCGCTACCGGCCCTGGCCCCATCGTCACATCGCGAACAGCGTAGCCCTGTCCCGGAGAAGGCCGCCGGCCACGCCGTTTTAATAGTGTAATCATTCCCCGGATGCACAAGACCCCTCAGGCTACATCATCTGATGTAGCGCAAAAGCCCCCAGCTCGACATGCGCGTCATCATCCATCCGGCTCTAGCCCAGTCCCAGCAGAGCTAAAAGACATGAGTAAATCCCGGTTCCGGGAGCCGATGCAACGGCGAACCGCACTTGACGGCGTGGCTGGCGGCGGAGATCCGCGCGATGGAGCTGGCCGACGAGGAGATGCAGGCAGCGACGCTAGCCCAGTGCCGCAGGGGGCGGATTGAGCCACCGGGCGGGTTGACCGCACCCCCAGACCTCGCGGGACCCCGGGATGCGGTTCTGCGCCGAGATCGTGGCGCGACTGACCAGCCGGCACCTCCACCGCCGCGCCCCGGCGCACAGGTTGGGTAGCCGTGTCACCCCTGGTGCTAGCTTGTGGTTAGCGACAACAGAAAAGTCGGACCGTCTTACCTCCTTCGTTGGTGATAGAGGGCGACAACGCCGGTGCATCTACGTGCCGGTACGTCTCGGAGATGGCAAGGGCTGGCTGATGCCGCCTCGGACACATCGGGCTTCGCCCGGGCAGCCGAGGGGGAGAGCGGAATTCATTGGAGCCGATCTCCTCGGACGACACAACACGTCGTCCGGGTCTGTATCCCGGGCGACCGGATCTAGGAGATCGGAGAAGACCTGATGAATGCCCTCGTCCCCGGGGAGACCGTGCTGCCCAGGCCGGTGGAACCCCTTCCTTTGCCGGCACTGGCAGCTGCGACGCGGAAGCTGGCTGACAAACTCATCGACCAGTTCAACATGAGCGAGGAAGCCGCGCAGGCATTCGCGCTCGCTGTTGTCGACCCCTCCGCTGCCCGTCGGGCGGCCGAGAACCCCGAGCGGCTATCGGTCGCCGGTGGTGTGATCCTCGCCGTTCGGGCCGAAGTGTGGTCTCGATACGTCATTCCTGACCCGCGGAACCCTCGGATCGGACCGGCTCGTCGCCATCCCGTCTCTAACCTGGTCGGTCGCGGAGAGAGCACCCGGCTACGTCCTTTGGCCGAGCCGAAGGCCGCACCCGACAGCCGCCCAGAACTGGTCCAGCAGATTCATGGCCAGGAGCATCTGACATGGGCGGCCCAGCAGGCCCGCGACTATGTGATCAGTAACAACGACTGGCGGGACTCCATCCGGCACCAGGGCGTAATGACCGAGGTATGGCTCGCGGCAACAACGCTCGAGCACCTAGACGGCAATCCCAGTATCACCATCCCCGTAACCGCCGAAGGATCCAGCCGGCTGACGTGTGTCCACGACCTGCTTGGCCTCAGGTCCGCTGACATCCCCTACGACCGCGACGAACGCAAAATGCGCGCCTACATCCGCAGGCTCAACGACGAGATCACCGCCGCCGGCTCACCCGACCAGGTCGAATCGGATCTGGCGATCAAAGCGCGGTGCGAGAAGGTGCCCGCCCTACTGCTGGTCGGCTTCGAATCATACGGCACTATCGCCGCCGACTTCGGCGTCGCAGTCAAGTCACTGGTGGCGCTGCGGCACGTCGACTACCCGAAGCCGTGGGGCGAGGCCACTGAGAATGAAGCTCTGGCCGATGCGATCATCGACGAGCTGGAACGCCGCAATCTCATCACGACCGGCAAGGCAGAATGGCTGGCCGGCGTGCTCACACCTGAGGAGGCTCAGGCCGCCGGTTTCAGCGCTGACCCGGCGGTGCGGACAGCGGCGATCGTCCGGCTCTTCACAGACCGTGATTCATGTACGCACCAGGCCGTCCGTGTCGCAATCACCGGTCAGAGCACGCGCAAGAAGACCAGCCCCCCGCTGTTGTTCGAGCTAGCGACATCGCTGGTGCTGCGGTCGGTACCTGAGGACGACTCCCGCCGGCGGGAACGGACCCGCAAGTACCTCAAGGAGGCGTTCAGCAAGGAGTTGGCCAAGGAAGACTGGGAGGCCACCTTCCGCAGCGCTGAAGAACTAGCCACCGCTGCCCTGGTCGAGGCTGAGGTCGGGAATCCGGGACCTGCGACCTGCGAGCTCGCTGCCCGCAGTGCATACCCGCTCGTCGTTAACGGACAGCTCCTCGATCGAGGCCCCCGGGACACCGACCAACCCGACCGGCGCAAGCCGGGAGAGGTGATCAACCGCATGCGTATAACGCCGCAGGGCGTGTACCAGCTGCGACAGGCGCTCGTGGACTTCGACAACGGCCGCAGGATCCGGATGGTGGACGACACCGGCCAGGTCGTGCGCAACACCGAGGGCCGTGACATCGTCGCCAAAGACGCCGAACTGCGGCACCGCTTCCACGCGGCTGGAGAAGGACCCGGGCTCGTACCCGCTCCAGAAACTCCAGCCGAGATCCTTGGGAACGCCCTAAACGC
>JAWWPY010000591.1:0-3166 GCA_033854735.1 Streptosporangiaceae bacterium | reverse complement strand
CGGCTCGCGCTCTGGCCGCGGCCAGCTTCACGGTCACGGCCTCGGCCGGTTACCTCGGCGGTCATCTCGTATTCACCAAAGGCGTGATGGTCAACCGGCTGGCGTGGGCCACCGGGCCGCGGCGGTGGACCCGCGCGCTGCAGGAGGCCGACCTGCCTGACGACTCGCCGACCGCCGTCGAAGCTGAAGGCCGGCAGATCATGCTGTACCGCCATCGCGGCAGCCTGCACGCCATCGACAACATCTGCAGCCACGCCGGTGGCCTGCTCAGCCGCGGCCCTGTCGCAGATCTGACCGTGACATGCCCGCTGCACGGGTCGCGCTTCGCGCTCACCGACGGCTGCGTCAGCCGCGGCCCGGCCAGCCAGCCGCAACCCGTGCTACCGACCCGGATCCGCAACGGATGGATCGAGGTGCGCGGCAGCCTGCCAGCACCCCGGCGGCCCGCAACTGGAAGGACACAGCCATGACGTTCGTAGTCGTCGCGAACCTCGACGACCTAGAGGTCGGCGACACCATGCTCGTTGACGAGATGCGCGAACCGATCTGCCTCATCCGCCTCGATGATGACGATGTCAGGGCGATCCACAACACCTGCACCCACCAGCAGCAACCTCTTCACGAAGGCACCCTCCAGGAGGATGACACGCTGGTCTGCGCCGCCCACGCGTCACGCTACGACCTGACCACCGGCGAGGCTGTCGGCGTGTTTGCTTGTGGCCCCATCCCGGTTTACGCATGCAAGATCGAAGACGACGCCATTCTCGTGGACATTGACCAGCAGCTCAACGACGCACCCATCCCTAATCCTCCAGCATCCGGGTCGTTGGGCGCGCGATAACCCCGGGCAGGCAGGCGATGAGGACGGGCCCCGCATGCAGCTCGTGGTGCTTCGCCAGCCCTTCGATCGTCGTGACGTCCCGGCTGTCGCACTGTGCCGCCAGCACCAGGCACGAGCTTCCCGTCCAGAAGGACCGTGCAGGCCCCGCACGCCCCCTGGTCGCAGCCCTTCTTCGTGCCGGCCAGGCCGAGGTGCTCGCGCAACGCGTCCAGCAAGGTCGTGCGGCTGTCCAGGTGCAGCCGCCGCGTACACCCGTTGACGTGCAACGTCAGATCTAGATCGGTGTCGGCGGAATGCGTGGTTTCCATTGGCTTAGCTCCTCGTGCTGGGTAGCGGCCCTTCGCGTTGAGCTTTTGAACAGTCCTGCCTGATAGGAAGAACTCTATTCAGACAGGTCTGTTCATGCCAGCCTGCAGGTCGTCTGCGGCCTGGCTGCCGGTGCCGATCCGTCTCAGAGTCCGGCGCGGTCCCGGTTGCGGGACCCTCCAGCCGACCTTGAGCAGTACGTCGTTTACCACGAAGTTGCCGGGCCTTTTTACCTTGGCGGGCGGTGCGCTGTTGAGGACACGGGAGGTCGGCGTGCGGACGGAGAGCCTTGGCAAGCCTCGCTGCTTGACAGACCGAACAGACCTGTCTACTCTCACAGTGAACTTATCCATACAGACAGGTCTACCTGAAACGTTGACCGCGCTACTCGCGGGCAGCACAGCGCGGGGAGCGACCTTTCATCTGCGTGCGATTGAGGAGCAGCACATGAGCGAGCGCGTGGTAATGGTCACCGGAGCCCTGGCCGGTATCGGGCGGGCGACGGCCACGGCCTTCGCCCGCCAGGGCGCGGCCGTCGTCGTCTCCGGACGGCGCGACGAGGAAGGCAAGGCGTTCGCGGCCGAGCTCCGGGAGCTGGGCGCGGAGGCCGAATACATCCGGGCCGACGTCAGCATCGAGGACGACGTTCAGGCCCTGGTCGACGGCACTGTCAAAACCTTCGGCCAGCTGGACGTCGCCGTGAACAATGCCGGCTTCACCGGCAGCCGCGGCCAGCTGGCCACCCAGACCCTCGAGGCATACAACGCGGTCTTCGACACCAACGTCCGCGGCGTGTTCTTTTCCCTCAAGCATGAGCTGCGCGTGATGACCGGGCAGGGCTTCGGCAGCATCGTCAACCTGTCCTCGACCTTCGGCGAGCGGGGCGGTGCCGGGGCGGCGCTCTACAGCGCCAGCAAGCATGCGGTGAACGGCTTCACCCGGTCCGCGGCGCTCGAGGTGGCCGCCAAGGGCATCCGCGTCAACGCCGTCGCCCCCGGCCCGGTGGCCACCGGCGGCCTCGACCGCTTCACCGGCGGCGGCGAGGAGGCCGCCGCCGCCATGGCGGCGACAGTTCCAGCCGGCCGACTTGGCCATGTCGACGACATCGCGGATGTCATCAAGTTCCTCGCATCCGACGACGCCCGCTTCCTGACGGGTCAGATCGTCGCCGTGAACGGCGGCAAGACTGCGGCGTGACCCCTTCCGCATTCCCGCCGCAGAGGCCGCGAAGGCGGCCGGAGATCACTGAGGAGACGGATCCATGAGCAACACGATCATCGGCCTGAGCATCGACGCGGCCGACGCGGCAGCCCTCGCGGGCTTCTGGGCCGAGGCCCTGGGCCGGCAGGTCGCCGCCGGCGCCGCCGAGGGATACGCGGTGGTGAGCATCGGCCCGGCCGCCGTGTCGGTGCCACGCCTGGTCTTCCACCAGGTGCCCGAGGGCAAGACCGTCAAGAACCGGCTGCACCTCGACCTGGCCGCCACCGACTGGGAAGCCGAAATCGGCAGACTGACCGATCTGGGCGCCACCCGGATACGCGACGTCCAGGAGAACGGCGCCCGCTGGATCACCCTGGCCGACCCAGAAGGCAACGAGTTCGACCTCGTCCGCGGCTGACAGCCGGGCCGAAACCCGGCCCGCCGATCCCGGTCCCGCCGGACCGGGGCGGGCAGCCACAGCAGACCGGTGCCACCCGCCGGAAGTTCGCCCGCCAGCAGGAAGGAAGAGCAGTGACCAAGGAGATCAAGCTCCCCGACGCAAACCACCCGATCAGCATCGACGCCGGCACCATCCGGGTCGTCGCCCGCGTCGAAGACACCGTCATCGCCGACACAAGCGCCGCGCTGACCCTGCGCGAGGCCGGGTACCCGCCGGTGCACTACATCCCCGTCGACGACGTTGTCCCCGGCGCGCTGCGCCCCAGCACGTCGCACAGCTACTGCCCCTACAAGGGCGACGCCCACTATTTCGACGTCGTGCTGCCCGGCGGGAAGGAGCTCCCAGACGCCGTCTGGACG
>JAWWPY010000590.1:0-22004 GCA_033854735.1 Streptosporangiaceae bacterium | reverse complement strand
CGCTGGCGCTGACGACCGTCGCTCCCGCCCTTTTCTCGGTCCTCATATCCGGCCCCCTGGTCGCGGAGGCGGCGAAGCACGGTCTCCAGGTGTCTCCCATCGCCGAGTTCCTGCTGATCGTGCTCGTGCTGGGCGCTGGTACCGACTATGGGCTCTTCCTGGTGTTCCGGGTCCGTGAGGAACTGCGCGCCGAGCAGCACGGCGAGCAAGGGGACCACTATCCAGGGTCCCGCGGGCTCGTCGGCAGCCTGTTTGGCGACCTGATCCACCCCAGGCGGCCGGCCAGAGACGCTATCGTCAGGTCGGTCACCAGGGTCGGGGAGTCGATCACGTTCTCGGCGGCCACGGTGATCGCGGCGGTGCTGACGCTGCTGCTGGCCAGCTTCTCGTTCTACTCCGACCTCGGCATCCCGTTCGCGATCGCCATTGGCGTCATCCTCGTCGCCGGGCTGACCCTGCTGCCCGCGCTGCTGTCTATCCGCCTGTCGCTGCTGGCCATGAAGCGCGCCCTGTTCCGCGCGGTCTTCCGTCGGCCGAAGCTACTGCCGTGGAACATCCAGGGAACCGGCAAGGCCGGGGTCTGGGGCCAAGTGGCCGGGCGCATCGTGCGGCACCCGGCGCCGACCCTCCTCGCCGGAATTGCCCTCTTCGGCGGCCTGTCGTTCGCCGTCTTCGGCTACACGGCCGCTGGCTTCGGCGGGACCACGGCCCCGCCGTCCGGCAGCGACTCCGCAGCCGGGCAAACGCTGCTCAGCAAGTACTTCCCCCAGTCGGCGGCGAACCCGACCACGCTGATATTCCGGTTCAGCACCCCGGTCTGGCAGAACCCGGGGCCGCTGGCCGTGGCCACGAGCAAGCTCGAGGCCAGTAAGGTCCTCACGCAGGTGACCGGGCCCCTGAACCCCAATGGCCCCACCCTGTCACCTGCGGTGTACACCGCGCTGCACAGCCAGCTCGGCCCGGCCAAAGCCCTGCCGCCGGTCCCGCCGCCAGGCCTCCGGGTGCCCGTGGCGCAATACCAGGACTACCGCGCCACCGCGAACTTCGTCAGCCCGGACGGCCGGATCGTGCTGTACGCGGCCGGCCTGAAGGCCGGTGATCCGGGCACCACCGCCGCGATGCACGTGGTGCCGTCGGTGCGCTCCCTGACCACCGCTGTGGGCCGGTCGATCGGCGCGGCTGACTCAGCCGTCGGCGGCGAGGCGCCTGCCATCTATGACATCAGCAGCATCTCCAACAGCGATCTGAAGCACGTGATCCCGATCGCGATCCTGGTGATCGGCATCCTGCTCGCCGTGGTCCTGCGCAGCCTGGTCGCCCCGCTCTACCTGATCGCCTCGGTCGGGATCTCCTACCTGGCCGCGCTCGGGCTCTCGGTCCTGGTCTTCATCAAGCTGAGCGGGAGCGGCGGGCTGGTGTTCTTCATGCCGTTCCTGATGTTCATCTTCCTGCTCGCCCTCGGCGAGGACTACAACATCCTGATGATGACGCGGATCCGGGAGGAGGCCCAGAAGCTCCCGCTGCGCGATGCGGTCACGCGAGCACTGAGCATGACCGGGACCACGATCACATCGGCCGGCCTGGTTCTCGCGGGCAGCTTCCTGGTGCTGACGGTGGTGGCCGGCAGCGGCTCAGGCGGCAGCCAGGTCCGCGACATCGGGCTTGGCCTCGCGTTCGGCATCCTGATGGACACATTCCTGGTGCGCACCCTGCTCGTGCCGTCCACTGTCGTCCTGCTCGGCCGATGGAACTGGTGGCCGTCCCGGATGAGCCGGCACGGGTCCGGCGAGCCGGATCAGGCCGACATGGCCGGCGGCGGCGATGCCGCGCCGGGGCCCGCTACGGCGGCGGCCGGCGTCACCGATCTCCCGATCGGCGCCAGCGAGCCCTGACCGGGCGGGTGCGGCCCGGCCTGCTGTTCGTCGGCGAGCGCGTTGACCGCGCCGGCCAGTTCGCTCAGCGCGGCCAGGGCGGCCTGGATCGTGCCGC
Source organism: Streptosporangiaceae bacterium (assembly GCA_033854735.1). Classification (GTDB taxonomy): domain Bacteria; phylum Actinomycetota; class Actinomycetes; order Streptosporangiales; family Streptosporangiaceae; genus JAWWPY01. The sequence continues at coordinate 20,015 of JAWWPY010000590.1, read as the reverse complement.
GGCTGCCCTCAGGAAGCGCCGCGAAGGCGGTCCGCAGCAGGTTCTCGTTGAGCACCTTCCAGCGGATGACCGCGGCCTCACCAGCCGGGGTGAGCCGCAGGCAGGCGGTGCGCCGGTCGGCTTCCCCGCCCGTGCGGGTGACCAGGTCCGCCCGGCGCAGGGCGTGCGTGAGCGTAGCCACCGAACTCGGGGCCAGCCGCAGCAGCCTGGCCAGCTGCCCCGGACGGGCTCCAGGGTTCTCCGCCAGGCAGGACAGCATCTCGAGCTGGGCCACGGACAGCGTGGCCGCCGGGTCTCCCGCCCGGGCGGCCCGGCGCATGGCCCGGCGCAGCTGGGCAACCACATCGGCGAGGTCAACTGACGGCATTGGCCGCCTCCTCCCGGGCCGGGGCGCTACCGCCCGGGCCGCTCATGGTCCGCCAGGCCAGGGCGGTCAGGGTGGCGGCCACTCCGGCTACAGCGAGTACCACAGCCGCGAGGCGGGCGCCATGCGCGGCGGGCAGGCCGGCCGCGGCGACGTTGCCCGCCTGCGCGTGCACCGCCACCGTAACCAGGGCGATGCCGAATGTCGTGCCGATGCCTCTGGCCATGTTGACCAGCCCGCCCAGAACCGCGGCCGATGCGGCGCCCGCCGACCGCATGATGACCGCGTTGTTGGCGGGCACGAACATGCCGAGGCCGATCCCGGCCATGGCGAGCAGGAGGACGATCCAGATCTCGGGCATGGGCATAAAGGCCAGCATACCTAGCGAGATAGTAGAGATACAGCCCCCGATGGCTCCGCGGCAGCGGTTGCTCATCCCGCAGGGCAGTACCGCATCAGCGCCGAGCGCGGCCAGGCCGAAGCCCAGAGGCAGCGCAGACAGCACCAGTCCCACCTGGAACTCGCCCCCGGGCACCGCCAGGACCTGCGGGATGAGCACCAGCGGCCCGAAGAGCATCAGGTAGCCGCAGAGCGCCCCGGTCAGCGCCAGGGCCAGCCGCCAGCTGCTCAGGAACGCGCGCGGGACCAGGGGGAACCTGGCGCAGAATTCACGGACAGCGAACCCGGCCGCGGCCGCGGCCGCCACGGCCACCAGGCCGGCGCCCGCCCAGCCCGGCATGCTCAGGCCGCCGGCCGCCGACAGCGCCAGCAGCATGCCCGTGGTGGCCAGGCCGAGCAGTGCCGTGCCCGGCCAGTCGAAGTGGCCGCCGGGGCTGAACTGCCTGGTTCGTGGCAGCAGGTAGCGGCTCGCGATCACCGCGATGCAGCCGACCGGCACGTTGACCCAGTAGACGGATCGCCAGCCCGCGGCCTCGGTGAGGATCCCGCCCAGGGTCGGACCGAGCGCCAGGCCGAGCGCCTGCGCCGCCGCCTGCGCACCCAGCGCCCGCCGCAGCGCCGGCTCCGGCACGCTGGTCGCCACCAGCGCGACGCTGTTGGCCTGGAGCATCGCCGCCCCGACCGCCTGCACCAGCCGGAACGCCACCAGCAGGCGAAGCGACGGCGCGAGGGCGCAGGCCGCCGAGGCGAGCGTGAACGCGGCGAAGCCGTAGCCGTAGACGAGCTTGCGACCGCGGGCATCGGAGATCCGCCCCATCGGGGCGAGCAGCGCGACCAGGGTCAGCAGGTAGATCAGCGACACCCACTGCACCCCGGCCAGGGGCGCATCGAATTCGAGCTGCATGGGGCGGAAGGTCAGAGTGACGATGCTCGCGTCCAGCTGCCCCATGAACGCCCCGAAGCACACCACGCCCACCGCGAGCCACGCCGCGCCCCGGTAGCCGCGGATCGCCTCGGGCCGGGGACGCTCGATCAAAATACTTCTGTTACCGAACATAATTATCATCAGGCTACACCGGAATCCGGGCCCGGACTGTCCCGGTTCCCTCCGCTGGGGCCGCCCGCCGGCAATAGTGAGCGGAGTTCTGCGGGACATGCCGGCACGGTGCTGGCCAGAAGTGGTCCTGACCCGACAGACTCGCCTGAGGGGGAAGTCCGAGCTACGCCCTCGCGCGGCATCACGCCCGCCGGCAACGTCGGCGGCGCAGGAGGGACGCCGATGCAGGAACTGCGCCTCGTCGCGGTGAGTGAGGACGGCAGTTACGCCGTCCTCGCAGTGCCAGGACGCGGTGGGCGCTTTTCGCTGCCGATCGACGACCGGCTGCGGATCGTGGCGCGCGGGCAGTTCTCCCGGCTCGCTCAGTACGAGATCGAAGTGGAGAGTCCCTTGCGACCCAAGGAGATCCAGGACCGGATCCGTGCCGGAGAGACCGCGGACGAGATCGCGGACGCGGCCGGTGTGCCGATCGAGCGCGTCCGCCGGTTTGAGGGCCCGGTACTCGCGGAACGGGCGTACCGCGCGCAGGAAGCGCAGCGAGCGACGATCCGCCAGCCAGGGGACTCCGGGCCCGGGCCGAGGCTCGGCGACGTCGTCACCGAACGCCTCACCAAGTTCGGGTCGAGCCCCGAGGACGCGCAATGGGACTCGCGCAAGCGCGCGGACGGCAACTGGCAGGTCCAGTTGATGTTCACGGCGGGCGGGCGGCCGCACATGGCGGAGTGGGTCTTCGACCCACGGCGCAGGCACGTCACGCCCGCCGATGACGACGCCGCCCGGCTGTCGCTGCCCGAGGCCGACCTGCCAGCGGCGGCGCGCGGTCCCGTCGCGGCGACCCGCGCCACGGTCACGCCCATCGCCCCGAGACTGGCCCCCCTCGCTTCGCCGGCGGCCGTCCCCGGGCCGCCGCTCACCCAGCCGGAGCCGGATCCCGAGCAACGGCACGCCACCGCGCAGGCCCGTCCGGCCAGCAGTGAAGCCGTCGTGGAGGAGGAGGCGGCCGAGCCGCCGCCCGCCGCGGCCCGCGAGCGGCCAGCCAGGAAGGCAGCCGGGGGGCGCTCCAGGCGGTCATCCGTGCCTTCCTGGGACGAGATTATGTTCGGCAACTCCAGGCAGCCCGACTAGGGGGTCAGCCGGCTCAGGCTCCCGAGCGAGGAGCGCTACATTTTCCCGGCGGCCCCGATGCTGAGACTCAGCCCGATTTCCCGGGTTCACCGCCGGGATCAATCCGTTCGGCGCGGTCGCCGGATGCGAACGTGGACGAGAATTCGCGCTGGCTAAGTGGCCGATCTGGGCGCTCACCACGCGGCCGGCTGCGCGTGGCGGCGTTCGGATTCGCGCCGCCTGGCCCGGCCCGGCCGGCGTACCATCAGGCCCGAGGACGCGCCGAATCGACAGACGAGGGTGAGAAAACACGTGGGCCGGTTGGGTGGACCGCGCGGCCGGCTTGGCCGGCTTGGCCGGGCTGCCGCAGCCGCTCTCGCCACGGCCAGCCTGGCTGGCGGGTGCGGGCTGGTAGGCGGGCCGAAGACAGTCCTGGCGGGCGTCCCGGACGTGATGACCGTGAACAGCCAGGAGTTCAACCGCGGCGTGATGCCGCTGAGATATACCTGTTATGGTGCGAGGACGAGCCCGGCCATTCATTGGTCGGGAGCTCCGCAGGGCACAAAATCGCTCGCTCTTGTGATGGATGACTCCGCCGCCCCGATCACGCCATATATCTACTGGATAGTGTTCGATATTGGCCCGCAGACAACAGGACTTCTGGATGGGGAACTGCCGCCGGGTGCGCGCCAAGCCGACAACAGTAAGGGAACAGCGCGTTATGATGCCCCGTGCCCGCACAATAGTGCCCACGGATACCGATTTACTGTTTACGCACTTGGCCGCGAGTTGCGACTGCCCGCCGGAACGAGCGAAAAAGCCGCCTGGACTGCGATCGCACAGGCGGCCATCGCGCGCGGCAGGCTCCCCGCTATAGCCATCCCGTAATCGTCTAGTCACGACGTGTAAACGGACTCGGCAAAAAATTCTCTAAACGCGTGACAGGGTTCATAGTGGTCCGCCAGACTAACGGATCATGTACCTCAGCCTTGGATGGATTCCAGGCGCTAGCGATACAGGGGAAGGCGCGCGCCATGGCCGCGTGTGCCTCGCTGGCGCCGCCCATGCGGCCATGGCTTGTTGGGTGGTGCGATGACTCTGCTTCTGGTCGGCATCGTCGCCGTGATCCTCGTGATCCTGGTCGCTGCTTTTCTCACCTTTCGGCGCGGGCAGGATGATGATCAGGAGGAGCCCGGCGGCGGCCGGTGGACCGTCCGCGACCGGGTCCGCTCCGCGGGCCGGGACGGACACTGGCGCGGTCCAGCCCAGGAGCTGAGGAGACCGCGCCGCGAGCGCGCAGAGCCGCCGCGGCCCGAGGACCGGCTGCGCCGCTACGACGAGCCTGCGCCCGCGTACGCCGAAAGGCGGCCGGGGCGCGGCCGTGGCGCTGAGGCCGATGACCGCGGTTATCCCGGGCGCCCCACCGGCCGGTATGCAGATGCTCCCGCGCCGGACTACCCGGCCTCGCGAGCCCGCGGTGCGCGCGAGGCCGGGCCGGCCCCGCGCCGCCCGGCCGCCCGGCCGGGCGGTCACGACACCGGCGGCTTCGAGACGGTCAGTTATGACTCCGGGCCCCGTGAGCAGCTGTACGACACCGGCCCCTCCCCCGCGATGGCCGACAGGGCAGAATCGTCCACCGGGCACGAGTTCACCCCCGACCGCGATGACGATCCGGCCAACTCGGACGTGTTCCCGCGGATCCGCGAAGACATGCCGCGCCCGGCCAGCAGCACGTCACGGGCCGCCAGCAAACCGCAGGCCCCGGCCAAGAGCCGGTCCCGGCAGTCGCGCAGCAGCAAGCGCGGGGACGACGACGACTGGCCGAGCACCGAGTGGGACAAGCTGTCCGACGAGCAGTACTGGGCGGAGCTGTCCGCCGACAAGCCGCTGGCCACGACGGCCCGGACCGCGCAGCCGACCCAGGCCAAGGAAGCCTCTGCGGCATCTGGCCCGGCCCAGCCGAAGCCGGCTCCGTCAAGGCCGGCCAAGGCGCGGCCAGCCGGCACGTCGCCACGGCGCCCGGCCGCCGACGCCCCAGCGAAGCCGCAGCCGGACCGGGAATCGGTCGCGCCCAGACGGCGGGAGAGGCCTGGGGAGCGCACAGAGGCACTCCCAGTCCGCGGCCGCCAGCGCAACGGTGCCGCGCCGGCGGCCGAGCCCGAGCAGCCCCCTCTGCCACGCCAAGCTGGGCCACGCCAAGCTGGGCCACGTCCGGCCGGGCGGCGCCCGGCTGGACCTAGGCCACAGCAGGCCGGCGAGCCCAGCCTGGCCACGCTCACCGGTCTCGCGAGCACTCCCTCAGGCCGCCGGGCCGGAGCGGCCTCACGCGATGACGATGACCCCCTGACCAGTCCCTCATTCTCCCGGCAGGCCGCGCCGACCCAGGACAGCAGGTCGTACCGGAATGCCAGCCGAGGCCGGCCGCGCGGCAACACCGGTGAATATCCCACTGGCGGCGGCACCGGTGAATATCCCACTGGCGGGTATCCCAGCGGTAGCTATCCGACCGGCAGCCACACCAACGGCAGCCACACCAACGGGTACGGCAACGGTGGTTACGCCAACGGCAGCGGAGCCGGCGCGCAGCGGTACCCCGTCAGCAACGGTGACCACACCAGTCCGCAGAATGCCTACCCAGCCGCCGGGTGGCCGGGTGACCGTCGGCCGACGACTCAGTCAGGCCCGCACTCAGCCCCACGGTCAGGTCCTCAATCCGGCCCGCTCTCAGCGCCGCCGCCGGGCCCTCAGTCGGGCCCGCACACCATGCCACCGCGGGGTCCTCAGTCGGGCCCGCACACCATGCCGCCTGGGCCTCAGTCAGGCCCGCTCTCAGCGCCGCCGCCAGGTCCTCAGTCGGGTCCGCACACCATGCCGCCAGGCCCTCAGTCAGGCCCGCACACCATGCCACCGCCGCTGTCACCGCGCGCGCCGGCCGGAAATCCCTACGGCAGCTACGTGGACAGCGGGCCGACGCCCGCCACGGGCAGCAACGCCGCCCTGTATCCCGAGGACCGCACGCGGACGGACGGGGCCTACGGGAACTATTCAGCCGGCCCAGGCGCGGGTTACCCGGGCCCAGCGCCACTCAGGCAGCCCGCGGCACCTGAGCCGGCTGGCGGCCTTCCGGGACAGGACAGCGGCTGGCACGCCGCGCCGCCACCGGCGGCACCGGCGGCACCCGATTTCGCTGAGCCAACCGGGCACTACCTCTACACCGGCGGGTCCGGCTACCCTGATGCCGCCGGTTACGGTGGCGGGGTCCCTCCGGCGGATACCGGCTACCAGGCTGGCTACGCGGAACCGGCCAACTACGCGGAACCGAATGGCTACGCGGAACCGAATGGCTACGCGGGGCCGGCCAGCTACGCGGAACCGGCCAGCTACCCGGAACCTACGGGCTACGCAGGAGACGCCTACAACGGCGCCCAGCACCCCGATGGATACAGCACGGACCCGTACGATCCAGACGCGTATGGTGGCTACCCGCCCCGCCAGGCTTGACAAACCCGACCAGTGCGCCGCGAGAATATGCCGACCGACGCTGAGGGTAGGGGACATGCTGAACGGAAGGCGCGATCATGCACGTAGCTATCATTTGCATCGGCTCGCGACAGCCCTAGACACCAGGGGCTTGCACGCAACGGTGAAGACCACGTACCCAGCCGCGCTGCATATCTTCACTCCGGGCGCGGCGATGCTCGCGGAGAGTATCGACTGCACGCCGGGAACAGACGGCAGTGGCCGCCTGCGCTGGTATTACCGCTGGTCCTGGGGGGAAGTCCTGCACGACACCGACGACCCGTCGGGCGCCGCCGCGAAGATCGCCGAGGTTCTGTCTTCCCGGTGACCGCACCGGAGCCGCGACGAAACGCGCGCTCGGCCGCATCGGCGCGGCCCGGGTTCGGGTACCGGTTACCAGGAACCCCAGCGCAGGCTGGGCTTGGGCAGGGACGGCGGCTTCAGGAAGGCCGGCGGCCCCTCCAGGTTGAGCGCGTCGAGCGGGGCGTCCGCCGCGGCGTCCCTCGCGGTCAGCGGCGGCAGGTTCCACTTCTGCTCGACGAGCTTGAGCACAGACGTGTGGTCGAACACCTGCGTGCACACGTAATCGGGGCGCGAGTACGGCGACACGATCACTGCGGGGACACGGAACCCGTACCGGTCGTAGCGGCGCGGCCCGGCATCGAGCTTCGCGGCGTGGGCCAGGTAACCGGGAAAGAACGGCCGCATGCAGGCCCGCAGCCAGGTCCGCCTGGTCAGCATGCTGCGGCCTTGAACGTCATCGGGCGGGACGGCATCCGGTGGCGGGACGTGATCGTAGTAACCGCCGTGCTCGTCATAGACCCAGATCAGCAGGGTGTCCGCCCACCCCTTGCCGTGCATGACCCGGTTGATCACCTCCGCGGCGAAACTTTCGCCTTTCCGGATGTCCTGGGGGTTCTCCTCAGAGAACGCGTCGAAGTCGGGGTCAACGATGCTGAACGCGGGCAGCGTCCCGTTGTCCGCGTCGGTGAAGAACTGGTCGGTGCTCCGGACATGCAGCATGAACCGGGCTACGCCGAGCGGGAAAATGTCCGCGGTGAACTGCATGTCCTTGTTGACGGCCTGCCGTAGCGGCGGAAACGACCGGCCCAGGGACATCAGCCGGCGCCGGGTGGCCCGCGCTTTGTGGCGCAGGAAGCGCCGGAGCGTGGACCGGCCCCCGCTCACCGGGTGGTAGTTGGTCCACGAGATGCCGTACCTGGTCAGCAGGTCGAAGATGGTCCCGCCGGGCGGGTAGTCCGCGAGGTCGAAGGGCAGGTCGTCGATCAGGCCATGGGCGGTGCCCGCGATCAGGAACCGGCGGTTGGGAAACGTCGGCCCCAGGCAGGAGCTGAACCAGTGATCGGCCAGCGGAAATGTCTTGGCCAGGCCGTAGTAGAACGGCAGGTCACCTTCGGTCCAGTAGCCCATGCCAACGCTGGCGTCCCGGCCCGGCAGCAGGGCCTGGGTGCTGCTCACGAACCCGTCGCATTTCCCCTCGTCCCATTGCAGGTGAGCCGCATGCCAGCTCTGCGACGGCACCTCAGGCTGCTGGGCGGTGGCGTCCAGGTGATGCGCTGGGACAGATTCCCCGTCGGTCCCGGGATTGGACACGTCCGGCTGCCCGTCCGGGCCGAGCGGGAACCCCTCACCCCGCCCGGCCAGCATGCCGAGATAGTTGTCGTAGGAGTGGTTCTCCATCATCAGCACCACGATGTGCTTGATCTGCGGCAGTAGGTCGCTGCCAGCGGCCAGGTCCGGCCGCGGGAGCGGTCCGGGCTCCTGGTTGCCCGTACGGCGGGTCAGGAGCTGCGTCTCCCGGCGCTCAAGCCAGTTCCACACGGTCGTTCCCTTCTGTCGCGGTATCGTCTCACGCGCGGCCGCGGAGCCCCGCACATGGCCGGGCTAGGCAGCCGGTGCCGGCACACGCAGGAGAAGTCCGCCGGCCTGGACCGTGACCTGAAGCTCGCGGGTATAGCCGATGACTTCGCCGTCAAGTTCCCACAACTGCTGGCGGCCAAGGTCGATGCGCAACTCCCGGAAAGCGAGACGGGCCATCCGGCCAGATGCGCGGCGGCGCAGCAGCACGTCCGCCACGAGCGCGAGCCAGCCAATCCATCCCCGTGGGGTCAGCACCAGGACATCGAGCAGGCCGTCGTCGGGCTCCGCGTCCGGCAGCAGCGGCACCCCGCCCTGCAGCCAGCCGACGTTGCCGACGACAACCCCGCTGGCCCGGCGCCGCAGCGGCGGCCCGCCGTCCGCCCGCAAGGTCACCCGCACCGGCCGGTCATGCAAATGACGCAGCGCGGAAACCCCGTAGGCGGCCCAGCCCAGCCTCTTTTTAAGCACCTCGCTGGTACTGTCCACCATTTTCGCGTCGAAACCGAGCCCGGCCATCACCACGAACGGCCTTCCGTTCGCGGTGCCAGAATCCAGCCGCCGGTCGGTGCCAGTGAGCGCGACCTGGAGAGCGTCGTTGAGTTCGAGGGGCAATCCGAGGTTGCGGGCCAGCAGGTTTCCCGTCCCAGCCGGCAGCAGGGCAAGCGGGATGCCACTGCCCGCCACCCCTGACGCGCACGCGGTGACCGTCCCGTCGCCGCCACTGGCCAGCACGAGGTCAACCCGGGCCGCCACGGCCGCTGCGGCCTGCCCCTCGCCCGGATCGTCTACTGTCGTCTCCCACCACAGCGGCTCACTCCAGCCGTGGTCGGACATGGCTGCGCAGACCGCGGTCCTGAATTTCGGGAGGTCGTTGTGTTTCGTGGGGTTGACCACCACCGCCGCGCGGTTCACAGCCCCCCTCGGCCCACAGCGGGATCCTTTCGCTGGAAAGCCTCGATCAGCTGGTCGATGGTCGCGTCGAGTCGCTGATCGACGTGACGGCGGCTGGCGTCGGCGTCGTGCCACTCGATGATTTCGCGGGCGCCCCGCCAGAAAGGCACCGTCGCGACCCAGCCGGGCACCAGGCTCTTGATCTTGCTGTTGTCGAACACCAGCGGGTGTGCCTTGTCGCCGAGCAGGCTGGCCCCCCACTCGGGATCCACCGCCGCCACCGCGTCCGATGGCACATGCACGATCCGGGGTTCCGCGCCCGCGGCGGCGGCCAGGATGCAGGCGATCTGGTTCCAGGTCAGCGTCTCGTCGGAGGTGATGTGGAAGCTGTCACCGACAGCCCGCGGTTCACCGAGCAGCCCGACGAAGGCGCGCGCGAAATCGGCGTGATGAGTCAGGGTCCAAGGCGACGTGCCGTCTCCGTGCACGACGACCGGGGCACCGCGGCGCATCCGGTCGATGACCGTCCAGCCACCCTGGAGCGGCAGCGACGTGTGGTCGTAGGTGTGTGACGGCCGCACGATCGTGGCCGGGAATCCCTCGTCGCGGTAGGCGCCGACGAGGACATCCTCGCAGGCGATCTTGTCCCGCGAGTACTGCCAGTGCGGGTTGCGCAGCGGGGTGGACTCGATGATGGGCAGCCGGGCCGGCGGCGTCTGGTAGGCGGAGGCCGAGCTGATGAACACGTACTGGCCGACGCGGCCACGGAAAGCCGCCAGGTCGCCGCGCACGTGATCGGGGGTGAACGCCAGGTAGTCCACGACCACGTCGAACTCCAGGCCAGCGAGAGCCGCCCGGACCGACTGCGGGTCGCGGACGTCGCCGATCAGCACGCGCGCCTCGTGCGGGGCCGGCCGCACCGCGGTCGTGCCGCGGTTCATCATGAACACGTCGAAGCCGGCCGTGACCGCCTGATGGGCGCAGGCCGCGCTGATCACGCCGGTCCCGCCGATGAAGAGCACACGCGGCGCAGTCATGTGACAGGCCTACCACAGCACCCCGCGGCGCTGGCTCAGCTTGGCCAGTGTGCCGCCTGCGGCGAGCGCCGCCGGAGGTCATCACGCACGTCGGCGCCGAGATGGCTGGTCTCGCGCCGGTTGAGCGCCGCGCCCACGACCGCCCCGGTGAGCAACGGCCCGAACGATGTGGCGCTGCGCCCGGCCCGGGCGAGGAGCCGGCGCTGGAGCCGCCTGCGCAGCGGCGAGCCTACCGCCAGGGCCAGCCCGCCCGGTGCGAGGCCAACGCCCCGCCGGTGGGCCCAGGCCGCCACGTACGACAGCATGCGCTCGGACGGTGGACCCTGGGCAGGCTGGCCGTACACCTCGTGCAGTTCAGCCACCAGTTTGATCTCGATGCCGACGAGCGCCAGGGTCTCGACCGCGATCTCCACCGGGGCGGCGGGCAGGGGCAGCACCATGGCCGCGCCGGCCGCCGCGCCCACGGCTCCGGCGGCGCGGGCCGAGCCCCGTATCAGCGCGTCGGCGAGATCCTCAGGATCGAGCCCCGGGAACTGGGCGCGGAGCGTCTGCTGGTCGCGCACGGGCACGCGCGGCGCCATCGCGAGTACCTCAGCCGTCAGCCACCGGCTGCCAGATTGCACGCTGAACCAGGTGGCACGCCCGCTGCGCCGGGCCAGCCGTGGGATCGCCGCCGTGAGCTTGCGGCGCCGCGACGGGCTGGTGGCCTCGCTGATCTCCCCGACAATCTCGGCCACCTCCCCTGGTAGCGCCCGTGCGGTCACTTCAGCCGGCACCTCGGGCGGCACCTCGGCTGGCCTGGCAGGTCGGTGCCCGGAATCGTCCATGCGCTAGAGCTACCCTCGCGCGGCGTTCGTACGCCGATCACCGGCCTGTCGTTACGGCCAGCCGGCCGCGGATCATCGGCGCCCACGAAAGCCACGGCACACTGGGGGAATGGGACCGCTTTACGGCCTCCTGGCCCGGACTGAGAACAGTGTGAGGCAACGTTGACTCCCACGGCGGAAACGGCGCCGGCGGCGGGCAGCCGTGTCCTGCCGCCCTCCCCGGTGCCACTGCTCTTCCTCATCGCCGACACGGGAGGAGGGCACCGGAGCGCCGCCCGGGCGGTGGGCCAGGCACTGGAGCTGGCCTACCCGGGACGGTTCGCTCCCGTCCTGTGCGACCCGCTGGGCGGTCCAGGCTCGTTCCGGCCGCTGCGGTGGATCACCGGCCTGTACGGCCCGTCGGTCAGGCTGGCCCCGTGGATATGGGGTGTCATCTACCACGGCTTCAATTCCCAGCCCGCCATGAGGTGGCTGCGCCGGGCCGTCTTCCCGCTCGCGGCCCGGCCGGTCGCCGCCGCCGTGGCGGCCCATCGCCCTGCGGCCATCGTGTCCTTCCACCCGCTGACCGCCGGGGCGGCGGTCAGCGCCCTGGACGGCAGGCCGGACCGGCCGCCCGTGGTCACCGTGATTACTGACCTGGTCACCGCGCACCTGTCCTGGCGCTGGGTCCAGGTGGACCGGATCGTCGTGCCGTCCGCCGAGGTGAGCTGGCACTGCCATCGCGGCGGAATCGCCCCGGACCGCTACGTGGAGATCGGGCTGCCCGTCACCCCCGAATTCGTGAGCGGCCCGCTGAGCGCCCGCGAACGCCGCGCCGTACGCCACTCACTCGGCCTGGCCAGCCGGGAGTTCCTGGTCGTCGTGACGGGAGGCGCGGAGGGCTCGGGTGGCATCTACCGGCGCACCGCGGCCATCGTCAGGCGGCTCGACGATGTCGCCGTGGTCGCCATCTGCGGCCGTAACCGCCGACTGCACCGCAGGCTGACCCGCCTGGCCGCGCGGTCGGGCGGCCGGCTGACCGCGCTGGGATTCGTCGACAACATGGCGGAGTGGCTGCGCTGCGCCGATCTGGTCGTCACCAAAGCGGGCCCGGGTACTATCGCCGAGGCCTCGTGCTGCGGTGCCCCGCTCGTCCTCACCTCCCACCTGCCCGGCCAGGAAGAAGGCAACACGGAATTCGTGGTCGCCGCGGGCGCCGGACGCCACGCGCCGGGCGTGCGGCGACTGGTCCATGAGATCCACTGGCTGCGCCGTGACCCCGACGCCGTGCAGACGATGCGGGCGGCCTCAGCCCGGTTGAGCCGGCCCGGCGCGGCCGCCGAGATCGCCACATTGCTGGCCGACCTGGTCGGTGCGGCCCAGCCCGGCCGGCCGGCCGGGCCGTCATGACCGCACCGGCGGCGTCAGCGGGGGGCGAGCACCGCTACCCACCGCCGGGGACGTCGGCGGCAATCAGGTGCGCGGTCTTCACAGGCGGGTCGGACAACCCCTTGGCCGCCTCCTCGTACTGCTGGTCAGTGCCGGTCAGCCGGTCCGTGTGCTGCCGCAGGTGCTCGTCCCAGGACGGGACCACGAACAACTCGATGAACGCCCGCGCGTTCTCGCCGTCACGGAAAAGGCCCCACTGGATGGCCCCGGTCCGCAGCCTCGACCGGCGGACCTGCACCATGGCCTGCAGGAACGGCTGCTCACTGGCGGCGGCCACGGTATAGGTGTTCTGCACCACGACCGGCCCGCTCCGCGGATCGGCGTCCAGCACCAGATGCGGGTCCGGCCAGTACGAGACCGGGCTGCGGTCCATCTCAGCGGTGTCGAGGAACGGCCAGAACCGGATGGTGGCCGCTCCCGCGGCCATCATGACGGCCGCCGCCAGGAAGGCCGGCACCAGCCCGGCCGCCCCCGCGACGACGCCCCATCCCGCGGCGCCCGCCGCCTGGGCGCCGAAGAGGACCGTCTGGTAGACGGAGAGGCCGCGCGCCCTGACCCACCCGGGCAGGAAGAGCTGGAGCCCCGCATTGACGCTGGACAGGACGGTTATCCAGGCCAGGCCGGCGGGCAGCAGGACGACGACGGTGACAGCGACGTTGTGCACCAGCACCACGGCCACCAGGGCGGCCGCGTAGATCACGCTCGCGGTGACCGTGAGGGCATTGCCGGAGAGCCTGGCCCGAGCGTGCGGCAGGACGAACGCGCCACCGACAGCACCGGCCCCCAGCGCGGCCAGCAGCAGGCCGTAGCCGTCCGGCCCCAGTCCCAGTGTGCGGCTGGCGACCAGGGCCAGCAGCGCCCACAGCGCGCTGCCCGGCACCAGGAACAGGGCCGCGCGCAGCAGGATCCGCCGGACGACAGGGGCGTTGCGCACGTACCGGCCCCCGGCCCGCAACGCGGAGACGAAACGCTCCGGGTATTCCGGCGCCGATCCGGGCTGGGGATGCCACGCGACCACGACCACCGCGTAGAACAGGAACGTCGCCGTGTTTATCGCGAACACGGCGGCCACCCCGGTCCAGGCGATCAGTACCCCAGCGACGGCCGGGCCGACCGCCCGGGCCAGGTTGACGCTGATCGAGGTGAGCGTCGACGCGGCCCGGAGCTGGGCGCGCGGGACCAGGTCGGGCACGAGTGACTGGTAGGCGGGCACGGCCAGGACCGAGCCGGAACCCAGCACGAAGGTGAACATCAGCAGGAGCGCCGGCGGCATCTGGTGGGTGACCGTCAGGACCGTCAGAACCGCCCCAACGACGACCATGCCGCATTGCACGGCGACCAGCAGCCGGCGCCGGTCGAAGGTGTCCGCGAGCACCCCGCCCACCAGCCCGAACAACACATAGGGCAGCATGTCCGCGGTCTGCACCAGCGGAACCAGGATCGCGGCGTGCGCCTGATGGACCAGCAGCCACTGCGCGCCCACCGTCTGCATCCAGGTGCCGATGTTGCTGACCAGCGCGGCGATCCAGAGCGCGCGGAACAGCCTCACCCGCAGCGGCGCCCAGGCCGAGGACGCAGGCCTCGACCTGGCCTGGTCCGGGACAGCCATGCCAGGCCTCAGTTCCTCGTGGGGCTCAGCCCCGTCGGTTTCCAACAGGCATTCTCCCCCACCGGCCGCCTGGCGGTCGGCACAGTTCCCCGAGCCGCCGGGCCGGCGGCTCGGGGACCCACGATCGATCCGGAGTGGGCGACCGAGAGCGCGCCGCGCCGTGGCTCTGACATAGTTTTCCCAAGCGCCTCCCGCCGGCTTGCCGGCGGGCGACAGGCGGGTGAACGCTGGAGGCATGGTGGATAAGGAGCTCTCGGCGTTCAACGACTTCGCGCCGGGCTCGCAGGTAGCCGGGTACCAGATAGTCGAGCTGATCGGCCGGGGCGGGATGGCTGTCGTCTACCGTGCCCGCGACATCCGGCTTGACCGATGGGTCGCACTGAAGATCCTGTCCCCTGACCTCGCCCTGGACCAGACCTTCCGGCAGCGGTTCATCAGGGAGTCGCGGGCCGCCGCGGCCGTCGACCACCCGAACATCGTCCCGATCTTCGAGGCAGGCGACGCTGACGGGGTCCTGTTCATCGCGATGCGTTACGTCGGCGGCCCGGACGTGCACAGCCTGCTGGCCCGGGAGGGCCCGCTGCCGGCCGCGCGGGTGGTCGGCATTGTCATGCAAGTGGCGTCGGCGCTGGACGCCGCGCACGCCTGCGGGCTCGTGCATCGCGACGTGAAACCAGCCAACATGCTGCTCAACCGGCTTGCGGAAACCGGCGAGAGCGGCGCGGCCGACCATGTCTACCTGTCTGATTTCGGGGTCAGCAAGCAGTCGGAGTCGACGTCCAGCCTGACGCGTACCGGCCAATTGGTCGGCACCCTGGATTACCTGGCTCCCGAGCAGGTAGAGGGCCGCCCGGTGGACGCGCGCACGGACGTCTACTCGCTAGCCTGTGCCGCGTTCGAGATGCTTTCCGGCACGCCGCCGTTCAAGCGAGATCAGGGCCTGGCGGTCCTGTGGGCCCAGTTGTCCGCGGCCCCGCCCGCGCTGACCAGCCGGCGCCGCGACCTGCCACCGGCCGTCGACCGGGTCATCGCCAAGGCCCTGGCCAAGGCACCGGGCGACCGGTACGACACGTGCCTTGGCTTCGCCTCGGCGTTGCAAGAGGCCTGCGGGCTCCGGCCCGGCGGCGCCTCTCCGTCGTCCGGCCCGGGCTGGCCGCTGAGAAGCCCGACCGAGGTAGCTGCGCCCGCGGCGGGCCGGGGCCCGGCAGGCGCAGTCCCGCCGCCACCGCCACCGCAGCCGCCACCGCAGCCGACGTCGCGGGACGCCTACGCGGCCGGCCCGCGGCCGACCGCACCGAGACCGACCGGGGTGCTGCCCGAGTTCCCGCCCGCCTACCCGCCGGCGAAGCGGCCGCGTTCACGCCTGGCCCTCGTCGCGGTGTGCATCGCGCTGCTCGTGCTCGCCGCCGCCGCGACGGTGGTGCTGCGCGACAGATCCCTGCTGCATCTCTCGGGTGGCCAGACGCCGACGCCCAGCGCGTCCGCGCCGGCCGTGACTTCCGCGGCCGGCAGCCCCGCCACTACGGTGGAGAGGTACATCTCGGCGATCAACAACCACGAATACCTGAGAGCGTGGCGCCTCGGCGGTGACAACAGCGGATCGACGTACCAGGGGTTCGTGCAGGGTTTCAGCACGACCGAACGGGACAGCCTGACCATCCTGTCGGTATCTGGCAACGTCGTGAAGGCCCGGGTCGCCGCCTTGCAGACGAATGGGACCGTCCGTGTCTACCAGGGCAACTACACGGTCCACCATGGCGTCATCACCGGGTTCGACATCCGGCGGGTCAGCTGATCCTAGGAGGTAGCACATGACGGGTGACACGACCGCGGCGGCAGCGGGCACCATCGATCTCGGCGGCGATCTGACTGTGAACCGGATGGGTTTCGGAGCGATGCGGCTCACCGGGACGGGCATCTGGGGGGATCCACCGGACCGGGAGCAAGCGAAGGCGGCTCTGCGCCGGGCGGTCGACCTGGGGGTGACGTTCATCGACACCGCCGACTCCTACGGGCCGGAGGTCAGCGAGCGGCTGATCGCCGAAACCCTCTATCCCTACCCGGACGAACTCGTCATCGCCACCAAGGGCGGCCTGGTGCGGCCCGGCCCCGGCCGCTGGGCGGCTGACGGCCGCCCGGAGCATCTGCGGCAGGCCTGTGAGGGCAGCCTGAAGCGCCTGAGGCTTGACCAGATTCCCCTGTACCAGTTCCACCGGCCGGATCCGGATGTGCCTGTCGCCGACTCGATCGGCGCGCTGGCCGAGCTGAAAGCCGCGGGAAAGATCCGTCACATCGGGGTCTCGAACATGTCCGAGGCCCAGCTCCATGAGGCGCAGCAGATCACCCCGGTCGTGTCGGTACAGAACCGCTACAACGCCAGCGACCGGTCCTCAGAGACGATGGTGGATCTCTGCGAGCAGGAACAGCTCGTGTTCCTGCCGTGGGCGCCGATCCAGGACGCCGGCCGCAACCGGGCCGTCAGCGAAGCCGCCGCCGAGCACGGTGCCAGTCCTCGCCAGATTGTGCTCGCCTGGATGCTGGCCAGATCACCGCAGATCCTTCCCATCCCTGGCTCCGGATCCGCTGATCATGTCGAGGCGAACATCGCGGCCGCGGGAATCCAGCTCAGCCCCGGTGAGGTCGCCGCGATCACCAAGGCGTCGTGACGCCGCGCCAGAGTGTCACCCGGCCCGGGCCGAGGGGGGTGGGGTGAGGGCCCACCGGATCGCGTGAATGACCGCGTGGGCCCTGATCCGCCTAGTGCTGGTCACCAGTACTGGGTCGTCGCGCCGGAGCTTTGCTTCACCGCTCCTACCATCTCGGGACGTTCGAAGACCGACTGGACAGCTACCCGGCCCGGCCCCTGCAGGGTCAGCCAGATCGACTTGGCCTGCCAGCGGGCCGAGCTGAACCAGTAGGCGCCCCTGGGGTACTCGAAGTGGAGGAACATCGTGACCGACTCGTCCTTCCAGATCAGGCCGCCTGGCTGCACCAGCAGCCGTTCGCCCGGAGCCAGGTCGCGGATGAAGGTGTTGCCGGGGGCGTGGAGCAGAAGGAGGCCATTGCTGCCTGCGGCCGTGAAGCGGTCCATGGTCCGGCCGACCGGGTAGTGCCACTCCGTCTCGTCGCTGTCCCCCGTGGTGAACCACACATTGGAGTTGGCCCAGTCATAGCCGACGTTGCCCGTCGCGACCAGGAAGCGGTGCTCAGCCACGTCGATGGCCTGCCCGGGGCGCAGCGGCACGGCCAGGGTCTCGCCGGGCTCGTCGGCGCTGAAAGCGATGTGGCCCGGCCCCTGCGCCCGCATCATGATCAGCGGCAGGCCCGCGCGCATCCGCTTCCAGCCGCCCCTCATGGGGAGGTTACCGAGGCGGACCCTGGGATCGGTGTGCAGGAGCACGTGGTGGGAGAAGTAGACCCAGTCGTCGTCATGCAGTCCCATGTCCGCCACCGGCACGTACGTGCCGCTGATCTGGCAGGTGGAGCGGCTGAAACGGATGCGGGCCATATCCCGGATCGGCGGCTGCTCGACCCATCCAGAATCCGAAACGCGCCGGCGGACGTCGACCGGTGCGCCGCAATGCGGGCAGGTCCCGTCCTCCCCCTCGCTGGCCATCCGGCAGTACGGGCAGGTATAGGCGCCCTGAGCAGGTGGCATCGACATGTCGGTCTCCTACTCAGAGCCGTGGTGGACGTACATGGACTGGATGCCGACCCGGCCGGGACCGGTCATCTCGGCCAGGTACATGCCGTGCTTCATGAGCCCGGTCTTCACGTTCTGCTGCACCGCGTTCATGGTCACGGTCGAGTCCTTGTAGAGAAAGCCGCCCGGCTCGACCATGATCTTCTCGCCTGGCTGCAGCGTCTTCTGGAAGACGTTGCCGTTCCCGTGCAGGAGCAGCAGCCCGGGCTCGCGCTGCGTGACGAAACGGTCCATGTACATGCCCCCGCCGCCGTGCAGCACGTTGGCCAGGCCCTTGATGCGCACGAAGGAGTAGGTCAGCGAGTGGGTCCCGGCCAGGAAGCCATGCTCGCGCACGTCGAGTTCCATCGACGGGTGCAGCGGCAGCACCACGACCTCGCCGGCGGCGTCACGGGAGAACGCGATGCGGCCTGGCCCGTGGGCGACGCTCAGGATGTGCGGCATGCCGCCGAGCATGCGCTTCATCCCGCCCCCGGTGTTGAGCGCCGACATCGGCACGCCAGGCTCTTTCCAGAGCATCACGTGGTGCTCGAAGAACACCGAGTCTCCGTGCGCCAGGGCCAGCTCGGCCACCGGGACGATCTCGCCCTCGATCTGGCAGGTGGAGTTGGAGAAACGGAATTCCGTCATGTCCCGCAGGCGGGGCGCCTCGCTCCAGCCGGAATCGGTGACGAGATCCTTGGTGTCGAGCGGCGCCCCGCAGGTGCTGCAGTTCGTGCGGCCCGTCTCGTTCTGGGCCTTGCACCACTGGCATTCGATCCGGTCCATTCGGACAACCTTTCGTAGTGAAACCCCGCACGCCGCCACGGCGGCGACTGTGTGGATGTGATGGCAGGCCGGGACCGGGACTGGCCGCCCGGGTGAGGGCAGTGGGTGGGGCCGGGGTCAGCCGGCCGTTTCCTGCTAGACCGACGGCGGGCTGGCCGGCGTGCCGCACTCGGCGCAGAACTTCGCGGTGGCGCTCAGGTCGGCGTTGCAGTTGGTACAGTGCTTCTGCATGGGCGTGCCGCACGAGTCACAGAACTTCGCCCCAGCGCGGACATGGCTGTGGCAGTTGCCGCACTCCATCGTCGCGCCGGGCGGCGCCGCGTCCTGAGGGGCCGGCGCCGGTGGGGGCGCCGTGAAGCCCTGGCCACCGCCTGCGAAGCCCGGACCCGGCGGCGGGGGCGGCGCGGCCTGCGCTGGCGGCTGCATCATCTGGTTCGCCATGCCGAAGCCGGCGCCCAGGAACATCGGGGTCACCGCGGCGCCCCCCTGGGCCATTCCCTCGCCCGCCCCCTGGAGCGCTTCGGCCTGTGCCGCCTGCAGGAAGCCGCCCGCCAGGCGGCTGTAGGCGGTATCGCCGGCCAGCTTCTTGAGCCGGGCGTTGTCGTCGTCATCGAGGTTGACGTCGAGGTTGCCGAAGCGCGTGATGACGAGCCCGTAGGCGGCCAGCTGCTCGTTGCTGGCCGGCATGGCGGCCGCCTCGATATCGGGGCTGTGCATGGACAGGCCAAGGATCGGCCACGCACCCGACATGAGCTGGGTGGTGACCGTGGTGCGGGTGACCTTGAGCAACTGCTGCGCGACCCAGCCGGTGATGGCCTCGTTGTTGGTCACATCCACGGTCCCCACCAGATTGAAGATCAGCTTCGTGGGATCGACCACGCGCAGGGCATACTCGCCGAACGCCCGGAGGGTGACGATCAAGCCGGTCTGGGGGTCCTGCACTTCGTCCATCCGGCCGCCGAAGCGGCAACTGGGGAACTCCCGGGCGCCGACGAAGTAGATCTCGGCCTTGAAGGCGTTGCTGTTGGTGCCCCAGTCCACGAACATCCCCAGAAACGGGAGTTCCGAGGCATCGAGGGTGTGCTGGCCCGGGGAAAGCACCCCCACTACCTGTCCTTGATCCGTGAAGACGGCCACGGCATCGGGCTCGACGATGACCCTGGCGAACTTGCGGATGTTGTGATCGGGCCACTTGAATACGATCTGGCCCTTCGAACTGTCCGGCGCTGCGATGAACTCGCGGCGGCCCTCGTTGAGAATCCCCATAGGATTGCTCCTTCGTCCCCGTAGTGCGACCCTCGCTCGCTCTGGCCCGGCCGCGCACCCGGATCGGATCATACTTCGGCGGGACGTTTCCCACGCTTCCTACTGGGTCTTATTTTGAAGTGCTACGCCCGATTCGTGGCCAGCCGGCCGAAGGCGACGCCG
>JAWWPY010000589.1:0-3023 GCA_033854735.1 Streptosporangiaceae bacterium | reverse complement strand
GGGCCCCCGACGCCTCCTGGGTCAGGTGCGGTCCGATGGTGTCCACCAGGTACAGCGCGCCAGCCAGGAGCGGGCGCAGGAGTGAGTCCGCAACGGCGGGTACCTGATTGACGCTGGTGCGGACGTAGCCGGCCACGGTGTCAGCGCTGCGTCCCGGCCATGGGACGAACCCCCGGTGGTAGTGGTCGCTCAGGATCCCGGCGTACAGCACGAAGCACCTGGTGGTGCGTACGGCAGCGGCGATGGTCACCGGCGCCAGGCGCCGGCGGGGGTCGACGGTGCTGCGCGACGCTGTTTCCAGGAACGCGTCGCAGTGGCGCTGGTCGACATCTCGCAGGGAGGTCACGCCGCTGGCGGTCAGGAAGTTGAACCAGCCGGTCAGGGTGTCGAGCTCTTTCCAGAGCGTGTGCGGGTTCATGGCGATGCGGAACGCTCCCGGCAGTGTGGCGACCGCGGGATGGCGTGGGGTCAGCCTGGCCATCAGGTACTCCCGGGCGACGATGCGCCACCGGGGATGGGCGATGCGGGTGAAGTCCAGGATCTTGCGGTGGGCACTCATGACGACGGGAGCGTCGGCCAGGCCCGACAGATCCCAGAGGTCCTGGTCGAAGCGTGGCCGCAGGCTGCCCGGACGCAGTCGCAGGCCGGCGGTGGTGGCCACGTCCAGACCCGAGAACGGGCGGCTGGCGTCGTGCGACGGGGCAAGCATGCTCTGGCTCACATCGGCAGCTCTTCAAGGTGCAGCGGGAGGTCCGCGGTGCTCGCAGCGACGTTGCGGGCGGCGGCCTCGATCGCAGCCGTGGCGAACCGGGGCAGGATGTCGCCGTCCAGACGCGTGGCATAGGGACCGAACAGAGCCATGAACGCTGCGGTGGTCATCTGCGCCGCCTGGCGGGAGAAGAACTCCTTGAGTCGCAACAAGTTGGGCAGGTGGCGGGGGGCGAACGCGCTGAGGGGGCACAGCAGGCAGACCCAGGGACGCGCCGGGCACAGGGTTCCCGCCGGGGCGTGGGGGCTGTTGAGGGGTGCCGCGCAGGCGGCCACGAACACGTCCTGCTCACCCGCCAGCAGCGCCGTGATGGCGTCAAGGCCAAGTCCGGCCGCCTGCACGAGGCGGGGGAAGCTGGCGGCGAAGCTGGCGGCATCGTCGCTGGTGAGGACCGCCGGAGGCTCGGCCTTGCGCCGAAGATCCGTCTGGGCCTGCTCGATGATGCCCTCGATTGCGTCGAGCTGGGCCGGGGTGTGCGAGCTGAGATAGTGATCGCCCTCCACCCGGGCACTGTGGTTGGGGTCGATCGTGGCGCGGCCGGTCCAGGAGGAGCGGTCACGGCGGTGGTGATAGGTCGCCCGCACCCGGCCACCGTGGATCGCCAGCGACTGGCCGTCGTCGCCGAGGACGCCGTTCTGTGCCACCAGGCTCCGTCGCTGGTACTGGCTGCGGGGCCGGGCCCGGATCGCATCCGTCACGCTGGCGCCGTGGCTGCCCTCGTAGATCCAGACCTGATCGGCCATCGCGCCGGCGTGCTCGCGCAGGGCCGCCGAGTGAGCGAGCCAGCGATCCAGGAGCCGGACCGCGTCCCGCGCCAGGTTCAAGGATTCGCCCCCGGTGCGGCCCTTCACGTAGGAGAGGAGGACGGAGCTCTCGCCGGTGCGGGTGATGTCGCTCAGGGTCAGCCCGTCGATGCCGTCCGGCACGATGCCGGTGCGCATGCTCAACAACAGGAGATAGGCAAACGCCACATTCCCGTTGGGGTAGAGCGCTCGGCGAATGGCCAGGGCCTCGTGGCGGACGGCGGGTGATCCAGCGTGTTCCCCGAGGCCGGCGAAGAGTGTGGCCGCGGGGACAAGACCGGCGTGGCGCACGAGCCAGGCGAGGTTGTCTGGAGTTGGCCCATGCATCGCGGGATTGTCGCCGCGCTCAGCCGCCTCCATGGCCTGCTCGTGTGCCCGGTAGGCAAACGAGATCACCTCGGTGCACGCTTTGGTGAGGCGCTGCCACTCCCCGTCACTGTAGGGACGGTTCGGGTGGCCCTTCGTGATCCGGTTGATCCGCCGGCCCGCCAGGTGCTCCCGGATCCCGGGATGCACGTCCCCAGCCACGGCGTCGTAGGACCGTAGGACGACCCGGATGCATCGTTCCCGGTGGTAGTCGCAGGTCAGCCAGTACTGGACGATGGTCGCCGGGGTGAGATCCGCGATGCCGCCGCTGAACCCGGCAGCATGCAGATCGCGGGCCAACCGGCGAACGGTCGTGACGTACTTCCGGGCGACGGAACGGGTCCTGATGGGACCGTGGGGATGGCTGGCGGCAACGAGCCCCGCCGCCAGCCCAGCGGCCAGTGCCTGATCCGGTAGGTCGTCGAGGTGGCCGACGTGGGTGACATTGCCAGGCAGCGTGAACACGACAGCGAGCGGATGAACTGCCTCGGTGGGCATCAGATCCCGCCGCCGAACTCGGCGCCCGCCGCATCAACGGCCGACGGTGTCGGCGCGGCGGTCTCGTAGGCGTCGCGGTAGATCCGCTGGGTGTCCAGCAGGTGCAGATACGCCTGGGTGGTGGTGACGCTGGCATGCCCGAGCAGGTCTCGCAGGACCAGGATCGGATCGGCCTTGGTGAGGTAGAGCGCCATGGCGTCGTCGCCCCCTGTGTCCACCACGAGCTTGGCCGCCTGCCGGTAGTAGCCCCGGACCAGCCGCTCCAGCGTTGCCATCGCGAAGCTGTGCCTGGTCATGTGCGGGTGGACATGGGGGAAGCCGGGCTCGTAGCGGTCTGCCAGCCGCGCCGAGGTGCGGCGCAACACCGTTGCCCAGTCCACAAAGGGCGCACCGCCGCTTCGGACGGCGAGGAGAGCGGACCCTCCGCCGGGGGCGACCAGCCGGAGACGCTCCTCGGGGTTCACGTTGTGCCAGCGGCGCTGGGTGCCGTTGATCCGGGCGCCGTCGTGAGTCGGGGCCTCGATATGCAGCGCCTCACGGGGTTGCCAGCGGGAACGGTCGACCGCTGCCGCCCGCTCCAGTGCCGC
>JAWWPY010000588.1:0-2522 GCA_033854735.1 Streptosporangiaceae bacterium | reverse complement strand
ATGCTCGGCAGTCGGGCCGATCATGGCCCCGACGCGCGGTGAGGCGGCCGCGATCTCCCGGCAGTTGTGGATGGCCGGGACGGTCTCCACCGGGATGATGTAGCGGAGCCCCGCCGCGGCGTTGCGGAGCTCGAAATGATCGAGCAGCGCGTCGTACTGCAGCACGTCAGAAGGCTGGCCGACCTTGGGCGCGAAGACCCCGGTCAGCCCAGGCACGACGGTCGCTTCCAGGTCTGCGCCGGTCAGCCGGGTGGCCAGGCTGTTGACCCGGACGAAGATCCCGATCGCCGGGTCGGCGGCGCGCAGCACGCCGATCGCCTCCCGCACCTGCGCGCGGGCCGCCTCCTTCTCGCTGTCCGGGACCGAGTCCTCGAGGTCGAGGACGATCGCCTCCGGCCCGGCGCGGAGCGCCTTGAGCGCCCAGGCCGGCTTGTTCCCGGGAACGAAAAGCACCGAGCGGTACCCGCGCATCAGGCCGCCCGGACAGCGGTGCCCACAGTCACGGTCAGCACAGTCAGCCAGGTCACGTTCACTCCTTCGGCGGGCCGCCAGCCTGCCGGCCGCGGCGTCATGCGAGGCTACCGGCGCTGGTCGAAGCGGCGGCCAAGCAGTTCCGACACGATGCGGATGCGCTGCATCGAGGGCGTGCCGCCGGCCACCGCCCAGCCGTGCGCGTCCCGGTGCAGCCGTTCCAGCCCGTACTCCTCGGTGTACCCGTTACCCCCATGCAGCTGCATGGCCAGGTCCGACACCCGCTTGGCCATCTCGTTGGCCGTGCACTTGGCCAGGGACACCTCCAGTGAGTCGGGCAGCCCGGTGCCCGCCGTGCGGGCGGCCCGGTGCACGAGCAGCCGGGCCGCCTCCACCTGCAAGACCATGTCCGCGAGGGTCATCTGCACGTTCTGGAACTCGATCAGGGGCTTTCCGAACTGGGTGCGCTCCTGCACGTAGTCAACCGTCCGGTCCAGCGCGGCCTGGCCGATGGCCAGGCTCATCGTCGAGTTGCCCAGCCGCTCGATCGAGAAGGCGCGGAACAGCCGCCCGAAGCCGCCGGGGCCGATGACGAGGTTCTCCGCCGGGACCACGACGTCGTCGAACCGCACGTCAGCGGACGGGATGCCGCGGAAACCCATCAGCCGCTCGCGGGCGCCGAAGGTCACGCCCTCCCGGTCGGCCTCGACGATCACCGCGCCGATGCCCTTCGCGCCTACCTCGTCGGACAGGCGGGCGTAGACGAGGTAGGCGTCGGCCTCGCTGCCGTTGGAGGTCCACCGCTTCGCGCCGTTGACCGTGTAAGCGCCGCCGGCGTACTTGGCCCGGGTGGTCAGGTCAGTGGCCGCCGAGCCGGCGTCGGGCTCGGAGATCGCCAGGGCGACCGACGTCTGGCCGGAAATCACGCCCGGCAGGAAACGCTGCTGCAGCTCCTCCGAGCCGAGCAGCGCCAGCACCCGGGCCGGCCCGGTGTTGGCCTCGAAAACCTGGAAGGCCGCCGGCCGGCATTCCTTGGCCAGCTCCTCGATGACGATGAGGGCATCGAGGAGCGGCGCAGCGGAGCCGCCGAACCGCTCGGGCAGGCAAATACCCAGCAGCCCCAGGGATCCCAGATAGCGCCGCTCTTCCACCGGGAAAGCCCGGCGCTCGGTGTCCCATGCCGCGGCGAGCGGAGCGTACCGCCGCCGCGCGATGTCCGCTGCGACGGCCGCCAGCTGCTGGGAATGGTCGTCGATCGGGTCCGCAGTCACAGCCACCAGCCTCTCACTACCATGATATTAGTATGCATGGTTTCATGCTCGTCAAGCCCCGTCGCCGCGGACCCTCCGCGGTGCCGCGGCCGGGGTTCCCATCGAGCAGGCCAGAAGCTATCCTCAAAACCATGATAATGATAGGACGGATATGCGCCAAGCGGTGATCGTGGATGCGGTGCGGTCGCCGATGGGGCGGGGCAAGCCGGGCGGCTCGCTGTCCGGCGTGCATCCGGTCGACTTGCTCGCCCAGGTGCTTGCCGCGCTCATCGAGCGCACCGGCCTGGACCCGGGCCGCGTGGACGACGTGCTCGTGGGCTGCGTGGGCCAGGCGGGAGAGCAGTCCGCGACACCGGGCCGGATGGCCTGGCTGTCCGCGGGGTTCCCGGCCCACGTGCCGTCGGTGACCATCGAGCGCAAGTGCGGCTCCGGGCAGCAGGCCGTGGACTTCGCCGTTCAGGGCATCATGGCCGGGGCCTACGACATCGTTATCGCGGCCGGCGTGGAATCGATGAGCCGGGTCCCGATGGGCTCGCCGCGGATGGGTGCCGACCCGTTCGGCCCCGGTGTGCGGGCCAGGTACGGGGACCTGGTGCCGCAGGGGGTCTCCGCGGAGCTGGTCGCCGAGAAGTTCGCGCTGACCAGGGAGGCGCTGGACGCATACAGCGCCCAATCGCACGCACGGGCCGCCCGCGTCCGTGACCAGGGCGGCTTCGAGGCGGAGATCGTGCCGGTTACCGTGGCGAACGGCGCGGTGGCCAGCCGGGACGAGACCATCCG
>JAWWPY010000587.1:0-3881 GCA_033854735.1 Streptosporangiaceae bacterium | reverse complement strand
CCTCCAGCCCCGCGACCCAGCACGCCAACTCCTCGCTCCCCTCGCGGTGGAAGAGCCGGCCCACCTCCCAGAGCTTCTCCTGCGCGTGCCGCACGTCCAGCGTCAGGGTCGCGCCGCGGAACAGCCGCCGGAGGCGCTGCTCCAGGCACGTCTCGCCGTCGACGACGATCTGCACCGCCCTGGCAGTCCCGGGGGGGAACCCGCGGCGCGTCGCCTGCGCCCGGGCCCACTCGATCGCCGATTTCCGCGAGCCGAACGTCCCGAACACCTTCTTGTTGACCGGGCCGTGCAGCCGACCGTCCTCGCCCCGCCGCAGGGTGTACATCACCACCAGCGTGGCGCTGCGGCCGTTCTTGCTCTTGTCCCCCTTCTTCCGCCGCTCCCTCCGGCCCCGCCGCCCTCGCTTCGCCCGGCCCCGGTGCCGCTGACACTTGCAGCCGCGCTCATGTCGAGCCCGCGGGCCGCGGCGCCGAGCCAGCTCTTGCTCGGTCGCCGTGGGGACCGCCTTGCCGTCGATCTCGATGACCAGGACGTCGCCATCATCCCCGGGCAAGGGGCCTTCGCTCAGATAGATAGAAGCGGGCCGGGCCAGGCCCAGGACCCACTCCTCGATCGCCGAGGCCGGCGGCGCAGCCCCCAGGAACATCTTCCCGAGGCCGCTGGCGACCCGGAAACTGACCCGCGTGGCGAGCCGGCAGAACCAGCCGATGAGCAGGGGGCTGTAGGCGTCGCGGGTCAGCCCCAACGCCACGTCCAGGGGGTGGACGCCATGCCCGCCGCCTTCGCGCGGCACGAGGAACGCCCGGATATAGGCGACCGGCCCGCAACTGGTCTTGAGGGTCCGCCCGGCGGCGGGGTCGGCGACACGATAGCCGCGGGCCTGCCAGGCGGCCGAGTCGAGCCGATCATGGCGCGACCGGAGGAAGAGCTGAATCAGCAGGCATCCCAGCGACCGCAGGAGTCCGAGCAAGGCCGTCTCGAACTCGAAGAACGGCGCGGATCGTCGGTCATCCCCGCAGTACGCGATGATCTCGTCGAGCCGCTCGTGAGCCTGGCGACGCAGGTCCTCGACGGTCGGTGGACAGGCCAGAGCGGGCGGATTACTCTCGAGGGCGCTCATGGGGACCGACTCCTGACTGTTCCCGTTTGGGACTTGTTCAGCGGTCAGGATAAGTCCCCTGAGCGTCCCCTTTCAGCTCCTGACGGTGAATAATGCCCCCTTGAGTGCGGCACCGGACCAGCCCCGATCGCTCGGACTTGTCCGTTCTCACGCCATTTCAGGGGTTTACGATCACGCCCAGGTTGCAGCCAAACGGGTTGCACCCAGTTGAAACGGGCCGTGGTCGTCCGCCTCGGCGAACAGAAACGCGATCAGCCGGCGGCGGTCTACATCGACCCGTATCGCGGGCGCGTTCTCGGCTCCATTGGCCCCGGCACGACGGACGGCCTGTCGTCGTTCTTCGCGTCCGATCAGTCCGACGCTCGGCCCGCGGTGCTCGTCCCGCCCGTCGGGCGAGGTGGTGGCTTTCGAACGTCGGATCGTGGACCATGGATGAGGGCGGCCGGCTCGCGCCGAGATGGGGCCGGTCATGCCTCCCCGCGCGGCCGACCGACCGGGGCGGAAGATGATGAGTCCTGCTCAACGATTCCCTGGTCCGTTACGCCGCGCCGGCCATGGCCGGCGCGGCGGCGGTGCAGGTGACTCGCCTCCCGGGCCCATCCCGCGACAGCCCGTTCCTCGTCGCGGTCCTCCTCAGCGCAGGAGATCCGCTGCCGGCGGCGCCCTCAGCAGCGGGGGCCGCTCTCGTCCCGTGAGGTTGCCATGAGCGAACGACCCCGCGCCCGACGGGTTGTCGACGCCGTGGCTGTGCTGGCCACGAGCATGTCGTTGCTGCTCCGTTTATCATTCTTGGGGTTCCCGGTCAACACGGTGCCGTTCATCGCGTTTTTCCCGGGAATCATCCTTTGCACCTCTCTCGGCGGGTGGAGATCCGGGCTCGTGGACACGCTGCTCGTCGCGGCCGCCGCGGACTCCTTCCTCCTCGAACCACGTTACTCGTTCGGGGTCCATGGCGCCGCCGATCGCTACGCCGTGGCGCTGTTTGTGCTGACCGGCGTGTTCATCAGCGGCCCGGGTGAATCCCTGCGGCGTTCGCACCGCCACATCCCGGCCAGCGAACGGCGCCACGCGGTCACGCTCGCGAGCCTCGGCGACGCGGTCATCGCGACCGACCACCAGCCCCGGGTCACGTTCCTGAACCCGGTGGCCGGGCGCCAGGCCGCTGATAAGCTGTCCGGGATGGTGGCGGAGTTCTCCAACGGGGCTGGTGATTTTCCGCTCACTGTTTCCGATCCGATGGAACGGGTCCACTGCCACATCGCGCGGCGTCCGGTCCCGACCGCCGAGCGACGGAAGGAAGCAACCTGGCCCAGGCTTGGAAACCCGTCGAGGCAATGGCTACACGACAGGCCAGCGACAATGCTCTTGGTCGCCGTATTGGGCATGGCTTTGCTCTGGGCTGGTTGCTGGGCCGAATCCGCACGGGCCCAGGACATCATCGCACCCATCGAGCTACCGGTGACGGAAGGAACGGATCTGCGCTTCGAGCGCCTGTCGTCCGGAGACGGATCATTGCCTGCCGGAGTCACTTGCATCGTGCAGGACGATCAGGGCTTCATCTGGTTTGGGACTGAGAATGGCCTGAGACGCTACGATGGTTATCGGTTTCGCGAATTCCGAAATGATCCCAACAATCCCAACAGCCTGAGCGGCAGCCAGGTGTACTCACTCTTCAAGGATCGGTCCGGGAAACTCTGGATCGGAAGTGATCAGTTTCTCGACCGCTATGATCCGGTTACCGAACGCTTCTCCCATTTTCCATCCGATCCGGATCGCTTCGAAGGCCCGGTTTATCAAATGCGAGAAGACGCGGACGGGACGATCTGGCTGGCCACAGATCACGGACTGAACCGCGTCCATCCAGCCACCTGGGAGACGGTCCGATACCGGTTCCGGGCCGACAACCCCGCCAGTCTGAGCAGCGATCTGGTACGTTGCACCTTTGAGGACAAGGGCGGCACGTTCTGGGTGGCGACGATGGAGGCTCTGGAGGTTTTCGATCGCCGGACAGGGGTCGTGAGGCGGCGCATTCCCTTGCACCTCGAGCATCGATCGCTCTTGTCTCTCGTCGAAGACCATCGGGGCACGCTCTGGATCGCGTCGGAGAACGGCCTCGCCGCCGTCGATCGCGACAAGAACCAGCTCGTTTACTGGCCCCTGGCCGGCTCGGCGCCGAACAACCAAACCTCATCGGCTGTGTACGCGATTCATGAAGATGCCGATGGAACGCTTTGGCTGGGCACGGAGCAGGGACTTTACAAACTCCACCGCGATCGCCGTCGCTGTGTCCGCTACCGGAACGACCCCAGCAATCTGCACAGCCTGAGCCATGACACGATTTGGTGCCTGCGGGAAGATGCCGAGGGCAACATCTGGGCCGGCACCTATGGTGCCGGCGTGAATCGGTGTACCAGGAGACCGTCGCCGTTTCAGAACTATCGACATGAGCCGGGCAATCCCAGGAGCCTCGATCGGGATTGGGTGATCTCCGTATTCCTGGACAGCCGCGGCATCCTCTGGGTAGGGAACACGGGGGCGCTTAACCGCATAGACCGGGAGACGGGGGAATTCACCTTCTTCCGGGCTGCCGGAGGCCCGGGCGACCTGTCCAGTCCGGGGGTGTGCGCCATCGCGGAAGATCGGAAGGGCTACCTCTGGTTTGGCACCCGCGGCGGAGGCCTCAATCGCTTCGATCGACAGACCGGGCGTTTCAAGGTCTATTCACACCAAAAGAACGAGCCCGGCAGCCTGAGTGATAATA
>JAWWPY010000586.1:0-2585 GCA_033854735.1 Streptosporangiaceae bacterium | reverse complement strand
CGGGCTGGTGATGACCGGAACACCCATCGCCGTCGCCTCCGTGGCTGTGTTCGTGACCCGCTGCCGGGCCCCGGCCAGCTCACCGTATCCGGCCACGTCCCGGCCCCCGGAGAGTTTTCGCGGCCGGCGTAAGGCGGCCGCGCGAGATGCTGATCAAGCCCATGGAGGTCCACTACCACGGCGAGGTGTTCGTGACGACGGAGAGTTTCGGGTTCAAGGACTCGACCCTCCGCCTGCAGGCCGCCGTAGCATCGGGAGGTGGAGTTCAGCCGGGAACTGCGCGACGGGGTGATGTCGGGTGACATCACGGTGTCATTCCGGCTGTGGCGCCGTCCCAGGGTCAAAGAGGGCGGCCGGTACCCGGTCGGCCCGGCGCAGATCGAGGTGGACTGCGTGGAACTGATCCCCTTCGCGTCCATCACCGCAGACGACGTCCGCCGGTCCGGCGAGGAGGACCGGGAAGCACTGCGCCGGCGGGCCGCGCACGCTGGCCCGATCGCTGACGACACCCTGCTGTACCGGGTGGAGTTTCATCGTGCCGGGCCCTGAAGGCCCTGAACGGCTCATCAACGGGAGGGAGACTCAGATGGCCGCGGTCAGCGTCCGTTACATCGTCAATGACATTGACGCCGCGATCGGCTTCTACACCAGGCACCTGGGATTCAGTGTGCAGATGCACCCCAACGACATGTTCGCCATGCTCACGCGCGGGGACCTGCGGCTGGTGCTCAGCGTCCCGGGTAACACCCCGGGCGGCGGCCAGGCCATGCCGGACGGAACGATGCCCCAGCCCGGCGGCTGGAACCGCTTCTCGATCGAGGTGCCCGACCTGACCGCCACCGTCGCGCATTTGCGAGGCGACGGCGTCCGGTTCCGCAACGACCTGGTGACCGGGGTGGGCGGCCGGCAGATCATCGCGGAGGACCCGTCCGGCAACCCGGTGGAACTCTTCGAGCCGGCCATGCCCGAGGCCAGGCTCTCCGGGACCTGACCCTTCGCGTTCCGGGCCGGCTTCTCGGCGGACGCGTTCACCCGGATGGGGTGGCCCCTGCCCGGCCAGATCGACGGGGCTGCGATTCCAGCGCGGCCACGGCAGCGCTCGGTTATCACCCTGCCGAAGACGCCGCTAAACTCCTGACCGGCAGGTAAAGGCTGCAAAGCCGTGAATGCCGCGCACGCACACGGGGAAAGACGAGGTCAGCGACGTGTCCGCGCTGCGCTGACCACAGGCAGTGAAGCGCACAGGGGAAAGCAGACGCTTTCTTTAAATGCTCTTGGGCAACGTTTGAATCGTTCCGTGCATCTCTTAGATATGCGATTTCCCGGGCAACTGCCCCAGCCAGCGGACCCGACCTGGGCAGGCCCCAGGTCCGGCAGGAAGGACGGGCCGGCGCGTTGAAGGCTGGGGGTTTTGCGTCCACTGACCAGAGGGATTCAGACGCCCGGGCGGGGGTGTGGCCACTGCGGACGGGGTCAGCAGCCCGCTCGGTGGGCGTGCATGGAGCGATCCTGATCGCCTACCTCGCCGCAGGTGTCGCGGTGAACTGGACCCGCGCCGCTTACCTGACCGGCCACGTGCTGCCCACCGGCCGGGATGCCGGCTTGTTCGTCTGGGACTACTGGTGGATAGCGCGTTCCGTGCTGCATCTCAGCAATCCCTGGTTCAGCCACTACCTGGCCGCGCCGGTGGGGGTCCCGCTGGGATTTCATGTGCTGATGCCGCTGCCTGGCGTGCTGATGACGCCGGTCACGGTGGCGCTTGGCCCCAGTTTCACCTACAACTTGCTCTCCGCGGCTGCGCCCGGCCTGATGAGCTACACGATGTACCGGGCGGCCCGCCTGTGGGTGCCCTCGCAGACCGGGGCGATCGCCGGGGGCGCGTTCTACGGCCTGTCCACGATGATGACGTGGAACTCCTGGTTCGAGATCCAGCTGGCGCTGGGGGCGATCTGCCTGCCCGCTGCGCTGGAGCCCGCGGTGCGGCTGGGGCGGCGGCCCGGCTGGCGCCAGGCGGTGATCCTGGGCGTGGTGCTGGGCATCACGCTGCTCACCGACCTGGAGTCGTCGATCATGACCGGGATTGTGGTGGCCGCGGCCCTGCTGCCCTGGCTGGTCCGCCGCGCGGCCCGCGGCGGGGAGACGGCCTGGGTCAAGCTGCGGCTGGCCGGCATCGCCGCGGCGGTCACGGCCGTCATCGCCAGCCCGCAGCTCATCACCATGGCCCGGCAGGCGGTGACGGGCGACGCGTCGGTGCCGCAGAGCGCTCTCGCGGCGGACTACGCCAAGTCGGGGGCGGCCCTGCAGCAGATATTCGCCCCCTCACCGCGGGCCGGCGCGTTCGGGCTGAAGAGCCTGGCCGCGTACTACTACCACTCGGGCCCGCACAGTGCCACGCTCGTGGCCTACGGCGTGGTGCTGACCGCGATGGCCCTGCTGGGCCTGGTCGTCTGCTGGCGGCGGCGCAGCGCCCGGCTGCTCGCCCTGTTCTGGCTGGGTGCCACCTGGCTGGCCTTGGGCACCGGGATTCTCGTCGGCAGCCGCCGGTACGTGCCGGTGCCCCAGGTCTGGCACGGCGTGCGGCTGTC
>JAWWPY010000585.1:0-46826 GCA_033854735.1 Streptosporangiaceae bacterium | reverse complement strand
GCCGACCTGAGCCAGCCGCTGCCCACCAATAACCTGAATAACCAGTTCGACGGCCCGGTCGGTGGCCCCGGCATCGGCGGACCCCGCAAGATCCCCATCGGCTGACATCCCCGGTACCGGGGGGGCGACACCGGGCCCAGGGCGGCTGCGCCGTCAGCAATCAGGTCCTGACCTGGATGAGCCCGTGGGTGCCGTCGGTTCGCCAGGAGGGCCCGGCTCCGTCGAGGCGGGCCCGCACGGATGGGTCGATGCCGGTGATGACGTCGGACTTGAGCGTCCGCAACGCCGCGACCGGGGCCGGAAAATATGACGTGACGTCGGCGAACGGGATCGCGGGCGGCCAGTCACGGTCGCCGACGAGCCGGCGGTAGTTCAGGTCGCCCTTCAGGACGGCCAGCGAGGCCGACTCGAATTCGGCGGCCAGATCGGCCGGCATCCGGTGATAGGACCAGGGCGCGCAGTAGAACTCGTGGGTGTACAGGCCGATGGTGCCGCCCGCCATGGCGGCGAGAAGCCGGCCGGCGATCACAGCCGCGCTGCCCGGGGTGCCGGCCAGCCGGCGGACACCGTCCGCGACATCGGCGGCGGTCGCATCAGATACGTAGTAGGGGCGCGGTTTCACGTGCAGCGTGATCGACGCGGCATACCCGTGCCGCAGCAGGTGGTCCGCGAGCACGAGGTCGGCCAGCAGCTCCCGGCCGGCGTTGTCCATCACCAGGACGACGCTGGCCGCGGGCCCCAGCGCGGACAGCAGCTCATGGCTGTGATCATCGACAAGCCCGGCTGCTTCCGGATCGGCCGGCCCGGCGAGCCCGCCCATCCGGAAGCCTAGATCGGCGCGGTTGCCCCAGAGTGACGCGAGGAGCTTGACCCGCATCTGCTCCTCGGCCGGCAGCCTCCGCAGATCGTCCAGAGCCGCCAGGCCGGCTTCGAGCCCAGGGTCCTGGAGCTCGGCTGACTTCAGGTAGCCGAACGGGTCGACCCAGCGCCACGGGCCTGGTCCGAAGAAGCCCACCGCATCGAGGAGGCGCTGGTAGAAGTACGACTCAGACCACAGGAACGGCGCGTCCAGCCATGGCTTACCAAAGTGGCCCTCGCCCCACGATGCCCAGATCTCGTGCCCATCGGCATCGGGGCTGAGTGGCTGCATCGGCCCGGCGGCGGTCTCCGCGAGCAGCGCGTCAAGCGCCCGGCGCTGCGCCGGGCCATACGGGTGCGCATCCCGGATCTGCTTGACCAGCGTGGGGGTGCGATCGTGCCAGACACCCCAGGCGAATCCACGCGGGTCGCTGTTGAGCAGCTCCGCTGGGAGCGCGGGAACGCTCAGACGTTGAAGCCGAGGGCGCGCAACTGCTCCCGGCCATCATCGGTGATCTTGTCCGGACCCCACGGCGGCAGCCACACCCAGTTGATCCGGAAGTCCGCGACCAGCCCGTCCAGCGCGGCGTGGGCCTGCTCCTCGATCACGTCGGTCAGCGGGCATGCCGCGCTGGTGAGGGTCATGTCGATCGTCGCGACGTTGTCCTCGGCCAGGGTCACCCCATAGATGAGGCCGAGGTCCACCACGTTGACACCCAGCTCGGGGTCCACCACATCGCGGAGTGCCTCAAGGACGTCCTCAGGGTCGCGGCCCGGTGCCTGATCGGTGACCGCAATGTCCTGCGCCGTGGCACTGTCCGTGGTGGCACTGTCCGTGGTGGCACTGTCCTGCGTCGTCACAGCGTTCTCCGTCATGCCGTCTCCCTTGCCCCAGTCTCGGCTCGCTCAGTCTCGGTTAGCAGAGTGCCGGCGCGCCCGGCCGCATCGAGCGCCTGCGCGGTTGCGTCCTTCCAGGCCATCCAGCCCAGCAGGGCGCATTTGATCCTGGCCGGGTACTTCGCCACTCCTTCGAACGCGACCGCGTCGCCGAGCACCTCCTCGTCACCCGCGCCCTCGCCCTTCGACTGCATCAGCTTGAGGAACTCGCCGCTTATCGCCATGGCCTCGTCCACGGTCTTGCCGACCACCAGGTCGGTCATCACCGACGCACTCGCCTGGCTGATGGAACAGCCCAGCGCGTCGTAGGAGATGTCGGCCACAGTCGGCTCGCCGCCCGCGTCCTTGACCGAGACCCGCAGGGTCACCTCATCGCCGCAGAGCGGGTTCACATGGTGCACCTCGGCGTCGTACGGCTCCCGCAGGCCCTTGCCGTGCGGACGCCGGTAATGGTCCAGGATGATCTCCTGGTACAGGGACTCGAGCTGCATCACACCTCCCTGAACAAGCCGACCGGCCCTATGTGTTCCGGCGCCATGTACTCCGGTACCAGGCAGGCCATCACGTCCGGCCGAAGAACCGCTGGGCGTAGCGGACGCCCTCGGCCAGGGCATCCACTTCCTCGTGCGTGTTGTACAGGTAGAACGACGCCCTGGTGCTCGACGGCACGCCGAGCGCCCGGTGCAGCGGCCAGGCGCAGTGGTGGTCCGTGCGCGTCGCGATGCCAAGATCGTCGAGGACCTGGCCCACATCGTGCGGGTGCACATCCGCCACGCCGAAGGACACGGCGCCGCCACGGTCCTCCACGGCGAGCGGGCCAAGAATGCGCAGGCCATCGATCTCGCCGAGGACCTTGAGCGCGTGCGCGGTCAGCGACTCCTCATGCGCGGCGACGTTCGCCATGCCGAGCCCGGTCAGGTAGTCGATGGCCGCGGACAGGCCCGCGGCCTGCGCGGCAGCGGGCACACCCGGCTCGAACCGCTGCGGCGGCGGCAGGAAGGTGCTCCCCTCCATCCGGACCACCTCGATCATCGACCCGCCGGTCAGGAAGGGCGGCATCGCCTCGAGCAGCTCGCGCCGCCCGTACAGCACGCCGATGCCGTACGGGGCGAGCATCTTGTGCCCGGAGAAGACCAGGAAGTCCAGGCCGAGCGCGGCCACGTCGGTGACCTGGTGCGGCACCGACTGCGCGCCGTCCCCGAGCACGATCGCCCCGACCGCGTGCGCCCGCGCGGCGATCTCGGCGACGGGCGGCAGGGTGCCGGTTACGTTGGACTGGCAGGTCAGGGCCACGACCTTGGTGTGCGGGTTGATCAGCTCGTCGAGGGTGCTGAGGTCCAGCCGTCCCTCTGGGGTGACCGGGATCCAGCGCAGCGTCGCGCCAGTGCGCAGGCAGAGCTGCTGCCACGGCACGAGGTTCGCGTGGTGCTCCATCTCGGTGACCAGCACCTCGTCGCCCGGGCCGACCTGGAACCGCTGAGCCTGCGGGCCGGCGGTGGCCGCGTTGCTCATCGCGTAGGCGACCAGGTTCACCGCCTCGGTAGCGTTCTTGGTGAACACGATCTCGCCCGGGTCGGCGCCGATGAAGGCCGCCACCTTCAGCCGCGCGCCCTCGTAGGCGTCGGTGGCTTCCTCACCGAGCAGGTGGGCGCCCCGGTGCGCGGCCGAGTTGTGCCGTTCGTAGAAGTCACGCTCGGCGTCGAGAACCTGCCACGGCTTCTGCGAGGTGGCGCCCGAGTCGAGATACACCAGGGGGCGGTCGTGCCGCACCGTCCGGGCCAGGATCGGGAAGTCGGCGCGCACCGCGGCCACATTGAGGGGCCGGGTGGCGGCCTGAGTTACCGTCATGTCGCCGGGCCTTTCGCGGGGGGCTCCGGGGGGGCGTCCCCCCGGGCTGGCACAGTCAGGAAGCGCTCATACCCGCCGGCTTCCAGCGCCTCGGCGAGTTCCGGGCCGCCTTCCTCGACGATCCGGCCACCCACGAACACGTGCACGAAGTCGGGGGTCACGTACCGCAGGATCCGGGTGTAGTGGGTGATCAGCAGGATGCCGTGGTCCGGCTCTTTGCGGAACCGGTTCACCCCCTCTGACACCACCCGCAGCGCGTCGATGTCCAGCCCGGAATCGGTCTCGTCGAGGATTGCGATCTTTGGCTGGAGCAACTCGAGCTGGAGGATCTCGTGCCGCTTCTTCTCCCCGCCGGAGAAGCCCTCGTTGAGGTTGCGCTCGGCGAACACCGGGTCGATGGACAGGGCCGCCATCGCCTCCCGCATCTCCTTCAGGAATCCCCGCAGCTTGGGTGCCTCGCCGCGGACCGCGGTGACCGCGGTGCGCAGGAAGTTGGACACCGATACGCCCGGAACCTCCACCGGGTACTGCATGGCGAGGAACAGGCCCGCACGGGCCCGCGCGTCCACGGTCATGGCCAGCACGTCTTCCCCGTCGAGGGTGACGGAGCCCCCCGTGACCGTGTATTTCGGGTGCCCGGCGATCGCGTAGGCGAGGGTGGACTTGCCGGACCCGTTCGGGCCCATGATGGCGTGGGTCTCGCCGGCCGCCACGATCAGGTCGACGCCACGCAGGATCTCGCGGCTGTCGCCATGGTCGCCAGCCGCCGCCGCCGGATCCACCACGCTGACGTGCAGGTCGCGGATCTCAAGAGTGGCCATCACATGTCTCCTGGTCGAAATAGGTCAGCTGGATCGGACACGTCAGCTGGCCTGGTCGGTGGCGGGGACGGCGACATAGACGTCGTCCCCGTCGATCTTTACTGGGTAGGTGGCCACCGGCTTGGTCGCCGGGGGGCCGGTGGAAGCGCCGGTGCGCAGGTCGAAACGGGACCCGTGCAGCCAGCACTCCACGGTGTGGTCGTCGATCTCGCCCTCGGACAGCGGGACTTCCTCGTGCGAGCAGACATCGTGCAGCGCGAAGACCTCGCCGCCGGTGCGCACCAGGGCGACCGGCAGGTCGCCGATCTCCACCCCGATGGCACTGTTCTCGGCCAGATCAGCCAGGGCGCAGACCCGGACGAACGTGCTTGTCTCGCTCACGTGGCGTCCCCCGGGTCAAGACTGCGGGTCAGCTCGGCCTCGATGGACGCGGTGATCCGCTCGCGCAAGTCGGGCACGTCGATCTTGTTGATCAGCTCGCCGAAGAATCCGCGGATCACCAGCCGCCGCGCTTCCTCCATCGGGATGCCGCGCGCCATCAGGTAGAACAGGTGATGATCCTCCAGCCGGCCGGTGGCGCTCGCATGCCCGGCGCCCACCACCTCACCGGTGAGGATCTCCAGGTTCGGTACCGAATCGGCGCGGGCGCCCTCGGTCAGCAGCAGGTTCCGGTTGAGCTCATAGGTGTCGGTACCCGTTGCCTCGGGCCGGATCAGCACGTCGCCGATCCAGACCGAGTGCGCGCGATCACCCTGCAGCGCCCCTTTGTACTCCACCCGGCTGCGGCAGCGCGGCTGCGTGTGGTCCACGAACAGCCGGTGCTCCAGATGCTGGCCGGCGTCCGCGAAATACAGGCCGAGCAGCTCCGCATCTCCCCCGGGACCGGCATAACGAACCGTCGGTGCCAGTCTCACCACGCCACCGCCGATGGTGACCGCGGTGTGCCGGAGCCGGGCATCCCGGCCAAGCGTGGCGTGATGATGCGAGACGTGCACCGCATCGTCGGCCCAGTCCTGGACACTCACCAGCGACAGTGACGCGCCATCCCCGACAATGATCTCCACGTTGTCCGCGTAGGTGGCGCTGCCCTGGTGGTCCAGCACGAGAACCGCCTCGGCGAGCGGTGCCACATCCACCACCAGGTGGCCGAACGCGGCCCCGGCAGCTTCCTCACCGCGGACTGAGATGACGGAGGGGCGGGAAGCGACCGCCTCGGCGGGGACGGTGAGGATGGTCGGCTCACGCACCGAGGCGAGCGCACGGGCGCTGATCCGGTCGGGCGGGATGAAGCTACGGCCGACCCGGGGATCACCGCGCTCGGTGGTCTCGACGGTCACCTCGGGCGCCGGATCCGTTTCGGTGGTCACTTTGCCCTCGGCCAGTACCTGGTCCGCACCATGCAAGCCACGCAGGCGGCGCAGCGGGGTGAACCGCCACTCCTCCTCGCGGCCCGTCGGCACCGGGAAGTCAGCGAGGTTATACGACCTGTGTTCATGCAGCCTTGAAACCGGGGCGGTGGATTCCACAGCCCCCGCGATCCCCGCCATCAGCCGACCGCCCCCTCCATCTGCAGCTCGATCAGCCGGTTGAGCTCGAGGGCGTATTCCATCGGCAGCTCACGGGCGATCGGCTCGACGAACCCGCGGACGATGGTCGCCATGGCCTCGTCCTCGGTCATGCCCCGGCTCATCAGGTAGAAGAGCTGCTCAGCCGAGATCTTGGAGACGCTGGCCTCGTGGCCCATCTCCACGTCGTCTTCCCGCACGTCCACGTACGGATAGGTGTCCGACCTGCTGATCGTGTCGACCAGCAGCGCGTCGCACTTGACGGTGGACTTGGAGTGCGCGGCGCCTTCCTGGACCTGGACCAGGCCCCGGTAGGAGGTCCGGCCGCCGGCCCGGGCCACGGACTTCGACACGATCGTGGACGAGGTGTTCGGGGCGCAGTGCACCATCTTCGCGCCCGCGTCCTGGTGCTGTCCGGTGCCCGCGAAAGCCACCGACAGGGTCTCGCC
The DNA here is from genome assembly GCA_033854735.1 of Streptosporangiaceae bacterium. Lineage (GTDB taxonomy): Bacteria > Actinomycetota > Actinomycetes > Streptosporangiales > Streptosporangiaceae > JAWWPY01. The sequence goes on along the minus strand of JAWWPY010000585.1, from coordinate 40,388 downwards.
CCTGGAGTGCTCGCCCATCAGGTAGACCGCCGGGTACTTCATGGTGACCTTGGAGCCGATGTTCCCGTCGACCCACTCCATGCTCCCGCCCGCCTGCACCACGGCCCGCTTGGTGACCAGGTTGTAGACGTTGTTCGACCAGTTCTGGATGGTCGTGTAACGGCAGTGCGCGTCCTTCTTCACGATGATCTCGACCACCGCGGAGTGCAGCGAGTCCGACGAGTAGATCGGCGCGGTGCAGCCTTCCACGTAGTGCACGCTGGCGCCCTCATCCACGATGATCAGCGTCCGCTCGAACTGGCCCATGTTCTCGGTGTTGATCCGGAAGTAGGCCTGCAGCGGGATGTCCACGTGCACGCCCTTCGGCACGTAGATGAAGCTGCCGCCAGACCAGACCGCCGTGTTCAGCGCGGCGAACTTGTTGTCGCCCACCGGGATCACCGTGGCGAAATACTCCTGGAACAGCTCCGGCTGCTCGCGCAGGGCCGTGTCGGTGTCCAGGAAGAGGACGCCCTTCTCCTCAAGGTCCTCACGGATCTTGTGGTAGACGACCTCGGACTCGTACTGGGCGGCCACGCCGGCGATCAGGCGCTGCTTCTCGGCCTCGGGGATGCCCAGCCGGTCGTAGGTGTTCTTGATGTCGGCGGGCAGGTCGTCCCAGTTCGCGGCCTGCTTCTCGGTCGACCGGACGAAGTACTTGATGTTCTCAAAGTCGATGCCGGACAGGTCAGAGCCCCAGGTGGGCATCGGCTTGCGGCGGAAAAGCTGCAGGCCCTTCAGGCGCAGGTCCAGCATCCAGTCCGGCTCGCTCTTCTTCGCCGAGATGTCACGGACGACGTCTTCAGACAGGCCACGGCGCGCGCCCGTGCCGGCCACGTCCGAGTCGGCCCAGCCGAACTTGTATCGCTCAAGCCCGTCGAGTTCGGGGTGTGCGGTCGTCGTCATACGGAGATGCCTCCGGGGTCATTGGTGGTGTTCGGGTCCGTTGTCAGGTGCGAGGTTGTCAGGTGCGGGGTTGTCATGTGCGGGCGGGCCTGCAGCAGTGACGGCGCGGTGACGTGCGTGGTGCAGATGCCGTCGCCGTTCGCAATAGTGGCGAGCCGTTGCACGGGCGTGCCGAGCAGCCTGCCGAACGCCTCGGTCTCTGCCTCGCACAGCTGGGGGAACTCTGCTGCCACATGGGCGACCGGGCAGTGGTGCTGGCATAGCTGCACGCCAGCGCCCGCCGCGGTGCTGCCTTCCGGCGCGCCAGACGCGCTCGCGGCGTATCCGTCCGCAGACAGCGCTTCGGCCAGGGCCTGCACCCGGGCCTGCGCCGGTGCGGCCGCCACCACGGGGCGGTACCGCCGCTCCAGGTCAGCCACCTGCCTGCGGGCGAACTCGGCGACCGCTCCCGGCCCGGCGACCTCGGCGAGGAAGCGCAGGGCACTGGTGGCAAGGTCGTCATACGCGTGTTCGAAGGCGCCGCGCCCGATATCGGTGATGGCGAACAGCTTGGCCGGGCGGCCGCGGCCGCGGCTGGCCGGACGGCGCGCCGTGCGCGTTTCGATCATGTTGTCGGCCAGCAGGTTGTCCAGGTGGCGCCGGACAGCCGCCGGGGTAAGGCTCAAGCGGGTGCTCAGGCCGGCCGCGCTGACCGGGCCGTTTTCCATGATCAGCCGGGCGATCCGGGCCCGCGTGCCCCGCTCAGAACCAGCCTGCTGGGAGCTCCCAGCGGGCAGGCCAGCAGCGCCGCTGGCGCTCTTCCGCGCAGCGGCACCGGAAACCACGCCTACCGGTCGCACACTTTTCACAACATCAGTGTGTCGTAAATCCATCCCGGGCCGCAACATCAGCGCGGATGACGCTGATCACTGAGGTAAGCCTTACCTCATAGCGGCCCGGGGCCGCCCCAATTCCCGGGGCGATACGCCCCAACCCCGGCCAAAACGGCCGTCTGTGCGAATCGCCAAATGTTAACCTCCCGTTGAGCGGACGCGCCGGAAGGACCGCAGCACCCAGCGCAACGGCCGGCACCCTGGCCAGGCGGACCGCACAGCCAAGCCGGCGCACGGCCAAGCCGGCGCACGGCCAAGCAAGCGCACGGACAAGCCAGCGCACAGCCATACCAGCGCACAGCCATACCAGCGCACGGAGGAGGACCTGATGCCGGAGGAGGAGCGGGCGGCCGCCGAGACGGCCGGCGACAGCGCGGCGACGCGCGATGATCGCGGTGCCCCCAGCGCGGCCGCACCAGCCAGCCCGGACGGACCTGTCCCCGGCCCGCCCGGCGCCGAGGCGCCGGCCGCCGGGGTCACGGGCCGGTCACGCCCGTGGCGGGTAACCGGCGTGGTCGGCCTGTGGCTGTCGATCTTCGCCGGCTCGATGGGCTTGTTCACCGTCCGCTTCCTGGTTCCCGTGCCCGTCGGCACCGCCAACAACGGCGATGGGGCCCGGCTGATGTGCGCCTTCGGCGTCGCGCCGGTCACCGGCGGCCACCTGAGCGAATTCAAGTACGCCTACTTCCAGTTCAACCGGGCTCCCAGCGCGTGTGCCCATGCCCACCTCTATCCGTCGTCGCAGCACCTCCTGCTGGTCGTGGCCCAGTGGCTGACACCGGTGCTGGGTCTGCCCGGCCGCATCAACCTGATCGCGCTGGGCCTGCTGACCTGCGCCATCGCCTCGTTTGCCATCGCCAGCCTGGCTACCGGCCTGAGAGTGAACATCTGGGCCCGGCTAGCTGTGGCGGCCGGTATCTGGCTCGTCATGGCCGATGGGGCTTTCTTCGAGCTCTTCGCCAGCCCGCTCAGTGAAGGGTCCACCCTGGTGGGCTTGCTGCTGGTCGCGGCCGGCGTGGTCTACCTGGGACGGTCCTGGCCCGCCACCGTGTTCGGCCTGCTGCTGGCCGGGACAGGCAGCTACCTGGTGCTGCTCTCGAAGGAGCAGTACCTCCCCCTCGCCGTGCCGATCTTCCTCACGCTGGTGCTGGCCAGCACGGTGCGGGGCAGCGGGCGCGGGCTGCGCCGGCTCCTGACCCAGCGCACGGCCGCGGCCGTGGCGGTGATAGCGGTCCTGGCCGTGCTGGGCGGCATCTACGTGCTATGGGACCACGGGAGCAAGTACGCCGCGGCGCTGCATCACGAGCAGGCGGTGGACATGACATTCGCCGGCATCGTCACTGGGCATGACAACGTCCACGCCGACCTGCGTGCCCTCGGCCTGCCGGCCAGCTGGGCCAAGTACGCCGGCACGGACTACTGGTCACCGGTCACGGTCCGTCATGATCCGCTATACACCCGGTACGCCGCCAAGCTGAGCGATCGCAACATCGCGCACTTCCTGCTAACCCATCCCTCCCGCATCATCGGCATCGGCCAGCTCGAGGCGAAGAATGCGCTCCACGTCCGGATAGGTTATCTGGGCACCTACGCGCCAAGCGCTGGTCATCCACCAGGCGCGGTGGAAACCCGGGTGGACGTGGTCAGCTGGCTGATCCGGGCCATCGGGCCACGGCTGGGCCTGCTGTTCCTGGTCCCGCTGTGGGCGGTGATGGCGGTGATCGCGATCGTCTCGCTGCGCCGCAGGTACAGCGGGTCGTGGCGGCGCCACGGCGCGGTTCTCGTGCTGTGCATGACCGGGTGCGCTATCGCCGCGTTCATCCCGCCCGGCTACTTCGAGGGCACCGCGGTGCCCAGGCACATGCTCGGCATGAATCTGGCGACCGCGCTAGCCGTCCCGGTCAGCCTGGCGATGGCTATCGCGATGATCGGCGACGGGGTAGCCCGTCTGCGGCGTCACCCCGAGCCGTCCTCGCCAGCAGAAGCCAAAGCACCCGTCGCGGCCTGAGGACGGCCGCCGTCTCGCGGGATACCCCCTAGGACAAGCACCCCCGCTTCCACCTGCACGACCAGGCCCCGGCCCCCAATCAATGCAGTATCCGCCCTCAGCGCGGAGGTCGCGTGCCACTGTCCGGCCGCGGCGGTTGGCTCCGACGTCCGTGGTGAGAGCGCCAGCAGGCGCCCCGCGAGGGAGGATACGAGGATGAAGTACATGATCTTGACCTTTGCATCGCAGCAGAACTACGAGGAGATGGTTGGCCGGCCGTCGGCCGGGCCGGCCTGGACGGCCGAGGACTTCGCCGCGCTTGGAGCGTTCATGCAAGCCTTCAGCCAGGAGTTGCTCGACTCCGGCGAGCTGGTCGAGACCCGCGGTCTGAGCGCTCCGGTGCACACCCGTCGGGTCGGGCTCCGCGAGGGGGTACCGGTAGTGACCGACGGCCCGTACGCCGAGGCCGAGGAGGTACTCGCAGGCTACTGGGTCATCGAATGCGAAAGCTTCGACCGGGCCACCGAGATCGCTGCACGCCTCGCCACCTGCCCCGGGCCGGAGCATGTCCGAGCGCGTGCCTTCGCGGACGTGCGCCCGATCGACGAGCACCAGGCGGACTACGAGGGCTGAGGCCCCGAAAGGCTGGCGCGTTGGCTGCCACCGGTACCGAGGACCTGCTGCGCCGGCTCACGCCGCAGGTCCTCGGCGCGGTGGTGCGCCGCTACGGCCACTTCGACCTGGCTGAAGATGCCACTCAGGAGGCGTTGCTCGCCGCCTACGTTCAATGGTCGCGAGACGGCCTCCCCGAGAACCCGAAGGCCTGGCTCATCACCGTCGCGTCGCGTCGGCTGACCGACCTCCTGCGCGCCGATCAGGCGCGTCGGCGGCGAGAGGAGACCGTGGCCCAGTGGGCAGTGGCTGAGACGCGGGAGCCTCCGGGCACGGAACAACGATCGGCTGACGCCGACGACACCCTCATCCTGCTGTACATGTGCTGCCACCCGTCGCTGCCCATTGCGTCGCAGATCGGGCTGACCCTGCGCGCGGTCGGCGGACTGACCACAGCCGAGATCGCCCGCGCCTTCTTGACGTCCGAGGCGACCGTGACCCGGCGCATCACCCGATCGAAGCAGTCCATCAAGGACAGCGGCCTCCCCTTCGCCATGCCTGGAGCAGCCGAGCTGTCGAGCCGCCTCGACGTCGTGCTGCGAGTGCTGTACCTGATCTTCAACGAAGGTTACGCCAGCACCATGGGCACGAATCTGCAACGCGTGGACCTCGCCGAAGAGGCCATCCGCCTGGCCCGCACCCTTCACGCCTCGCTGCCCGAGGACAGCGAGGTAACCGGGCTCCTCGCCCTCATGCTCTTGACCCACGCCCGGCATCGAGCGCGCAGCGGACCCGATGGAGCGCTCATTCCCATGTCCGAGCAAGACCGCAGCCTCTGGGACCGCGACGCCATCAGCGAGGGCGTCGGCCTCATTACTGCTGCCCTTCCTCGGGGAGTGACCGGCCCGTACCAGATCCAGGCGGCGATCGCCGCAGTGCACGACGAGGCACCCAGCACCGAAGCGACCGACTGGCCACAGATCGTCGCTCTCTATCGAGTTCTCCTTCGCCTCGGCAACAACCCGGTCGTCGCGCTCAACCATGCCGTCGCCGTCAGCATGGACCAAGGCCCGCAAGCCGGCCTCGAACTGCTAAGACAACTGGAATCCGACCCGAGGATCAACGCCGACCGCCGCTTCCATGCGGTGCGCGCTCACCTTCTTGAAATGACCGGTAACCTCGCGGCGGCACGGGACGCCTACGAGGCCGCTGCCCGGCAGGCGGCCAATCTGCAGCAGCAGCGTTACCTGCACGGGCAGATCGCGCGCCTCGACACCGGGAAGTGACAGGGTCTGGCGCAGAAGCCGCTCAGTTGCGTCACCGATGGACGATGGCCGGCGGCTGGGCCGACTGTCAAAGGCGAAGAACGTCGACTCGTACATCGCGGCGGCCCCCGAAGCGGCGCGGCCAAGCTAGGTGGCTCCCTCGTCAGGCGGCGCGGGGGTGGTCAGGAAGCCGCGGAGCAGGGCGGCGGTGCCTTCCAGGTGCTCGGCGACGGCGCGCTGGGCGCGTCCGGTGTCCCCGGCGAGGATGGCCTCGGCGATCGCCGTGTGCTGCGCGGCCGTGTGGTCGATATTGTGCTGCAGCACCGGGATCGCGTTGAGCAGGTCGTTGAGCCGCATCCGGGCGTCGGCGCCGGCCGCGGCGAGCAAGCTGGACCCGGTGAGTTCAGCGATGGCCAGGTGAAACAGGGTGTCCATCCGCCGGTAGTCGTCGGGTACCGCAGCGTTCACGCTGGCCAGGCGGGCGAGCAGGACATCACGGTCAAAACCCCCGGCGGACTGGGCCAGGACCTGCGCGGCGCCGGTCTCTACCGCCATCCGGAAGGTCAGCGCGTCCGCGATCCGGCCGCCGTCCTCGCGCGCGATGCGCCGCAACTCGCCGCGGCTGGGCGCGGGCCGGGTGTAGCTGACGAAGGTCCCGCCGAAGCGCCCGCGCCTGGATTCGACGTATCCAGCCTGCTGCAATGCCTTGATGGCCTCACGCAACGTGATGCGGCTGATGCCGAGGAGCGCCGCGAGGTCTCGCTCCGCCGGGAATCGCTCTCCCGGCCCGACCACGCCAAGCTTGATCACGGTGAGCAGCCGCTCGACTGTTTCCTCGAAGGCATTGCCCGCCCGGACCTGCCCGAGCATGGCGGTCAGTTCAAGGCCGGCAGTCACTGGGTTCCTCTCCGGTGCAGCCCCCCTGCTATCGCGAGCACCGACCCGGCGCCCGCGGGGCGGCCGACGGGCCGCCGACGCCGGAACGCGGGTGCCCCGCGTGCCGCCGCCGGAGTATTCCGCCCCGATTCGGCCACCCACGGGTCTTGACAGAGCCCGCGCTCTAACCATCAATGGTCTGATAATAAACCATTCAAATTCCGGCGGCCGACCAACGCTCGTTCAGCTTCCGGCCTCACCGCCCGTCCCGCCAGCGGAGCAGGCCGTGCCCAACGGCCGGCGACGCACAGCAGGCCCTCTCGACGTAAGGAGCAGTCCGTGTCGGTCAACGAGCAATCGGCCGCGCTCAGCCAGGATGAGAAGACCCTTCACGAGCTTGGCTACGCGCAGGAACTGCGCCGCCGCATGTCTGGTTTCTCCAACTTCGCCGTCTCGTTCACGATCATCTCGATCCTCTCCGGCTGCCTGACGCTGTACGGGTTCGGCATGTTCACCGGCGGCCCAGTCGTGATCATCTGGGGCTGGCCGTTCGTCGGGATCATGACCCTCTTCGTCGGACTGGCCATGGCCGAGGTCTGCTCCAGCTTCCCGACGGCGGGCGGGTTGTACTACTGGTCGGCGAAGCTGGCCCGCCGCAACGCGGCGGCCTGGTCCTGGTTCACCGGCTGGTTCAATTTCCTGGGCCAGGTCGCGGTGACCGCGGGCATCGACTTCGGCGCCGCCTTCTTCATCCACGCGCTGCTAAGCCTGGTCTTCGGCCTCAGCGCGGCGCACTGGGTCACAGTGGTTATCTACGCGGTCGTGCTACTGGTGCACGGCCTGCTGAACCAGTTCGGCATCCGGCTCGTCGCCCTGCTGAACGACATCAGCGTGTGGTGGCACATCCTCGGCGTGCTGATCATCGTCGCGGTGCTGGCCTTCGCGCCGTCGCACCATCAGTCGGCCAGCTTTGTCTTCGGCCACTTCAACAACGGGACAGGCCTGGGCGTCGGCTCCTTCTACGTCGTCCTGATCGGCTTGCTCCTGGCGCAGTACACCTTCACCGGGTACGACGCTTCGGCGCACATGACCGAGGAGACCCATGATGCCGCGCGCAGCGGCCCGCGCGGCATCGTCATGTCGATCTTGGTCTCACTGGTCGCCGGGTGGGTGCTGCTGATCGGGGTCACCTTCGCTATCCAGCATTACACCGCCGAGGCGGGCTCCGCTGTGCCGCCGGCCCAGATTTTCGTCGACGCGATCGGGCAGCGGGGTGCGGAGTTGCTGCTGCTGATCGTCTGCGGTGCCCAGCTGTTCTGCGGCATGTCCTCGGTCACCGCGAACTCCCGCATGATCTACGCCTTCTCCCGGGACGGAGCGCTGCCGTTCTCGGACTTCTGGCACCGGGTGAATCACCGGACCAGGACCCCGACCAACGCGATCTGGCTCGCCGCCGCCGGCGCACTCATTCTGGGACTGCCCTACCTGTGGAACTACGCCGCTTACGCGGCCGTGACCTCCATCGCGGTCATCGGCCTGTACATCGCGTACGTCACTCCGACATTCCTCCGGCTGCGCCTCGGGGAGAACTTCCAGCGGGGTCCCTGGCATCTGGGCCGGTGGAGCCCCGTGGTCGGCTGGATCGCCGTCACCTGGGTGATCATCATCACCATCCTGTTCATGCTGCCGCAGGTTGGGCCGATCACCCTGAAAACCTTCAACTACGCCGTGGTCGCCGTGCTCGTCGTCATCGGCTTCGCCGGGATCTACTGGCTGGTCTCGGCGCGGAACTGGTTCACCGGGCCCCGGGTGCAGGGCACGCCGGAGGAACTGGCCGCGATCGAGCAGGATCTCGCTAGCTGATCAGGCATCATGCCCGCCATACGGGGGAGACTGGAGATCCATGGAGAAGCAACGCGGCGGTGTCCCGCACAGCCGTCGGCGCGGGATGCTGACGCTGGAGCAACTACGCGTCGAGGTCAGTGAAGGCGGCATCGACACGGTGGTGCTCGCCTTCACCGACATGCAGGGCCGGCTGCAGGGCAAGCGCCTCGCCGCGGATTACTTCCTGGACGACGTGGTCGGCCACGCCGTCGAGGGCTGCAACTACCTGCTCGCGGTCGACGTGGAGATGAACACCGTGCCCGGGTACGCCATGTCCTCCTGGGAACGCGGGTACGGCGACTTCGTGCTCACCCCCGACATGGAGACGTTGCGCAGGATTCCCTGGTACGAGGCCACCGCACTGCTGCTCGCCGACCTCGGCTGGCATGACGGGGCGCCGGTGGTGGCCTCGCCCAGGCAGATCCTGAAGGCCCAGACCGACCGGCTGGCTGAGCGCGGCTGGGATGCCATGGTCGGCACCGAGCTCGAGTTCATCGTGTACTCCACGTCGTATGAGGACGCGCAGGCCAGCGGATTCCGCAACCTCGTCCCGGCCAACCAGTACAACGTCGACTACTCGATCCTGGGCACCTCCCGGATCGAGCCGCTGCTCCGCAAGATCACCAACGGGATGGCGGGCGCCGGCCTCCAGGTCGAGTCGGCCAAGGGCGAGTGCAACCTGGGCCAGCACGAGATCGCGTTCAGGTACGCCGAGGCCGTGACGACCTGCGACAACCACTCCATCTACAAGACCGGGGCCAAGGAGATCGCCGCTGCCGACGGCATGAGCATCACCTTCATGGCCAAGCCGAATGCCCGCGAGGGCAACTCCTGCCACATCCATACCTCGCTGCGCGGCGAAGGCGGCGAACCCGTGATGGCCGGGGATGGACCGTATGGCCTCTCGCCGCTCGGCGAGCACTTCATCGCCGGGCAACTCGCCGCCCTGCCTGAGGTCGCGCTCTGCTACGCGCCCAACATCAACTCCTACAAGCGGTACGCGCCGGGGAGTTTCGCGCCCACGGCGGCCCGCTGGGGGGTGGACAACCGGACCTGCGCCATGCGGCTGGTCGGGCATGGTCCCTCGCTCCGGATCGAGAACCGCGTCCCGGGCGGGGACGTGAACCCCTACCTGGCCGTCGCGGCCATGATCGCGGCAGGCTTGCACGGCATCGACCACGAGCTGCCGCTGGAGCCGCCGCTGGCCGGCAACGCGTATGCCGACGATGGCCCCCGGGTGCCTCAGACGCTGCGCGACGCGCTTGAGACGTGGCAGAAAAGTGAACTGGCCAGGGAATCGTTCGGTAATGAGGTTGTCGAGCACTATGCCAACGGCGCGCGGGTGGAGCTGGCCGCCTTCGACGCCGCCGTCACCGACTGGGAGCTGCAGCGGGGCTTCGAACGTCTCTAGTGGTCTGGGAGACCACTAGGAACAGCCTCTGCGGACAGCGTCGTCGACACAGGGAGCAGGCCCGGGCATGTCCACGTTCACCGTGCTGAACCCGGCCACCGAGGAGCCGGTGGCCGAGGTGCCGCAATTCTCCGCTGAGCAGGCCGACGAGGCCATCGAGCGGGCGGCGGCGGCGGAACCTGGGTGGAATGCGGTCTCGCCCGGCGACCGGGCGCGGCTGCTGCGGCGCTTCGCCGAGGTCGTGGATGCGCACATCGATGAGCTTGCCGACCTGGAGGTGGCCGGCTCCGGGCACCCGGTCGGGCAGGCCCGCTGGGAGGCAGGCAACGTCGCGGACGTGCTGCGCTACTACTCGGCGGCGCCTGAGCGGCTGTTCGGGCGGCAGATCCCGGTGCCGGGCGGCCTGAACGTCACCTTCCAGGAGCCTGTCGGGGTGGTCGGGCTGATCGTGCCGTGGAACTTCCCCATGCCGATCCTCGGCTGGGGCCTGGGCCCGGCGCTGGCCGCGGGCAACCCGGTCGTCGCGAAGCCAGCGGAGCGGACCCCGCTGACCGCGATCCGGATCGGCGAACTGGCCCTCGAGGCGGGCCTGCCCGAGGGCGTGTTCCAGGTCGTGCCCGGCCAGGGCAGCGTCGTCGGGGAGCGGCTGGTCGGCCACCCAGCGGTGCGCAAGATCGTGTTCACCGGATCCACCGAGGTCGGCCGCCAGATCATGGCCGTCTGCGCGCGGCAGGTGAAGCGGGTGACCCTGGAACTGGGCGGCAAGAGCGCCAACATCGTGTTCGCCGACGCTGACCTGGAGCGTGCGGCGGCCACCGCGCCCTCTGCGGTCTTCGACAACGCCGGGCAGGACTGCTGCGCGCGGTCCCGGATCCTGGTGCAGGCCGACGTGTTCGACCGGTTCATGGAACTGCTCGAGCCTGCCGTGCAGGCCGTCGCCGTGGGCGACCCGCGCGCCGCTGGCACGGAGATGGGCCCGCTGATCTCGGCGGAGCACCGGGAACGGGTCGCTGCCTACGTGCCCGACACCGCGCCCGTGGCGTTCCGGGGCAGCGCGCCTGACGGGCCAGGATTCTGGTTTCCGCCCACCGTCCTGGCCCCGGTCGGCGCGGACGACCCGGCGTTCACCGACGAGGTCTTCGGCCCGGTCGTCACCGTGGTGCCGTTCGCGGACGAGGCTGAGGCGGTATCGATCGCCAACGACACGCCCTATGGGCTCTCCGGGTCGATCTGGACGCAGAACGTGGGCCGGGCGCTGCGGGTGGCGCGCGCGGTGCAGGCCGGCAACCTGTCGGTCAACTCACACGCCTCAGTGCGCTACTGGACCCCGTTCGGCGGGTTCAAGCAGTCCGGCCTAGGCCGGGAACTCGGGCCCGACGCCCTGAACGCGTTCACCGAGACCAAGAACCTCTTCATCGCCACTGATGATTAGCCAGCCCGCTGATTGGCCAGCACTTGATTAGCCAGCACTTGATTAGCTAGCACTTGATTAGCTAGCACCGAGGAGTGAGCACGCACATGCAGCGCCTGCAGGACCGATGTGCCGTCGTCACCGGCGCGGCCAGCGGCATTGGGCTGGCCACCGCTCGCCGGCTGGCCGCCGAGGGAGCCCATGTGGTCGCCGTCGACCTGGACCAGGAAGGCGGCAAGGTCGCCGCCGACGAGATCGGCGGCCTCTTCGTCCGCGCCGATGTGACCTGCGAAGACGATGTCCGGCAGATGTATGAGGCGGCGGTGGCCAGGTACGGGTCCGTCGATATCGCGTTCAACAACGCCGGCATCTCGCCACCGGACGACGACTCGATCCTCTCCACCGGTCTCGACACGTGGCGGCGCGTCCAGGATGTCAACCTGACCTCGGTCTACCTGTGCTGCAAGTACGCGATCCCGCACATGCAGCGCCAGGGTAAAGGCTCAGTCATCAACACAGCGTCGTTCGTCGCCGTGATGGGGGCCGCGACGTCGCAGATCTCCTACACCGCGTCCAAGGGCGGTGTACTCGCGATGAGCCGTGAGCTCGGCGTCCAGTTCGCGCGGGAGGGCATCCGGGTGAATGCGCTGTGCCCGGGGCCGGTGAACACGCCGCTGCTGCGGGAACTGTTCGCGGCGGATCCCGAGCGGGCCGCGCGGCGGCTGGTGCACGTCCCCATGGGCCGGTTCGCCGAACCGGAGGAAATCGCGGCCGCGGTGGCGTTCCTGGCCAGCGACGACTCCTCGTTCATGACGGCGTCCAGCTTCCTGGTGGACGGCGGGATCTCCGCTGCCTACGTGACGCCCCAATGAGGCCCGCACTATGAAGCCGGTCATCGGGCTGAGCGCCTACGCCGAGCCGGCCCGGTGGGCCGTCTGGAACTCCCCCGCCGTGCTGCTGCCCCTGGCCTACGCCGAGCAGGTCGCGGCCGCGGGAGGCATCCCCGTGCTGCTGCCGCCGGTGGCTGGGATCGAGATCGCGGCCGGCCGGCTGGACGGGCTCGTGCTGACCGGCGGCGGGGACATCGATCCCGCCGTCTATGGCGCCGAGCCGCATCCGCTGACCCACCGGGTGAGCCAGCAGCGGGACCGCGCGGAGCTGGAACTGCTCACGGCCAGCCTCTCAGCCGGGCTGCCGGTGCTCGGCATCTGCCGCGGGCTGCAGATACTCAACGTGGCCCGCGGTGGCACCCTGCACCAGCACCTGCCGGACGCGCCTGGCCTGGATGGCCTCGCCGCGCATGCGCCGGCCCCGGGCAGCTACGGATCTCACCCGGTGCGGATCTCCCCCGGCAGCAAGCTGGCCGCGATCCTGGCCCCCACTGACGGAGCTGATGGGCCCGGCGCCAATGGCCAGCGCGCTCTGCAGCGTGCCGTGCCCACATCCCATCACCAGGCGATCGACCGGCTCGGCGACGGGCTGACGGCTACTGCCTGGGCGGCGGACGGGGTGATCGAGGCGGTGGAACTCGGCATGGTCAGCCCCGGCCAGCACCCGTTCGTGCTGGCCGTGCAGTGGCATCCGGAGACGGGCGACGATCCCAGCCTGTTCCGGGCGCTCATCGCCGCCGCCTCGGGCCGATCCGCTGCCCGCGGCAGGACTGCCGTCAGCCGAGGGCGGTAAGCAGGTTCTTGTTCCAGACCAGGACCGTGTATCCGGCGACATGGTAAGTCCGTGCCGAGGGGCCGAATGCGGACCGGGCCTGGGCCACAGTGGCGTAATTACAGGTTGAGGGCGCGCCGATGACCAGGAAATTCGCGTAATGACGCGCCGGGTCGTACCAGGAGGCCTTGTCCTCCCACACCTCGGGGGCGAATCCGCCGGCCCCCCCGCACACCGGGACAACCTGGACCCGGTCCTCGCTCAGCAGCGTGGTTATGTCGGCCGCCCAGTAGGCGGCCAGGCCGTTGTGGAGGTGCCGTGCGACCAGCAAGTTGGCGAGCTGCTGGTTCGGCGCGGGGGCGGCTGGCTTGACCACCTCGTGGCCAAGGATCACCACGTACCCCAGCAGGATCACCAGCATCACGGGGATCAGCCGGGCCGCGGCCAGCCGGGCGCTGAGCAGCCGCCCGGCGAGCACCGCGCCGAACGGAAGGACTGGGCCGATCTCCCGTGCGTCCCCGAGATCGCCCACCTTCGTGCTCAGCAGGAACGCGGCCAGGTTGATGACCAGGCCCACGACGAGGAGCGCGGGAACCAGATCGCGGTCACGGAAGAACCTCCGGGCACCAAGCCAGACCGCCCAGGCGGCGAGGAAGACCCCGGCCAGGTGGAAGAGCGCGGTCACCGGTGCCGGATGCAGTGGCAGGCCGAAGAAGTCAGCCCCGAACAGGACCAGCACCGACTCCACGCCGAGCCACATGTGGCTGGTCAGCTGGGCCGGATCAGCGAAGCCGCCGATCAATGGCAGCAGGTGGTAGCCGCCTGCCGCCCGCAGCGCGGCGGCCATCAGGTTCGCGGCGGCGACCGAGGCTAGTGCCGCCGCGCCGAGCGAGAGCTCGTACCACTGCGATGACCATGGCTGCCGCCCCTGGACGGCGCCCTGGTAGACGCGGATCGCGCAGACCAGGAGCAGCGGGACGACCCCGATATAGACAAGGAGCGGGTCCGCCACCTGCGCCCAGGCCAGCACCGCGCCAATGATTACCGGTATGTACCACCGGCGCCTGGCCCGGTCCAGGATCAGCCACGCCACCAGCACCGGCACCGCCGTGGCCAGATGATCAGGCGCCACGATCACGATGGCGACCCCGTCGCCGAGTTGCGGGGCGAGCATGATGCCGGCGGCGATAACGGCGCGGATGAGCCCGTCCCGGCCCGTCGCGTTGCCCTTGGCCAGCAGGGCCGCGAGCACCACCGCCAGCGTGTAGGTCATCGCGCCAGCGACCTGAAACAAGCCCGTGTGCAGGCCGAGGGCCAGTTCCAGCAGCATGTACTGCGGCAGCTGGGTGGTGTAGAGCGAAACGTCCCCCGTGGTCCAGCCGCGCAGCAGCAGATTGCCGTGCAGCATGTCCCACGCCTGCAGCAGCTCGCCGGCCCCGTCAGAATTGACCGCCACGGTCCGTGACAGCCGCAAGTAGCACGCGAACAGGATCAGTCCGGCCACCGTCCAGGCCGCCGTGGCCACCCCGCGCGGCCGCCGGCGCCCAGCCGCCGGCCGCGGCTGGCGCCCTGGTATCCCGGCGGGCGACTCTGCTGGCTGGCCCGCCTCGGCGTCTTCGGGTGCCATCAGGATGATCTCGCCGGTGAGCCGCCCGAATAGCGCGCTGGCCCGCTCACTGCCGCGCACGGTCCGGCTCGCCACGATCTGGGGCAGCTCGTAGAGCTCGGTCATGGCCTGACCCTCGGCGGCCGGCTGCGGGCAGAAGGCCACGTCCAGCGCGATCCCCAGGCCCGCGATCATCTTCTCGGCCTGCGCGGTCACGCCGGGATAGCCGGCGGCGCGCAGGACGAGGAGCTGGCCATCGCTGAGGTAGCGCGCACAGCCGTCAAGCACCGGCGGGATCGCAGAATGATCCGGGTTGAGGGGCTCGTCGGACGGCGTGCCGATGACCACGATGACGTGCTCGGCGCCGGCCACGATCGCAGGATCGGTGGTCGCCTCGAGCCTTTCCTCCGCTATCACGCGCTTCAGCGCGGCGGCCGCATCGGGCTCGGCGAACGGCATCTGGGCCGCGTTGACCATGCCGACTGCCTCGGCGCTGATGTCATAGATGCGCACAGTTACCCCGCGGTCGGCGAGGGCAATCGCCAGCGGCAGGCCGACATGACCGCAGCCACCGACCACGACCACGTCCGGGCCATGACTGCTGGCGGCGAGGGATTCAGTCACCGCGAGGAACCTCCAGCAGCGCGAACCGGGAGACCCGGGTGTACGGCCGGGTAGACCAGCATCCTAGCTACGGCCGGGCCAAGACGACGATGATCAGCCCGGTAACGACCAGGAGCGATCCCGCCCAGGTCAGTACGTTGGCGCGTTCGTGCAGGACAACGACGCTCGCGGTCAGGATTCCGAGATAACCGAGGGCGTTGAATGGATAGGCCACGCTCAGCGGCACCCGGGACAGCGCGGACAGCCAGGCGATCGCGGAGACGCCGAACACCACGAGCCCGGACAGCACCCACGGCGAGAGGGCGGCGCTGACTATCAGTGAGCCGCCAGGTTTGGCCGCGCGACTGGTCGCGATCTGCATGCCGTGTTTGAGCATGACCTGCCCGATGGCCGCGGTGGTCACGGCGAACAGCAGCAGTGCCACGCTTCCGATGGTCAAGCGATGCCTCCTTGATGAGGTGCCGTCAAGGCTAGGGCGGCCCGCTTGGTGATGTTCAGCCGACTGCGCGGGTGGCACCACCGACAGCGTGTCCCGGAGCGCGTCCGGACCGTGCGGGGCGTCCGCGTCAGATGGCTTCGACATGCACCGCTTCCTCGGCGTGCGGGGTGAGCCTGAGAATGTACTGGTATCCGAACAGGGTAGGGCGGACGCGGACCAGGGTCTTGTCGATGCTGCGAGCGATCCGGAGCCTCCGCCCGTCCGCTTCGGGGATGGCCCGGAGCGGCAGTCCGGTGGCCTGCTCCTCCAGTATGTCGAATCCGCTGGCGCGGACCAGCCGGCGCAGCGTCGCCCGGGTAAAGAAGCGCAGGTGCGTCTCGTCCAGGATGCCCCGGCGGTCGTAGCCGAACAGGCCCATGACGGTCCTCGCCCGGGGGTACCAGTGCGCGAAGTTCGGAACCGAGAGCAGCACCTGGCCGCCGGGGCGCAGCACTTTGCACATGTCGCGGAGCACCTCGCCGGGCCGGGACAGGTGCTCGATGACGTCCGCGGCGACGATGACGTCGAAGCCGTCACCCACTTCTTCCGGGATGCCCTCTTCAAGGCTGGCCTTGACGAAGCGGTCGGTACGTTCCCGCACGCCAGGGATCTCCAGGTAGTCCACGCCGGTCACCTCGTGGCCGGCCGCCCTGGCATGGGCGGCGAACAGGCCGCCCGAACAGCCGAGGTCGAGGATGCGGCTCCTGGGCAGGCCGGCCATCATTTCGAGGACCACCGAATGGGAGGATCCGTCACCGTCCTTGAACGCGTATTCCTGCGGTTTCGGCACCCATTCCGAGGTGCCGAAACCCATGGTCACCAGGCGGTATTCCAGCACATCCTTGACCACGTCCTTGGCGTAGCGGATGCCGTTGACGTAGCAGATCTCATCGCCGTAGTACGTGGGAATCGGAATTTCCAGTATTCGCTTTCCGGCGTGGAGAAGCTGGACGATGATCTGCGTGTCGAAGTCGAAATCGTTGGTGTTGTGCTCGAACGGAATATCCCGCAGCGCGCTGGTGGCATAGGCCCGGTATCCGGAATGGAACTCCGTCAGCTCGGCACCGAGCAGCGCATTCTCCGCGCGGGTGAGGATCCGGTTGCCGACCAGCTTGTACAATGGCATCCCACCGCGGCGGGCCGCCCCCTTGTCCATCATCCGGGAGCCCATCACCGCATCACACTCACCCCGCTCCAGCGGAGCCACCATCTCCGGCAGCAGTTCCGGCGCGTACTGGCCATCCCCGTGCAGCAGAACGACGATGTCGAGCCCGCGCTCCAGCGCCAGCTTGTAACCAGCCTTCTGGTTACCGCCATAACCCAGGTTCTTGGTATGCCGCACCACCAGGGTGCTCGGCGTGTCCGGCCGCTCAGCCCAGGCTCGCCCATGAGCGAAGGTGTCGTCGTGACTCGCGTCATCGAGCACGATCACCTCGGCGATCCGCTCCCGGAAGTCAACCGGAACACGGTCCAGCGTCGCGCGAAGGGTTGACTCGGCGTTGTAGGCCACCACCAAGACGCCGATACGAGGGCGAGTCACTTCGATGCCGCTCACGGGTTCCAGGCCCCCTAGGTGAATGAGTGCGATCAGATCTCGTGCGCAGCGCTGCGCGGAAAGTAAGGCAGAGGGCTGAAGATCGTTCTGTGACGAACGACCTTTACACCCTCCTAGCCCGCACTCTAGTGGATTTCGGCGACCGCGTGATGCCCACTGGGCAGGTGCCCGGGAACCCTCGCGGCAGAGCCGGTACCAGTGGCTAGAGATTATGGGCCAGTCGGTGCGGCCGGACCAAACGCCGGCGGCGGAGCACGAGCCTCTAGACTCGCGTCCGTGAGCGCTGCCCCCGCAGTCGAGATCAGTGGACTCGTCAAGCGGTATGGGCGGACCACCGCGGTGGACGGGCTCTCGCTGCGAGCCGAGCGGGGAACGGTCACCGCCGTACTGGGGCCGAACGGGGCCGGCAAGACGACGACGATCGAGATCTGCGAGGGCTACCGGCGCTGCGACGGCGGCACGGTCCGGGTACTCGGGCTCGATCCGGTCGCCGACGCCCGGGAACTGCGCCCTAAGGTCGGCGTGATGCTCCAGGCCGGCGGAATCCCGCCCACCGTGCGGGCCGGCGAGTACCTGCGGGTGCTCGCACGCTTCTATGCCCGGCCCATCGAGCCAGCGGTGCTGTTCGGCTGGCTGGGGCTCACGGGCTGCGTGCGCACGCCTTTCAAGCGGCTCTCGGGCGGCCAGCAGCAACGTGTCTCACTGGCGGCCGCCGTGATCGGCCGCCCTGAACTCGTTTTCCTTGACGAGCCCACCGCCGGGCTTGACCCGCAGGCACGGCACGCCACCTGGGATCTGATCGCCAGCCTGCGTGCCGCCGGCACCAGCGTGATCCTCACCACGCACTACATGGATGAGGCCCAGCGGCTGGCCGACCGGGTCGCCATCATCGACCACGGCCGGATGGTCGTGACGGGCAGCCCCGCGGACCTCACCGGCACTACCGGCCAGCTCCGGTTCCGGGCCGAGCCAGGCCTGGACACCGACGGGCTGCTCGCGGCCCTGCCGCCGGGCACCGCCGCCAAGGAGTCCCCGGCCGGGCATTACATCGTCGAGGTGCATGACCGCGTCGACCCTCAGCTCCTGGCCGCGGTCACTGCATGGTGTGCCGAGCGTGGCGTGCTCGCCCAGGATCTGCGCATCGAGAGCCGCAGCCTGGAGGACGTATTTCTCGAGCTGACCGGGCGGGAGTTGCGTTCATGAGCGCCGCCGGGCCAGCCAGCGGAGGCGGGCTGGCCGGCCAGGGCGGCGGGCCGGTGACGCGTGAGTGGCCCGCGCCCGCGCCCGGGGCGGCGCCGCTGGCCCGGATAGTCATCGCGCAAGCGGGCCTTGAACTGCGCACGCTTGTCCGCAATGGCGAGCAGCTGCTGCTCACCCTGATCATCCCGGTGCTGCTGCTGGCCGCGTTCAGCCTCGAGCCGCTGGTCAAGGTGGGGTCCGGGCCCAGGGTGGACTTTCTCGTCCCGGGGATCATCGCGCTGGCGGTGATGTCTACGGCATTTACCAGCCAGGCGATCGGGACCGGATTCGAACGCAGGTACGGGGTGCTCAAGCGGCTCGGCTCCACGCCACTGCGGCGCAGTGGGCTGATCGCCGCCAAGACCATGACCGTGATTGGCGTCGAACTCGTGCAGGCCATCGTCATCATCGGGGTCGGCCTGGCGCTCGGCTGGCGGACGGTCGCCGGCCCGCTGGCGGCGGCCTGGGTGGTGCTGCTGATCCTCGCGGGCACCGCCGCCTTCAGCGGGCTCGCGTTGCTGATGGCCGGGACGCTCCGGGCGGAGGCCACCCTGGCTGCCGCCAACCTGGTCTACCTCGTCCTGCTCGGCGTCGGCGGGGTCATCTTCCCGCTGACAAAGTTCCCGGCCGGCACGCAGACGGCCCTGCGGCTGCTGCCGTCGGGCGCGCTCTCCGACGGCCTGCGCTCCGTGCTGCAGCACGGAGGCGGCCTGCCGCTCCGCGACCTGGCTGTGCTCGCCGTGTGGGCCGCCGTCGGCATCGGCCTCGCCGCCCGCCTGTTCCGCTGGGAATAGCGGTCACAGCCAGCGGCCGGGCGCCTGCCCCGATCGGTGCGGCACTGCTTGGCGCGGTGCCACCCCCCGTGCTTGTCCTCACCGGGATCATCTCGGTGCAGGTCGGCGCGGGACTGGCGGCCAGGTTGTTCACCGAGATCCCGCCCGCGGCCGTGACGGGACTGCGGCTGTGGAGCGCCGCCGCGCTGCTCGTCATGGCCGGCTGGCGCGGGCTGGCCACGGCGGTCCGTGAACTGGCGCGCGGCCGGGGCTGGCGGGATGCCGCGGTGGTGACGGCCTTCGGCGTGACCCTGGCCGTCATGAACTTCTCGATCTACCAGGCCTTCGCCAGGATCCCGCTCGGCATCGCGGTGACCGTCGAGTTCCTCGGCCCGCTCGCGGTGGCGGTGGCCGCGTCGCGGCGGGCGGTGGACCTGCTCTGGGTGACGCTGGCCGCGACGGGGGTGGTGCTGCTGGCCCGCACCGGGGGGACGGCCGGGCCAGCCGGCCATGGCGGCCGTGGGGCGGTGCTCGCCGGAATCGCCTTCGCACTGGTCGCGGCGGCCACCTGGGCCGCTTACATCCTGCTCAGCGCGGCGACGGGCCGGCGCTTCCCCGGATCCTCCGGGCTGGTGATCGCCATGGTGATCGCGGCCATACTGGTCACGCCCCCCGGAGTGATCGCTGGTGGGGCGGCCCTGCTGCGGCCGGGCGTGCTCGCGACGGGAGTCGCGATCGGGCTGTTGTCCTCGATCATCCCCTACTCGCTGGAACTGGAGGCGCTGCGCCGGATCTCGCCCAAGGTGTTCGGCATCTGGATGAGCCTGGAGCCTGCGGTGGCCGCGCTGGTCGGGCTGGTCATGCTGGGCCAGGACCTGGTCGCGCGCGAGTGGGTCGCCATCGGCTGCGTGATGGTGGCCTGCGCGGGTGCGGCTCGCGGGGATCCCGTGGATCGGACCCAGCCTCCGCCCGCGCCGTAGGCAGCGCGGGCCCGTACCGGCGTGAAAGGCACCGTGGGATGCGGGCCGGCCGGGGCGCTCCTACCATAGGTGCGTGCCCGCCGACCCAGCCCCACGCGATGACAGCCCCGATGTCCCGGCGCGGCCCCGGCTTTCCCCGGCCCTGCGGCGCTGGGCGGCGCCGCTCCTCGATCCGACGCCGGCCATCATGCGGCGGATCGCGCTGGCCGGGACTGCGGCCAACGCCGGGATCATCATGACGGGTGCCGCGGTCCGGCTCAGCAAGTCCGGCCTGGGCTGCCCGGACTGGCCGGAGTGCACCAGAAGCAGCCTGGTCGCCGCGCCTACGCGCGGGGATCCCATGTTCCACACCTGGATCGAGTTCGGCAACCGGACGCTGACCGGTCTGCTCATGGTGATCGCTGTGGTGGTGCTCGTCGCCGCGTGGCAGTTCCGGCCAGGCGGCAGGCGCCGCCGGGACCTGGTCTGGCTGGCGGCCGGACAGCCGATCGGGGTGGTGGCGCAGGCTGTGCTCGGTGGCATCGTCGTGCTGACGAATCTCAACCCGGCCTGGGTGTCGGTGCACTTCATGGTGTCGATCGCGGTCGTGGGCATCGCTGCAGTGCTGTATGTCCGGTGCGCCGAGGGAACCGGGCCCGCCCGGTCGCTGGTGCGCATCGACCAGCGCATCATGGCCCGGGGACTGGTGGCGCTGGTAGCGCTCATGCTCGCGGCCGGGACCGTGGTCACCGGCACCGGGCCGCTGGCCGGCGCCGGCAACGTGCCGCGCTATCACCTGCCACTGGAAGGTGTCACCCAGGCGCACGCTGACATCGGCTGGGCCTTGGGCATGCTGGCCGCCCTGCTGGCGCTCAGTTTGCACCTGACGGGCGTGCCGCAGCGGGCGGCGCGGCTGAGCCGGGTGATGTTTGTCCTGGTCATCGCGCAGGGGGCGATCGGGTACAGCCAGTACTTCAGCGGGCTGCCGGCCGGCCTGGTCTGGGTGCACGTCTCTGATTCGGTGCTGATCTGGATCGTGGCCCTGCTGCTGATGTTCGCCACCCGCGACCGGGGCCCGGTCACCGAGACGGCGAGCGGAGCGGCCAGGCCGGGCCTGGTGGGAGTCACGCCCGGCCAGGCCGTGCGTTAGCCGGTCTCCACGGTCGGCCCCTGGCGGTGACGGCCGAAGCCCGAGCCGGAGCGTGCCGCCCACGGCGGCTGGGGCGGCTCGGGCTGTTGCTTGAAGAAGGCGCCACGCGCGGTGGCCATCAGCCGCAGCAGCGTCCGCCGGCGCTCCTCGAACGGGCCTGGCGCGATCACGCCCCGCTCCTGGCGCAGGTGGGCCAGCGCGAGTTCGGTCGCGGCGAGCTGGTAGTCCGCCATGGCCGCGGACGCGGCCCGGCCACCAGCGGATCGCGCCCACTGCCGGGCCGCCCGGCGTTCCCGCAGCGTGCTCAGCATCCGCAAATCGGCCTCGGTGACCAGGCCGGTCGGCTCATAGACCGGGAGGAATCGCCAGATCAGCCGCACGATACGGCGCCTGTCGGCGATGATCACCCCGATGAGCCCGGCGAACACGCAGGCCAGGACCACATAGGCGATCCCGAGGCCGGCCAGGCCCTGCGCGGTGAGCGCGTTCCACAGCCCGTGCAGCAACATGGCCGTCAGCAGGCCGACGGCCACTGCCCACCGCCCACGCCGGTGGGTGGCGGCGTAGGCCACGCCGATCCCCGTCATCGACGTGAAGATCGGGTGCGCGAATGGTGAAAGCACGCCACGCAGCACGAAGGTCATGCCGAGCAATTTCACCCCGCCCACCTCGGGCCGGACCAGCGCGTCGATGTAGTAGCCCAAGTTCTCCATCATCGCGAAGCCGAGGCCCACCATGGCGGCATAAATGATCCCATCGGTGGGCCCGTCCAGTTCCTGGCGCCGCCGCCACAGGAGCACGATCAGGACCAGGCCCTTCAGGGATTCCTCCACTACGGGCGCGCCGAAGGTCGCGGAGATGTACTGCCCGGTGGTGTTGCCGAGATCCGGCTGGGTGATGAAGAGCAGGCCGGCCGTGTTGATCACCGCCGCGAGCAGCGCGGCGATCCCGGCCCCCCACGCGAACGCGAAGATCAGGTTGATCCGCGGCTCAGGCTCGAGCCGGTCGACCAGCAGCACCAGGGCCACCAGCAGCGGGACCGGAAGCAAGGCAAAGGGCAGCGCGATAAAGAACGGCGCCACACTGTGACCCGCGGCGTCCACGCTCTGCAGCAGGTCCGTGCCGAGCACGACCATCCCGCATGCGATCGCCACCACGATGCCGGCGATGAGGCCCGCGCGCGGCCGGCCAGTGCCGCCCCCGGCGATAACTCCCCGGGGGTCGGAACCGGGCATAGGGGTGACCATGGCAGGGAGCGTACCCTCCGGCGACCTGAGCGTCGCGGCGGACAACCGGCAGTGAACAACCCGGGCCCGGCCGGCCGGCCATTGGGGGCCGGCGGGGGTAGAGCGCACACTGGGGATAAGGTCGTGCCAGCGATCGAATGCTCGCCGCCGCGGGGGCCGGCGCGGGCCTGGAGAGGAGCCCTGATCCCACGGTGAGCAGCCCATCTGACACCACGCCATCTCGCCCGCTCGAGTGGACGGCGGGGGACGCGCGGGCCGTCGACCTCATCCGGGTCCTGGCCATGGACGCGGTGCAGGAGGCAGGTTCCGGCCACCCGGGGACGGCGATGAGCCTGGCACCCGCCGCCTACCTGCTCTACCAGCGCATCATGCGGCACGACCCGGCCGATCCGGGCTGGCCGGGCCGGGATCGCTTCGTCTTGTCGTGCGGTCACTCCAGCTTGACCCTGTACATCCAGCTGTACCTGTCCGGCTACGGACTGACCCTCGATGACCTCCGGGCCTACCGGAAGTGGGGTAGCCGCACCCCGGGCCACCCGGAGCACGGGCTCACCCCGGGCGTGGAGACCACGACCGGCCCGCTCGGCCAGGGCCTGTCCAACGCGGTCGGCATGGCGATGGCAGCGCGGCGGGAGCGCGGGCTGCTCGACCCCGCCCCAGCCGCCGGAACCAGCCCGTTTGATCACCACATCTACGTGTTTGCCTCTGACGGCGACATCGAGGAGGGCATCAGCCACGAAGCGTCCGCCCTCGCCGCGCACCAGGATCTGGGCAACCTGGTCCTGCTCTACGACGACAACAACATCTCGATCGAAGACAACACAAACATTGCCAAGTCGGAGGATGTCTGCGCCCGGTACGAGGCTTACGGCTGGCATGTGCAGCGGGTGAACTGGCGCCAGCCCGGCGGCTACCACGAGGACGTCGACGCCCTGTACCAGGCCCTGATCACGGCCCGGGACCACACGGGGCAGCCGTCGCTGATCGCGCTGCGGACGATCATCGCCTGGCCCGCGCCGCACGCGCAGAACACCGGTGAGGCCCACGGGGCGGCGCTGGGTGCCGCCGAGGTCGCCGCGACCAAGGAGATCCTGGGCTTCGATCCGGCCGTGTCGTTCCCCACCGAGGACGCGGCGCTCACGCATGCGCGCAAGGTCATGGACCGCGGCAAGCGGCTGCGGGCGGAGTGGGACGAGTCCTTCGGCGCCTGGACGGACGCCCATCCGGAGCGGGCCGTGATGCTGGACCGGCTCAGGGCCAGGCGGCTGCCGGAGGGCTGGACCAACGGCCTGCCGGCCTTCCCGGCCGACGCCAAGGGAATGGCCACCAGAAAAGCCTCAGGCGAGATACTCAACGCTCTGGCGCCCGTACTGCCGGAACTCTGGGGTGGCTCGGCCGACCTGGCCGGTAGCAACAACACCACGATGAAAGGTGAGCCGTCGTTCATCCCGCCGGAGCACCAGACCGCGATGTTCCCGGGCAACGAGTTCGGCCGCACACTGCACTTTGGGATCCGGGAGCATGCCATGGGCGGCATTCTCAACGGGATCGCGCTGCACGGGCTCACCAGGCCGTACGGGGGGACCTTCCTGGTGTTCAGCGACTACATGCGGCCGTCCGTGCGGCTGGCCGCGCTGATGGGCGCGCCGGTGACCTACGTCTGGACACACGATTCCATCGGGCTCGGTGAGGACGGGCCCACCCACCAGCCGGTGGAGCACCTGTGGGCGCTGCGCGCCATTCCCGGCCTCGACGTGGTGCGCCCCGCCGACGCGAACGAGACGACGGTGGCCTGGCGGACGGTCCTTGAGCACACCGACCGGCCCGCGGGCCTGTGCCTGAGCCGGCAGAACCTGCCCGTGGTGGACCGCTCGCCGGGCAGCGCGGAGGGCCTGGCCAGCGCGGAGGGAACGGCCCGCGGGGGCTATATCCTCGCGGAGGGCACCGATGGGCAACCCGAGGTGATCATCATCGCCACGGGCAGCGAGGTGCAGATCGCGCTGGCCGCCCGCACCGTCCTGCAGGACGATGGAATTCCGACCAGAGTGGTTTCCATGCCGTGCGTGGAATGGTTTGCCGGTCAGGATGCGTCTTACCAAGAGGAAGTACTGCCGCCGCGGGTCCGGGCCCGGGTCAGCGTCGAGGCTGGCATCGCGATGGGCTGGCGGGCGTTCGTGGGAGATGCAGGCGAGTGCGTCAGCCTTGAGCACTTCGGGGCTTCTGCCGCGGGCGCGACGCTGTACCAGGAGTTCGGGTTCACATCGGATCGCGTGGTGGCGGCCGCCCGCTCAAGCCTGACCCGGCTGAGCACCGCACGGGCCGACTGAGGGCCGCACTGACCAGCAAGACAAGCAAGGAGCCAGGAGTCATGACCTCCCAGCCACAGGACAAGCTTTCCCAGCCCGACGACATCCTCGCCGCGCTGACCGCCGCGGGCGTGGCGATCTGGCTCGACGACATCAGCCGGGAGCGGCTGACCACGGGGAACCTCGCGACCCTGGTCCGCGACATGCACGTGTCCGGGGTCACTTCCAACCCGACGATCTTCGCGCACGCGGTGAGCACCGGAACCGCCTACGACGCGCAACTCGCGGACCTGGCTGTGCGCGGCGTGCATATCGACGAGGCCGCGCGGGCGATCACGACTTACGACATCCGCTGGGCCTGCGACGTCCTGCGGCCGGTCTACGACTCGACGGACGGCATCGACGGGCGGGTCTCCATCGAGGTCGACCCGCGGATCGCCAAGGACACCGCGAAGACCATCGCCGAGGCCCGGGCCCTGTGGTGGCAGGTGGACCGCCCGAATCTGTATATCAAGATCCCGGCGACCCTCGAGGGCCTGCCCGCGATCACCCAGTGCATCTCGGAGGGAATCAGCGTCAACGTGACGCTGATCTTCTCGCTGGAGCGCTACGGGCAGGTCATCGACGCCTTCATGGCCGGCCTGGAGCAGGCGGCCACGGCCGGGCATGACCTGGCTCCCATCGGTTCGGTGGCATCCTTCTTCGTCAGCCGGGTCGACACCGAGGTGGACCGGAGGCTGGACAAGATCGGCACGCCGGAGGCGGCCGCGCTGCGCGGCAAGGCCGCGATCGCCAACGCCCGGCTCGCCTACGAACTGCACGAACAGCGGATCGCCAGCCCCCGGTGGGCGGCCCTGGAACAGGCCGGCGCGGCACCACAGCGGCCGCTGTGGGCCTCCACCAGCACGAAAGACCCGGCTTATGAGGACACCATGTACGTGGTGGAACTGGTCGCGCCCGGCACGGTGAACACCATGCCGGAGGCCACCTTGCACGCCACCGCCGCCCACGCCGTGCTGCGTGGCGACACGGTACGGGGCACCTACGACGAGGCCAGGCAGGTGTTCACCGATCTCGCCGCGCTCGGCATCTCCTACGACGACGTGGTCGAGGTGCTCGAGGCGGAGGGCGTGCAGAAGTTCGCCACGTCGTGGCATGAGTTCCTGGAGACGATCGAGACCAACATGGCGGCGGTGGCCAAACCATGAGCACCGGGCCGCCCGGCGGCACGTGGGCGCATGCCCGGGCGCCTTCGGTGACGGTGCAGACGCGCAGCACCGCGGTGAATGAGGCGACCGGGCAGGCGCTCGGCAAGCTGACCGCGGACGGCGTACCCGGCGCGCTGGCCGCGGGCGACGCCACCCTGTGGGGCCCGGCGGCCGAGCCGGAGGCGTCGATCAGGCTCGGCTGGCTCCAGGCGCCTCAATTCTCCCGTGAGCTGCTGCCGGAGATCGGCGAACTGGCGGAACGGAGCCGGGCGGACGGCATTGAGCATGTGGTACTGGCCGGAATGGGGGGCTCGTCGCTCGCCCCCGAAGTGATCGCCAGGGCCGCTGGGGTGCGCCTCACCATCCTGGACACCACCGACCCGCACCAGGCCGCCCGGGCGCTCGGCGACCGGCTGGGCCGCACGCTCGTCGTGGTGTCCAGCAAGAGCGGCGGCACCGTCGAGACCGACAGCCACCGGCGCATCTACGAGCAGGCCTTCGCCGCCGGGGGGATCACCGGCAGCGCCCTGAAGCGGCGGTTCATCGTGGTGACCGACCCCGGCTCGCCCCTGGAGAACACCGCCCGGGACGCCGGTTACCACGTGGTGCAGGCCGATCCCTACGTGGGCGGCCGGTACAGTGCGCTGACCGCGTTCGGCCTGCTGCCCGCCGGGCTGGCCGGCGCTGACGTGAGCCGTCTGCTGGATGACGCGGAGGGCGCGCTTTCCGAACTGTCCGGTGCGGACGGCAATCCGGGCCTCACCCTCGGGGCCGCACTCGGCGGTTACGCGCTGGCCGGTCACGACAAGGCGGTGCTCGCCGAGGCGGACTCGACGATCCCCGGCTTCGGCGACTGGGTCGAGCAGCTGCTGGCTGAGTCCACGGGCAAGCAAGGCCGCGGCATCCTGCCGGTCGTGGTGCCCAGCGAGGATTCGCCAGGCTTCTCCCCCGGCCCGGACATCCACCTGATCGGCCTGGGCGCACCCAGGCGGCCGGTCGACACCTCGGTCCACGGGCCGCTCGGCGCGCAGTTCCTGATCTGGGAGTACGCCGCGGCCGTGGCCGGCCGACTGCTCGGCATCAACCCCTTCGACCAGCCGAACGTGGCGGAGTCGAAGGAGAACACCACGATGCTGCTGGCCGAGGCCGGCCAAGGCCCGCTGCCCACCGGCCGGCCCGCGTTCGTGGACGGCGCGGTCGAAGTACATGCCGAGCCCGACGTGCTCCGGGACGTGACTGACCTGGCCGGCGTGTTCGACACACTGCTCTGGTCGCCGCCCCGGGGCGGCTACCTGGCGATCATGGCCTACCTGGACCGGGTGGGAGACGGCGCGGCGGCCCATCTGCGCGATGCGCTGGCCGCCAGGACCACGCACCCGGTGACATTCGGCTGGGGACCCCGGTTCCTGCACTCGACCGGCCAGTATCATAAAGGCGGCCCGCCCAGTGGTGTGTTCCTGCAGATCACCGGGGCCGTCCAGCGTGATGTGGAGGTGCCCGGCCAGCCCTTTACGCTGGGCCGGCTGCATCTCGCCCAGGCGCTCGGCGACCTGCGCGCACTGCGCGAGCGCGGTCGGCCCATTGTCCGATTGCACCTGCACGACCGCGCCAGCGGCATCGCCCAGCTGCTCGCGGCCGCGAGCACCAGCGCCACAGGAGCATATGCATGACGGTTAACCCGCTGCGGGATCCCCGGGACCGGCGGATCCCCCGCGTCGCAGGCCCCTGCGTGCTGGTCATGTTCGGCGTGACTGGCGACCTGGCCCGCAAGAAGCTGATGCCCGCCATCTACGACCTGGCCAACCGTGGCCTGCTGCCGCCGGGTTTCTCGCTCGTCGGCTTCGCCCGCCGTGACTGGGAAGACGAGGACTTCGCCCAGGTCACGTACCAGGCAGTCAAGGAGCACGCGCGGACACCGTTCCGCGAGACGGTCTGGAACCAGCTGTCCGAGGGCGTCAGGTTCGTGCCTGGCGAGTTCTCCGACGACGACGCTTTCGACCGGCTGGCGCAGACTGTGCGGACGCTCGACGCCGAGCGCGGGACCGGTGGCAACTATGCCTTCTACCTGTCCGTCCCGCCGAAGTTCTTCCAGGTCGTGGTCGAGAAGCTGAAGCGGTCCGGGTTGTCGTCGGCGGCGGCGGCCGCACCGGGGCGGCCGCAGCCGTGGCGCCGGGTGGTGATCGAGAAGCCGTTCGGCCATGACCTGCCCAGCGCGCAGGAACTCAACGGCCTCCTTAACGACGTGTTCGGGCAGCATTCCGTGTTCCGCATCGATCACTACCTCGGCAAGGAGACGGTGCAGAACATCCTCGCGCTGCGCTTCGCCAACACCTTGTACGAGCCGATCTGGAACCGCGGCTACGTCGATCACGTGCAGATCACGATGGCCGAAGACATCGGCATCGGCGGACGGGCTGGTTACTACGACGGGATCGGCGCCGCGCGGGACGTGATCCAGAACCACCTGATGCAACTGCTGGCCCTGACCACTATGGAGGAGCCCGTATCGTTCGACGCCGACTCCCTGCGGGCGGAGAAGGAGAAGGTGCTCTCGGCGGTCCAGCCTCCGGAAGACCTGGCCGCCGGGACGGCCCGCGGGCAGTACGCGGCCGGCTGGCAGGGCGGTGTGGAGGTGCCAGGATTCCTGCAGGAGGACGGCATCCCGGCCGACTCACGCACGGAGACCTACGCCGCGGTCAAGCTCAGCGTGGAGACCAGGCGCTGGGCCGGAGTGCCGTTCTACCTGCGCACCGGGAAGCGGCTGCCGCGGCGGATGACGGAGATCGCGATGATGTTCCAGCGCGCTCCGCACCTGCCGTTCGCCGCGACCGACACCGAGGAACTGGGCCAGAACGCGCTCGTCATCCGGGTACAGCCGGACGAGGGGGTCACCGTCAGGTTCGGCTCGAAGGTGCCGGGCTCGGCCATGGAGGTCCGCGACGTGAACATGGACTTCGCCTACGGCGAGTCGTTCACCGAATCCAGCCCCGAAGCATACGAGAGGCTCCTACTGGACGTCCTGATCGGGGATCCCCCACTGTTCCCGCAGCATAAGGAGGTCGAGCTGTCCTGGACGGTGCTGGACCCGATCGAGGAATTCTGGGCCAAGCACACCAAGCCAGAGCAGTATCCGGCCGGGACGGCGGGGCCGCCCTCAGCGGATGAGCTGATGGCCAGGGACGGACGGGCGTGGCGCCGGCTGTGAGGACGCAGTTGTCTTACCGACCGCTGGCATCGACGAGACGAGGCCATGCATGATGATCGACCTGGCCCAGACCAGCACCGGCCAGATTCACGACGCGCTGCGGCAGGCGCGCCAGCGACTCGGCGGCCCGGCCAGCGGGATGGTGCTCACCCTGGTCATCGTGACCGACGAGACCGCGCAGTATGACGCGGTCCGAGCGGCGAGCGAGGCGGCGCGTGAGCATCCGTGCCGGGTCCTCGCGGTGATCATACGGCGGCCGGAATCGGGCTCCCGCCTGGACGCCGAGATCCGGGTGGGCGAGGCCAGCCCGGGCGAGACGGTGCTGCTGAGGATGTACGGGCCACTCGGCCAGCATGCGGATTCTGTGGTGCTCCCGCTGCTGATGCCGGACACGCCGGTGGTGACCTGGTGGCCGGGAATCCCTCCGAAGGTACCCGCCGCGGATCCGCTCGGCGCCCTGGCCCAGCGCCGGATCACCGATGCCGCGGCGGCGAGCGAGCCCCGGCATTGCCTGGAGACGCTGGCCCGTGGCTACCGGCCCGGTGACACCGACCTCAGCTGGACGAGGGCCACCTCCTGGCGGACGCTCCTCGCGGCCACCCTTGACCAGCCGCACGGCACGATCATGGGCGGCGCGGTGGCTGCGGAGCAGGGTAACCCGAGCGCGGACCTGATCGCGTCGTGGCTGTCCACGCGGCTCGCTGTCCCGTTCGAGACCGAGGTTTCCGCGGGCCCGGGCATCACCGGCGTCACCTTCACCACCGCAGACGGCGACATCTCGCTGACCCGGCCGGATGGGAGGGTGGCCCTGCTGCGGCGGCCCGACCAGCCTGAGCGCAAGGTGTCGCTGCACCGCAGGGAAACATCCGAGTTGCTCTCCGAGGAATTGCGCCGGCTGGACCCCGACGAGGTCTACGCCGAGAGCATCGCTCCCCTCGCCACCGCGCCCGCGCCGGAGCCGGGCGGAGCGAAGCGAGTGAGCGGCCGCCGGCGGGGCCCCGAGGGTGCCGGGCCGACCGCGGGTGGCGGAACCCGGAAGTGAGCACCCCTGAAGTACTCGTGCATCACGATGCGAGCCTGCTGGCCCAGGCGGCCGCCGCCCGCCTGGTGACCAGGCTGGTGGATGCCCAGGCGGCATCGGCGGCCGCCTCGCTGGTGCTCACCGGCGGCGGCATCGGCACGGCCATCCTGGCCGAGCTGGCCGCCGCGCCCGCCCTCGGCGCCGTGGACTGGCCGCATCTGGATATCTGGTGGGGCGACGAGCGGTTCCTCCCGTCCGGGCACCCGGAACGCAACGAGGCGGCCGCCGAGCAGGCCCTGCTGCGGTTCGTGGCGACCGACCCGCGGCGGGTACACCGCATGCCCGGGACGGACGGGCCGGACGGCGACGATCCCGAGGCGGCCGCGGCCAGCTACGCGGCGGAGTTGCGCAAGGCGACCAGGCCCGAGGACCACGGCCCGGTGCCCTCGTTCGATGTCCTGCTGCTCGGCATCGGCCCGGAGGGGCATGTCGCGTCGCTCTTCCCGGGCATGCCGGCGCTCTACGACGAGCGGCCGGTGGTCGCGGTCCGGGGTGCGCCCAAGCCGCCGCCAACCCGGCTCACGCTCACCCTGCCCGCCATCCGGTGCGCCCGTGACGTGTGGGTGCTCGCGGCCGGGCCGGAGAAGGCCGGGGCGGTGCGGCTGGCGCTGTCCGGCGCCGGCCCCGTCCAGGTACCTGCCGCCGGTGCGCGCGGACGGCAGCGCACCCTGTTCCTGCTGGACAAGGCGGCGGCGAGCCAGTTGCCACCTCAGCTCAACCGGATCGCCTCACCCTGAGGTGGCACCCCGCCATTGCCGGGCACCGCGGCCAGTCCCGCGGCGAGCCCGCTGAACGGCAGCACCGGTATCAGGTAGCGATAACTCAGCCCGGCCGTCGCGATCGGGGTGATGAGCAGCACCACGGCGACGGCCCAGGGCAGCAGGCCCGGTCCGCCGAGCCGGCGCCAGCACCGGATCAGGCCGGCCAGCCCGATGGCCAGGATCGCGCCCAGCAGCGGCCCCCAGGTGTAGAACACCCGCTGGTAGCCGCCGATCAGGTAGGCCGCCGGCCGCAGCACCCGGCTCGGGCTCGCCCGGTCGTAGGCCCGCACGTCACTGGACGCGGTCCCGCCCGGTATCCAGCTCCTGTGGGGTATTACCTGCGGCTCGAGATGGAAGTAGTTGAACGAGCTGGTGCCCACGCTCGGGTAGGGATACCGCCGCCAGTCCAGGGCGAGACCCACCTCGCCGGCGATGGCGGTCAGGTAGCCGCCCGGCTGGGCGAGGATGGCGCGGATCGCGAAGTCACGCAGCAGCCGGTTGTTGCGCACGGTCACCGGCCCGCCGGGCATATGGCGGATCTTCGGGGTCTCCCAGATGATCGCCCCGGCCGGATGCCGCTGGGCGGGCGGCATGGACAGGCAGAAGCGGCGCTCGTCAGCGGGCGGTTTTAGCTGCGCGCAGTCGGCGAACGTGGACACCCGGCCCCACAGGTAGAACCCTTCCGCGCGGGTGAGGGCGTACTGGCCGTTCACGGAGTGAAACCAGATGACGTATCCGGCTATCGGCGCGGCGCAGCCCGCCACGACGGCGGCGACCGGCCGCCAGCCCACCCTGCGCACCAGCAGGTATCCGGCGAGAACCAGGGGCAGCGGCACCCCCTCCGTGCGGACGAGAACCGCGTAGCCGGTGAGCAGCCCGGCCGCCAGGCACGCCTGCCACGACGGACGCGGCGGCCAGAGCAGCAGGGTCACGCTGATCATGACAAGGAACGTGAACAGGGTCTCGGCCATCACCATGTGCTCAAGCTGGATCTCGTTGCCGTCCAGCAGCACCGGGGCGGCGGCCAGCGCGGCCCAGTGCCGTGCCACCTGGCTGCGCCGCAGCAGCACGTACACTCCAGCGCCAATGGCCAGTCCCATCAGATGCTGGACAACGGCGACCAGGATCAGGCTGTGGAACGGCTCAAGCGCGCGCAGAAAGAAGGAGTAGCCAATGGTCTTGCCGAGATCTGGCCGCGGCCGCAGGGCAGCACCGAGGTAAAGAAACGAGTCGCCGACGAACCAGCGAACCCCCGGGAACCCGACCACGGCGAGTACCCGGAGAAAGGCTCCCGCTCCGAGCGCCAGCGCGAGGATCTGGTTGTCCCGGGCGAGAGCGGCCAGCCGGGCCGGCGAGGCCAGCCGGGCCAGGGAACCCAGGCTGCCTCTGACCGCGTCCAAAGGCTGGGCGGGTACGGACGTGCTGTCCGTCATCAGGGCCGCGGTCCGGGCGATGGCGCGGGAACCTGGACGGGCGGTGCCGGCGGCGGGACCGGCGGTGTCTGCGTGCCCGGTGATGCGTGGGCGCTGCGGGATGGCGCGGCGGCCCATTCCTCCAGTTGCGCGACGAAGGGGCGGGCGTGTGCAGGCCAGCCGAGGGATTCGGCCGCACCGCGATGCCCGCGCCGCCCCTGCCTGGCCCGGAGCCCGGGATCGGCGGCCAGCCGCAACACAGCGTCCGCCGCCGCACGCGGGTCGCCAAACGGGACCACCGTGCCGCAGCCGTACCGCTCGACCAGGCCGGCCGCGAGCGGGAGCGGGCTCGTGATCACCGGGACGGCGCGCGCCATGTACTCCGCGACCTTGGTCGGCAGGGAATGACGGAAATTCGGCTCATCGTGCAGCAGCGAAAGACCCGCGAGGGCTCCCTCCGACATCAGCATCGCGAGATCGTTGGGCATGAATCCGTGCCAGCGGACCAGGCCGGCCGCCTGCGCGCGGGTCAGCTCCGCCCGGGCCTGCGCATCGGCCGGCCCGATGAGCTCGACCGCGATGCCGTGCGGCTGGAGCAGCCGCCCGACCTCGATCATCTCAGAGGTGCCCCGGTCCGGTGACAGATGGCCGATGTAGACGACCCGGTCGCCCCGCCCGGGCGGGGCGGGGTGATCAGGCACGTAGGTCGCGTTCGGCACGACCGGATGGCTGCGGCGGAACCGGCCCGCGTAGCCGTGCTCGGCGAGGATCAGGTGGATCTTCCGCTCCGCGATCCGCTCCGCCGCGCGCACCGCGGCGGCCATCGCGGGCCAGAGCAGGCCGGGCAGCCACGCCTTGGTCCTGAGCGCGGCCGCGGTGTCCTCGTGTACATCCCAGACGGTCGGCGGGCGCCTGCCCACCAGCGGCAGCACCAGCAGCAACTCGGGGTCGTGCACGATGAGCAGGTCGGCCCCGGGACTGAGCCGGGCCAGCTCACGGCGGGCGGCGCGGAGCGCGGCGAGCCGGCTGCGGCCCACCGCGCGGGGCACGTCGGCCGCGGCCAGGCCCGGCCAGGGCGCCACCCCGCAGGCGCGCAGCGGCGCGATGTAGCTGACCTGATGACCGGCGTCCAGCAGGGCCCGGATCTGCCGGTGCAGGATCCGGGCGTCCATCGGGTGGTGGACCACGGTGCAGACGACCACGCGCATCCCGGCCTCACAGAACCTCGGCCCGCCGGCTGACGATCCGGCCGCGGGTGTCCAGGATGAGCGGGGCATCGCGGGCGACCCGGTCGAGGTCGCAGGCGCGGTGCTCCTGGAGCACGATGACCAGGTCGGTTCCGGGCAGCTCCGGGCCCAGGTCCACGACCCGGGGAACGGCGTCCCCGTCGACGGACCACTCCGCCACGAACGGGTCGTGGTAGGCGAGGATCGCCCCCCGCGCGCGAAGCTTGCGCGCGATCGGCCGGACAGGTGACTCGCGCTGGTCCGCGATGTCCCGCTTGTAGGTCACGCCGATCAGCAGCACGCGGGACCCGTTCAGCGGCTTGGCGTGCCGGTTGAGCAGGTCGGCCGCGCGGTCCACCACGTAGGCCGGCATCCGTCCGTTGATCTCCTGGGCCAGTTCGACGAACCGGAACGGATAGCCGAGCGTGCGGACCTTGTACGAGAGGTAATTCGGGTCGATCGGGATGCAGTGCCCGCCGACGCCGGGACCCGGGTAGAACGGCTGGAAGCCGAACGGCTTGGTGGCCGCGCACCTGATCGCATCCCATAGGTCCACGCCGAGTTCGTGGCAGAAGATCGCCATCTCATTGACCAGCGCGATGTTCACGTGGCGGTAGGTGTTCTCCAGCAGCTTGGCCATCTCGGCCTCCCGGGCCGAGGCCGCCTGGACCACCTGGTCGCACAGCTTGCCGTAGAACCGGGCGGCGACCGTGGCGCAGGCTGGTGTCTGCCCGCCGACCACCTTGGGCGTGTTGCGGATCCCGTAGTGCGCGTTGCCGGGGTCGATCCGCTCCGGCGAATAGGCCAGCCAGAAATCCGCCCCGGCGCTGAGCCCGGACGCGGCCTCCAGCACGGGCCGAAGGATCTCGTCGGTCGTGCCCGGGTAGGTGGTGGATTCCAGCACGACCAGCATCCCCGGCCGCAGCAGCCGCCCGACCAGGCCGGCCGCCGCCTGGACGGCGGTGAGGTCCGGGCCGCTCGCGGCGGACAGCGGCGTCGGCACACAGATCACCACGGTCTCGGGGGTGCCAACGGCGCTCTCGTCAGCGGTGGCGCGGAACCCGGCGGCCAGCATCGCCGCCACGTCGTCCGCCGGGATGTCATCCACGTGCGAGCCGCCGCGGTTGAGCCGGTCCACGATGGCCTGGTTCACGTCATAGCCGACCACCGTCATGCCCGCGGCCGTGGCCTCCCGGGCCAGCGGCAGGCCGACGTAGCCCAGTCCGATGACGAGCAGATCGCAGTGCATTCCGAACCGTTCCCCCTCGGGCGTTGACCACACGCTCAGCCGACGCCGAGGGACTCGTAAGCCAGGCGGTACCGCTCCGCGTTACGCGCCCAGGTCCGATCCTCGGCCACCCACTGACGGGCCCTTGCGCCGAGTTCCCGACGAACATCTGGACTGTAGAGGAGCATTTCCAGGCAATCGGCGAGTGCTACCGGATCGTGCGGCAGCGTTAATGTCCCAGTCGATCCGTGTTTGATAACTTCCCGCAGCGCCCTGACGTCGCTCGCCACGACGCACAGCCCGCTCGCCATCGCCTCCACCGGCTTCAGCGGGGTGACCAGCTGGCATACCCGGTCATCGGTGCGCGGGATCACGAACACGTCGAGAACCGCGTGGTACCGGCGGACGTCCCGGAGCGGCACCCGCCCGGTGAATACGGCTTTCCCGCCGAGGCCGAGCCGGGCGGCCAGGTGCTCGAGGCGGGCCCGCTCCGGGCCATCGCCGACGATGAGCGGCCGGACCGGCAGCCCGCGCTGCCGCGCCAGGGCGGCGGCCTCCAGGAAGGTAGCCACGCCCTCGTGCGCGAACAGGCTTGATACCAGCCCGGCCACCGGCTCATCCGGCCCTATGCCGAGCGATGCCCGCAGCCCGCGGCCGTCCGGCAGCGGGCTGAGGAACTCACCGGAGACGGCGTTCGGCACCACCAGCACCCGCTCCGCCGGGATGCCCCGGGCCACGATCTCCTCCCGCATCGCCTCGCCGAGGGTCACCACGAGGTCGGCCTCGCGCATGCAGTGAGTCTCCAGGTCGCGGCTGAGCCGGTAGAGGTCACTGCGGGACAGGTCGCCGGGGTGCCGTGACTGCCAGGAATCTTCAAGGAAACCGCGCACCTCGTACAGCACGGGCAGGCCGTGCACCTCGCGCAGGGCCAAGGCCAGCTGCCCGTTGACGTGGTTGCTCGCCGCATGCAGCACCGCTGGCCTGAGCCGCCCGACCAGGTCGGTGGCCAGGTCCGCACCTTTGGCCAGGGCCGCATCGCAGCGGCGGGGAAGGGTCATGGGCAGCAGCCGGTGGTAGGTCACCCCGTCCAGGTCGACAGTGCGGCGGGCGTCCAGGCGCCCCTGCGCGACCGGGAAGCCGCATTCGGTCATCACATGCGGGTCCATCCCGGCCGCCCGCTGCGCGACGGCGATCTGGTGGGTGCGCACCGTGTAGCCGGCACTGGTGCTCGGCAGGGCGTTGGTGACGATGTGCAGCACGCGCCCGGTGACACGGTGCTGGATCGGCACGGGCCCGATCGGCCTGCGCCGGGCCGGCCTGCGCCGGGCCGGCCGGACCGGTGGCCAGCCGCGACTGCGGGCCCGCCGCTGCGCGCGCAGCATCGCGCGCAGCAGCCTGGCCTGACGTCCCGGCGCCGCGTCGAGCGCGGCGGCCACATCGGACAGCCGGCCCTCACGCCAGGCCAGGCGCGCCGTCAGCACGGGCCTCGCCCGGTCATCAGGGCCGAGCCCGGCCAGCGCGGGCGCCGCGGCTTCGGGCATGTCCACGGCCAGGGCGAACCGGGCCAGGTGGCGCGGCCGGGAAGCCAGTGCGTGCAGCGCGCCGTCCCGGTCGCCCGCGCCCCAGGCGGTGACCGCCCGGCCGTACCGGCCCGCGAGCCGGACCAGCCCGCGGGAACGGCCGGGCAGCACCCGCCAGGCGAGCACCAGCGCGCGGACCGGGTCGTCGGCCAGATGCCGCCAGGCCACCGATGCGGCCAGGGTGACCAGGCGCACCGACAGGGCGCGCCCGGCCGGGCGACCCCACTGACCAGGGTCATGGTGGCGGCCGAGGCCGCGGGTGCGCTGCCAGGCGTTCACGGACGCGGAGCGTAGCCCGCACGCGTGAACAGCTGGCAGACCAGGCGGAAACAGACAGAACAACCACTAGGCCGCATGGTGCCGCTGGGGCAGAGTACGTGCCGGGAGAGGGCACGGCCCAGCAGGTGGCAGCGGCCCGGAGGGAACACGATGCACACGTATACGGCCGACGTGGCCGCAGCGCGCGGGCCGGACCGCGGGCCCACGGTGCTGTCGCTGGCCGATCTGGTGCGAGGGCATCTGGACGGTGTGGCCCAGATTGTGGAGGTGGCCGGCCCGAACGTCCTGGATCCGGCCCTCAACCTGGACCTGGCCGGGGCGGACAGCATCGGTTACTGGCGCCTCGACCCCGGGAACGGAGACGACGGGCAGCAGCTGGGCCCGGACACCCTCACGGTGATACCGGTGGGGCCGGACCCAGCGCGGCACCTCTCCCTGGAGGTGTTCGGGCGGGTCGCGCGCCAGCTTCCGGATGGCGCGCGTGGCCTGCTGCTGCTCGGCTTTGTCCCTGCTCAGCTGCCCTACCAGCAGATCCTCGGCCTGCTGGCGGCGCGCAGCTGCCTGATCCTGCAGGTCGCGGCGCTGGATGACGCGGATTTTCCCAGCGCGATCGTGCTCGCCCGGGCCGGTCCGGCGCCCGCCGAGCCCCCGGACCGGGACTCAGCGCTGCCGAACATGAACGAGTACCTCCTCGGCAGCTTCGTCGAGCAGACGCTGCGGGCGCGCCTCGCCGACCTGGAGCAGGCGGGCGACGGGGGCATCCCAGATCCTGGTGCCGCGGCCGACGGTCCCGGTGAGGCTCCTGGGACCGCTCAGGCCGCAGGCACGCTGGAACGGGACCGGCTGGCCCGCGCGTTGCGAAATGCGCAGCGCGAGCTGGTGGGTGGGCAAGAGAAGCTGATGGCGCTGGAACGCTCGACCTCGCTCGAAGTGGGGAGAGCGGTAGTGGGGGTGGCCCGGCACCCGTGGCGGGAGGGGCCCCGGCTGCCGCTCAGCCTGTACCGGCTGTGGCGGGACCGCAGCGGCGCTGCCGCGGCCCGGCGCGCCGGCGGCGATCCGGCGGACGGGCTGGGCGGCCCGCTGGCCCTGCTCCAGGACCGTGGCGGCCAGGGCCTGGGCGACCGCTGGCTGGCGGCCTTCACCGCCCCCGGGCAGCTGAGCGGCGAGAGTTCCGGCGGTGCGGGCAGGCTGGTGATCACCGGCGCGCTGACCGCGCTGAGCTGCGCCACGATCGAGCCCGACGCTGTCGTGCACCCACTGCTCCCCCATGATGCCGACTTCGTGCTCGAAGGCACCGGCGCGGACCTGGTGCTGATCGAGACCGCCGCCCTGCTGCCCGGCTGCGGCTGGGCGTATGCCGGCGACCCGGCCGCGACGGACCGCGGCAGGCGGCTCGCGGCCGTGGTCAGCCTGGCCCGCTCGCTGGGGAAGCCCGTGGTCCTGCTGCGCAACGCACCCTCGCATCGCACCCCCGGCCTGGACTGGCTCACCGCGAGCTGCGATGCGGTTATCGACGGCGATCTCGGGGTCCAGCTGGCCAGGTTCAACCCGATCGGCCTGGATCCAGGACGCCCGTGCGATCCGGTATACGCGGCCCGCCGCGATCCGCGTGAGCCGCTAGCCGTGCGCCGCATTCTTGACGAGCTGACCGCCGGCCACGGGCTGACCGCCGGCCACAGCCTGATCACCGTCCCCGTCGATGCCCGCTGGCGCTCGGCGCCCGCCCGGTACCGCGAGCACGGCCTCTTCGTCGCGGCGAATGACTCCCAGGCCCGCGAGCAGCTCGCCTCGGGGGCCCGGGTGGTCGGGCCGGCCGGCGCCGTGCTGCCGGCCTCCGGAGGTGCCCCCGGCCCGGACACCGCGCGGGCGGCCAGGGAAATCGAGGCCGGCCGGAAGGCGGGCGCGCGCGGTCCGGCGGAGATCCGGCCGGTGCTCCGGGACCTCTTCGAGAGTCATGCCACACCGGCCCGGCTGGCCGGGCTGGCCCGGATGGCGGGCCTGCCTGCCGACGTGACGCCGTCCCGCCGGATCGCCGTCCTGGCCGAGTTGCCCAGCGCCTCCCATACGCAGCGGTTCGGCCGTGACCTGATGCGGCAGCGGCTCCGGCCGGCTGAGGTGATCGTCTCGCTCGCCGGGCCGCATCCGGACGCCGCCGCCGCCATCCAGCGGCAGGCCGCGGCGCGGGCCCTGCGGGGGCTGGCCGACTCGGGCGCCGTGGTCCGGGTGGTGGCCGGGACCGGCCTGGCCGCCCTGGCGGCGGCCGCCCGCTCGCCGTGGCTGGCGCCCTGGGACACGGCTCATGACCATCCGGAGTGCTACCTGCTCGACCTGGCCTGCGCCGTGGAGTGCTCCCGGGCGGACGCGGTGGGCCTTGCTCCGGGGGACGGCTACGTGTTCACCCGCGCGATCCAGCCGGCCCTGGCCCGGCGCGACCTGCTGGTGCCGGACGCACCGGCGCCGGATGCCTGGGGCCGCCACGGGCTGAGAATGCTGGCCGTCCCCGCCTGACTGCCCTCCCCCCTGACGTGCCATTCCCCCTGACTGGAGGCTCGCGATGGCCGGACTCAGCGCGCTGGTCTACGGCGACGTCGACCTGAACCTGATCGACGGGTCGGCGATCTGGGTGCAGTCCATGGTCCAAGCCCTGGCCCGGGCCGGCTGCGCGGTGACGCTGGTCGTCAAGGCACCCGTGCGTACCGACCGGCTGATCGCCCCGCTGCTCGCTGAGCCCGGCGTTACCGTCCGCCGCCCGCACACCGAGCACCTGATCAGCGGCCTGGGCACGGCCAGCCTCAGCGCGGCCCGGGCGGCCCAGCTGCTGGCCCGGCTCGACCGGGAACAGCGGCAGGATCTCGTGGTGCTCCGCGGCTGGCGGGTCGTATCCCAGGTCGTGGCAGGCGGCGCCTTCGCCGGGCGCCTGTGGACCTATCTCACCGACATCCCTCAGTCGGTGGCCGCCATGACGCAGGAGAAGGCCGCCGAGCTGGGCGAGATCGCGGCAGCCTCGCGCTACCTGCTGTGCCAGACCGAGGAGCTGCGGTCGTTCCTGGAGGGCAGCGCCCCGCACGCATGTGGCACGTGCGTGCTGATGCCGCCCGTGGTGCCCACCCCCGTGGTGCCGTCCCAGCCCCAGGAGCGCACCAGGATCGGCGGCGGCGCGCTCCGGCTCGTCTACACGGGCAAGTTCGCGCCGCGCTGGAACACCTACGAAATGACCCAGCTCCCTGGCCTGCTCGCGGCGCGGGGCATCACCGCCGAGATGCACATGGTCGGGGATAAGATCCACAACGATCCTTCGGACACTGGGTACGCCCGCCGGATGCGCAGCGCGCTGGGCCCTCCCCGGACCGCGCCCGGCACGCCGGGCGCGGAGCGGCCCGAGCCCGGCGCCGGTGGCGTGATCTGGCACGGCGGCGTCCCGCGGGAGGCGGCCATGCAGCTCGCGGCGTCCTGCGACATCGGCGTGAGCTGGCGTGACGCGAGCCTCGACGCGAGCCTGGAACTGTCCACCAAGGTGCTGGAATTCGGGCTGCTGAGGCTGCCGGT